>NZ_CP025030.1:305989-611979 GCF_002812705.1 Achromobacter spanius | reverse complement strand
CCCTTGGGAATTGGTGGTGAGGTTTTTACTGTCGGGGGCTTTGGTTCCTGCGCAACCGGCGAGGACTGCCAACATGAGTGGCAGAAGGAGTCGGGATAGATTCATCAGGCGGTCACTTGAAGTCGTTCTTCCATTCACGCAGGGAGGCAAAGACCTCTACCGGCGTAGGTTGATTGTTTCCGGCCCAGTTGGCTGCGGCGCGGATGACGTCCACTTGCTGCGTACGCAAAAACGGGTTCGTCGCGCGTTCCTGACCGATCGTCGATGGAAGCGTGGGAAGACCTTCTGCTCGTAATTGCTGGGCTCGCTGATACCACTGATGCAGGGTGCGGTTGGCGGGATCCACAGCCAATGCCCAGCGCAAGTTCGCTAGAGTGTACTCGTGCGCGCAAAAAACCTGTGTATCTGGCGGTAAAACGGAAAATTTTTCCAAGGAATCATGCATTTGCGCGGGAGTTCCCTCGAAAAGCCGACCACAGCCCCCGGCAAACAGCGTGTCACCACAGAACAGAACGGGTTCTATTCCGGCCGCCCGGCCGGTGTAAGCGATGTGCCCGGCGGTGTGCCCGGGCACGTCCAGCACGCGCAGGTCCAGGTCCAGTTCGGGCAGGGCTACGCGGTCGCCTTCGGCCAACGCGACATCGCAGCGCGGCAGGCTTTCCCGCGCCGGACCGTATACGGTAAGGTCCGCCATGCGTGACAATTCGAGTACACCGCCCACATGGTCGCCGTGATGGTGCGTGAGTAGAATGGCGCGCAGCCTCAAGCCTTCCTGCTCCAGCCATTGCACGACCGGGCCGGCTTCGCCCGGGTCCACCACGGCGGCGTTTTCGCCATGGACGATGGCCCAGATGTAGTTGTCGGTGAAGGCGGGTAGAGGCAAGACCGCGGCATGTTGCTCGCGGCCGCCTGCGGGGGCGGTCAAGGCTTGCATGAGATTCGAAGGAATAGAACGTGGCAGAAGAAACTCCGCCGATTGTAGAACTGGCCGAATGGTTCCAGACGCCACCGGGGCAGTACGCCCTGGCCTGGGAACGGGCGCAGTTCGACGCGGCTGTCGCGGATGTGTTTGGCTATTATGCCTGGCAGGTCGGCCTGGCCGACATGAATCTGCTGCGCGCCAATCGCATGCCTTTCAAGGGCTATGTGGGCACGGAAACCCCCTCGGCGGAAAGCGTGGCCGACTGGCAGTCGCGCGTGGTGCTGGCCGAGCCCGAGGCCCTGCCATTCGAATCCCAAAGCGTGGACCTGCTGATTCTGCCGCATGCCTTTGAGTGCACGCAGGACCCGCACAACGTCCTGCGCGAGGTCGAGCGCGTGCTGGTGCCGGAAGGGCGGGTCGTGATTTCCGGGTTCAATCCCTGGAGCATGTGGGGCGCACGCACGCGCATGCCCGGCATGGAACCCTGGCTGCCGCAACCGCCCTCGTCGCAAGTGTCGCTGCCGCGCCTGAAAGACTGGTTCAAGCTGCTGTCGCTTGAGGTCGAGGAAAGCCAGTTCGGCTGCTATGCGCCGGCTTGCCGCAGCGAAAAATGGCTCCAGCGCTGGGGCTTCCTGGAGTCGGCCGGCGCCCGCTGGTGGAGCGTGGGCGGCGCGGTGTACATGGTGTCGGCCGTCAAGCGCGTGGCCGGCATGCGTATCATCGGGGCCCCCTGGAAGACCAAGCCCAAGCGCGCACGCGCCGCTTCCGTGGTGGTCAACCGCCAGGCGGACGACGGTTTCGACCCTTCTTGAGCGCGGCGCCACGCGTTTTACTTTGCACCAACAAGGACTATCAAGCAGCACCATGCAGGACAACAAAGCGATCGACCAGAAAGTGGAAATGTGGACCGACGGGGCCTGCAAGGGCAACCCCGGTCCGGGCGGCTGGGGCGTCTTGCTGCGCGCGGGTGGCCACGAGAAAACCCTGCATGGCGGAGAACTCCAAACCACCAACAACCGCATGGAGCTCATGGCCGTCATTGAAGGCCTGCGGGCGCTCAAGCGCACTTGCGTCGTCACGATCCACACGGACTCGCAGTACGTCATGAAAGGCATGACCGAATGGCTGGTGAACTGGAAGCGCCGCGGCTGGATGACCGCGGAGAAGAAGCCGGTCAAGAACGCCGAGCTGTGGCAGGCGCTGGACGAGCAGGTGCAACGGCACCAGGTGTCGTGGCGCTGGGTGCGCGGCCACACGGGCGACGAGGGCAACGAGCGGGCCGACCAGTTGGCGAATCTGGGCGTGGAAGTGGCTCGACGGGCCTGAAGACATCGGGAAATACCCTGAAATCCGCCTGGACAGGGGGATTTAGTTCTTTCATCCGGCTTCTGGATTGTTCCAGTATGTAAATTCGGGTGCTACAGTGCCTTCCCCATTCCAGTTCCTGTGGTGTCGTCCAAGTGGGGAATCCGGGGCGCGCCGCATCAAAGCCACATTCGCGCATGAAAAAAGCTGTACTGCTGGCCGCCGTCGCGGCCGGGTTGGCCGCGGGGGCCGCATTGGGCGTTTTCGTGCCGCGGTGGCTAGCGCCCGGCGCAACGCCTCCCGCTCAGAGCACCGCCCGGCCGGTTGCGACGCCTGCCGCTCCCGTTCGGGTCGAGGTTGCCACCGTCAAGGAAATTCCGTTCGCGCGCGGCCTGTCCGCCGTGGGCAGCTTGCGTTCGGATGAATCCGTCGTGCTGCGGCCGGAAGTGGTGGGGCGGATCCAAGCCATTGAATTCAAGGAAGGCCAGCCGGTTGCCCGGGGCCAGGTGCTGGTACGGCTGGACGATTCCGTGCCGCGCGCCGAGCTGGCGCAGGCGCGCGCCAATTTGACGCTGGCGCAAAGCCATTACCGGCGCGCCGTGGAATTGCAGGGCAAGGGTTTCGTCAGCCAGCAGGCGCGCGATGAGTCCGCCAGCACGCTGAAAGTGCAGGAAGCGGCCGTGGCGCTGGCGCAGGCGCGCCTGGACAAGATGACGATTTCGGCGCCGTTCGCCGGCATCGTGGGCTTGCGCAGCGTGTCCGTGGGCGACTACGTCAACCAGGGGCAGGACCTGGCGCCGCTGGAGGCGATCGACCCCTTGAAAGTGGACTTCCGCGTGCCGGAAATGTACTTGAGCAAGGTGCGGGTGGGCCAGCAACTGACGCTGCGCCTGGACGCGCTGCCGGGGCAGGAGCGCCAAGGGCAGGTCTATGCCGTCAGCCCGCTGGTTGACGCGGGCGGCCGGTCGATCCTGCTGCGCGCCACGGTGGCCAACAGCGACGCCGTGCTGCGCCCGGGCATGTTCGCCCGCGTGCAGTTGCTGTTCAATCAGGACAAGGCCCTGGTGGCGCCGGAAGCCGCATTGTCTCCATCGGGTGAAACGCAGTACGTTTACCGGGTCAAGGATGGCAAGGCCGAGCGGCGCGAAGTCACCATCGGCGAGCGCCGCGAAGGCCGTGTCGAAATCTTGACCGGCGTCGCGGCGGGCGACCAACTTGTGGTGGCGGGCATACAGCGCGTGACGGACGGCGCCGCCGTGAACGTCGTCGGCGGCGGCTCGTGAGCGCGGCCCCTCTCTCTTTCTAGCGGTGACGCCATGCGTATCTCGGAAACCTGCATCAAGCGGCCGGTGTTTGCGTCGGTTCTGTCGCTGATCATTGTCCTGATTGGACTGATCTCGTATTCGCGCCTGACGGTGCGCGAATATCCGAAGATCGACGAACCCATTGTCTCGGTGGATACGACCTACAAGGGCGCCTCGCCCGAGGTGATCGAGTCCCAGGTGACCAAGCCGCTGGAAGACCAGTTGGCCGGCATCGAGGGCGTGAACGTGATGACCTCGCGCAGCCGTTCCGAGCGCAGCCTGATCAACATCAAGTTCAACCTGTCACGCGACCCGGACGCGGCGGCGGCCGAAGTGCGCGACAAAGTCTCACGCGCGCGGCGCTTTTTGCCCGATGAGATCGACGAGCCCATCATCGGCAAGGTTGAAGCCGATTCCCAGCCCATCATCTACATCGCGGTGGAGTCGGGGTCGTACTCGGCGATCCAGACGTCCGACTACATCAATCGCTATATCAAGACCCGGCTGTCCGTCTTGCCCGGCGCGGCGGAAGTGCGTGTGTTCGGCGAACGCCTGCCGTCCATGCGCATCTACGTTGACCGCGACAAGCTGGCCGCGTACGGCTTGACCGTGCAGGACGTAGAGGCCGCGCTGCGCAGCCAGAACGTGGAGATTCCGGCCGGCCGCATCGAATCGCGGGCCCGCGAGTTTTCCGTGGTGTCGTCCACCGACCTGCAAACGCCCGCGCAGTTTGAAGACGTGATCGTGGCGAACGTGAAGGGCTACCCGGTGCGCCTGCGCGATGTCTCCAATGTGGAGATCGGCGCGGCCAGCGACCGCATCCTTTCGCGCTTTAACGGCAAGCCCGCCATCAACATCGGTGTCACGCGGCAATCCACCGCCAACCCGCTGGAACTGTCCACGGCGGCGCGCCAGGAAGTCGCGCGGCTGAACGAAACGCTGCCGGCGGGCATGAAGCTGAACATCGCGTATGACTCGTCGGTGTTCATCGAGCGCTCCATTGATTCCGTGTTCCACACCATCGGCGAGGCCATCGTCCTGGTGGTGCTGGTGATCTTTTTCTTTTTGCGCAACCTGCGCGCCAGCATCATCCCCATCGTCACGATCCCCGTGTCGCTGGTCGGGGCGTGTGCGCTGATGTACTTCTTCGGCTTTTCGATCAACACGCTGACCCTGCTGGCCATGGTGCTGGCGATCGGGCTGGTGGTGGATGACGCCATCGTGGTGCTGGAGAACATCTACCGGCATATCGAAGACGGCATGCCGCGCAAGGAAGCGGCGCTGCGAGGGTCCAAGGAAATCGGCTTCGCGGTGGTGGCCATGACGATGACGCTGGTGACGGTGTACGCGCCACTTGCCTTCGCCACGGGCCGCACCGGTCGTTTGTTCATTGAATTTGCGCTGGCGCTGGCCGGTGCGGTGCTGGTGTCGGGTTTCGTGGCCCTGACGCTGACGCCCATGATGTGCTCGGTGCTGCTGCGCCATCAAAGCAATCACAACCGCTGGTACAACCTGATCGAAGGCTGGCTCAACGGCATGAGCAACGGCTATCGCCGCCTGCTGGGCGCATCGCTGCGTCATCGTTGGCTGGTGGTGGTGATAGGCGCGGCGGTGGCGGGGGGCAGTGGCGTACTGTTCTCGGTGGTGAAAAGCGAACTGGCGCCGGTCGAAGACCGGGGCGTGGTGTTCGGCATCGTCAATTCGCCGGAAGGCGCGACGCTGAACTACACGCTGGACAGCATGCTGGGTATCGAGAAGTTCTATTCACAGATTTCCGAGGCCAGCGGCAGCCAGGTCACGGTGGGCTTTCCCACCGTGACGGACGGCACCGCCATTCTGCGCCTGAAGCCGTGGGAAGAGCGCACCCGCAAGCAGCAGGAAATCACCCAGCAGTTGCAGCCGCAGTTTGCGTCCCTGCCTGGCGTGCGTGCGTTTCCCACCAACCCGCCGTCGCTGGGCCAGTCCGCCCGGTCCAAGCCGGTGGAATTCATCATCATGAGCCAGGCGTCGTACGAAGAGCTGGCGCGTCTGACCGAGGTCTTCCTGACCGAGCTGCGCAAGTATCCCGGTTTGCTCAACCTGGATACGGATCTGCGCTTGAACACGCCCGAATTGCGGGTGCGCGTGGACCGCGACAAGATGGCCGACGTGGGCGCCAACGTGGACACCGTGGGCCGCACGCTGGAGTCCATGCTGGGCGGGCGCCAGGTCACGCGCTACAAGGACGAGGGCGAGCAGTACGACGTGATCGTCCAGGTGACGCCGCGCGACCGCGCCAACCCCACCGATATTTCCGGCATCTACGTGCGGGCGCGCGACGGCAGCATGGTGCAGCTGGACAACCTGCTGGGCGTGCATGAAGGCGTGTCGCCGCAGTCGCTGAACCACTTCAACCGCCTGCGCGCGGTCAAAATTGATGCGGCGGTCGCGCCGGGTTACGCGCTGGGCGAGGTGCTGACGCACATGCATCAGGTGGCGCGTGACGTACTGCCCAACACCATCATCACGGACCTGGACGGCCAGTCGCGCGAGTTCCGCGATTCATCGGGCAGCATCTATCTGGTCTTCGGCATGGCGCTGGCCTTCATCTACCTGGTGCTGGCCGCGCAGTTCGAAAGCTGGCGCAACCCCTTCATCATCATGTTGTCGGTGCCGCTGTCCATGACGGGGGCGCTCCTGGCGCTGTGGCTGACGGGCGGCACGCTGTCGATCTACAGCCAGATCGGCCTGATCACGCTGGTGGGCTTGATTACCAAGCACGGCATCCTGATCGTGGAATTCACCAACCAGTTGCGGGACGAAGGCAAAGAGCTTTTCACCGCCGTGATCGAGGCCAGCGTGCTGCGGCTGCGCCCGATCTTGATGACGACGGGGGCGATGGTGCTGGGCACCGTGCCGCTGGCCTTGTCCACGGGGGCGGGGGCGGAATCGCGCCAGCAGATCGGCTGGGTGCTGGTGGGAGGGCTGTTGCTGGGTACACTACTGACCTTGTTCGTCGTGCCGGTGGCCTATACGCTGATTGCCACCGCACGCAAGAAACCCGGCCACGCCGGTAGCGCGGAGCACCCGCCGGCTCACCCGCCGGGCGCCCACACGCCGCCGTCGTCGGCCAATGCAGCGTCGGAATAAGTTATGCGCCAGATCATCTTTGACACGGAAACCACCGGACTGGACCCCGCACAGGGTCACCGCATCGTTGAGATCGGCTGCGTGGAACTGGTCAACCGGATGCCCACGGGCAATAACCTGCACATCTACCTGAACCCGGACCGCGACAGCGACCCCGAGGCCTTGGCCGTGCACGGGCTGACAACGGAGTTCCTGTCCGACAAGCCGCGCTTTGCCGAGGTGGCGGACAAGTTCGTCGAATTCATCCAGGGCGCCGAACTGATCGCGCACAACGCCGCGTTCGATGTGAAGTTCTTCAACGCCGAACTGGCGAAGACGGGCCGGGGTCCGATCTCGGAATTCTGCGAAACCATCACCGATTCGCTGTTGCACGCCCGTTCGTTGTTCCCGGGCAAGCGCAACTCGCTGGACGCCCTGTGCGACCGCTTCGGCATTTCGAACGCGCACCGCACGCTGCACGGCGCATTGCTTGACTCGCAATTGCTGGCGGAAGTGTGGCTGGCCATGACGCGCGGCCAGGACGCGCTGCTGATCGATGTTGACGACAACGACGGCGCGGGCAGCGACGGCATCGTGTTGGCGAAGTTTGACGCTTCGGGTCTGATCGTACTGAAGGCCAGCGATGAAGAGCTGACCGAGCATGACGCCTATCTGGCTGCGCTGGACAAGTCGGTGGGCGGCGAGTGCGTGTGGCGCAAGCTGGATGCGCCGGTGACTGCGACGTAAATAATCGCCGCAGTCCGCTTGCGCACGTTTTTAAATCTATGCTATTATTTCGCCTCTTTCAGGGTGGTTAGCTCAGTGGTAGAGCACTGCCTTCACACGGCAGGGGTCACAAGTTCGAAACTTGTACCACCCACCAAAGACCCTTGGAAGACAGCGCAGGAATTTATTCATTGCCGTTGTTGCCCAAGCAAAGCGTGAAAGCGCAGTGTCATTTGGAACCAGCAAACCAGTTGAAAAGCTGGGGAGCAAAGAAGAAAGAAAAAGAAAGGAAAAAAAAGCAAAGCAAGCCAACCCTAACCGGTTGGCTTTTTTGTTTTCTTGACTTGGCGCAAGCATGGCGCTTGCCGTTGTGCGCCAGCGTGTCCCCAGGTCCCTATGATTGTTTTGCGGCAACTCGCGGAAGGAAATCCTTCAGCGGCGCTTGCCGGAACATAGGGAAGCGGCGCTTGTCGGCGCCTGGGAGACGTCCATGTATGCCCACACCAACACCATGTTGATCATCATCGTCACGGGCGTGGCGATGATGCTGGTCGGTTTCGGTTTTCGCGACCGCAATATCGGGATGGGATTGATGGGCGTTGGCCTGATCACGGCCATCGGCACCATCTTGTACAAGGCCTACATCACTTTTTATTGAGACGCGCCAGCAGCGTATCCAGCTGATTGGCGAACGCCTTGCGGTCGGCCTGGCTGAACGAGGGCGGGCCGCCCGTATCGATGCCGGCGGCTCGCAGTTCTTCCATCATGTCGCGCACCGTCAGCCTTTCCCGGATGGTTTCAGGTGAATAGCGCTCGCCTCGCGGGTTGAGCGCCATCGCGCCTTTGGCCAGCACTTCGGCGGCCAGCGGAATGTCGGCGGTAATGACAAGGTCGCCGGGTTCCGCGCGTTCGACGATGTGCGCGTCGGCTACGTCGAAGCCGCGTGGCACCTGCACCGCGCGGATCAGCGGCGAAGGGGGCGTGAATAGCGCCTGGTTGGCCACCAAGGTCAACGGCACCTGCCAGCGCTGCGCCGCGCGGAACAAAATGTCTTTGATGACTACGGGGCAGGCGTCCGCATCGACCCAGATGTGCATACGGGCTTATTCGCCCAAGGCTTTCTGCAGGACGTCGGCCACGATGTCATTCGTGGACACGCCGCGTTCGGCGGCCAGGGCACGCAGCTTGTCAGCATGCGCCTGCGACAGCTTCAGCGGAAACGGCACCAGGCCAGCCGCCTGGTCCAGCTTGCGCTGTTCACGGCGGTCGGGCGCCTGCGAGGCCACGCCGAAGCGGTCGGGGGTGGCGGACTGCTTGAGCTGGCCGGCCAATTTCAAGGCCTGGGTTTTTTGGAGGTCGAATTTATTCATGGGAATTCCTGATTAGGAGCGCAATCATAAGCGCATCCGCGATCAGCGCGGCTTGGCGTGCTCCAACCCCGCCAAACCTTCCTCGGCGCCGTCGTGCAGCGGCACGCTCAGGCCGCGTCGCGCATTGGCGACCGACACCTGCGCGCCTTGGGTCGAGCCGGCAGCCAGCAGGTCCTGGCCGGTTTGATAGACGGCGCGCACCACCACCAGCGCTTCGTCGCGGGTCAGGTTTGCCGTGGTGAGCAACAGCGCCGCCGTGCCGACGGTGGCGATGGGCGCGGTCTGGTTGGGATACGTGCCTGCCGCGATTTCCAACGGCATCAGGTCGCCGTTGCCGGCCGTCAGCGATTTGATGGCGGCAGGGTCCAGGGGCAGCAGTTTCAACTGGGCCTGGGTCAGCGCATCGCGCAGCGGCGTGGCGGGCACGCCGATCACTTGAGCCGCCGCATCCACCGAGCCGGCGTTCAGCGCAGGTAATGACGCGGCGAACGGGGTGTCGGCCACCGTGTAATCGCGGCCCGCTTGCAACCCGTGGGCGGCCAGCACGGCCTCCAATGTGGCGCGCACGGCGGAGCCTTCCGGCCCCAACGCAATGGTCTTGCCCTTCAGATCACGCACGCCCCGCAATGCGGGGTCGTCGCGCACCACGATGTGAACCAGTTCCGGATACAGGCTGCCCAGCGCGCGCAGGCTGCCGAAGGGCCCCTGCGCGGCGAATGGGCCACGGCCTTCATAGGCCAGGCGCGCGGTGTCGGCTTGCGCCAACCCCACCACGGCGTCGCCACTGCGCAGCAGCGCGATGTTCTCGGCGCCGCCGCCAGTAATAAGCGGTGTTACACGGATCTGGCGGGCGCGCGCCACGGCGCTGAGGGCGCGCGCGAACGCCACGTATTCGCCACCATCGGGGCCGCCCGCCAGCGGGTAGCCTTGTTGCAGGCGCGCCAACCGGCCGTTGATGCGCGCGACCGACCGCTCAAGTTCCTGCTGCACGACATTCTGTGCCGTGCTTGACGCGCTATAGGCGACGGAATGGGTGATCTGGTCCAGCGCGTCCAGCAATCGCCGGGTGACGGGGGGCGGGGCGCCGGTATCCAGCGACGGCGCTTCGGCGGCCTTGAATCCCGCCGGCGTAACGCGTTTCCAGGTGTCGCCCTCTTGGCGATAGATGGCGCTGGCGTGCGCCACCAGGCGGTCGCCTGCCTGGTTCCCGCCAGATTTCACGCCAGTGATGCTGCGGGGACCCGCACCCAGCAATGTCACCAGCGACGCGGCGCCGGGTTGGTCCCAGGCGCCCAGCGCGATGTCGCGCCCCAAGGTCAGTTCGACGTCGTAATACACCACGCGACGGCTTTCGCCCGCGGGCGCATTGCTGTCGGAGGCGGAGCCGCGCCGTTTCAGGTCCGTGATGCGGAACAGACCTTCGCCATAGGTGGTGGCCAGGGCGGTGTTGACGTCGGCACGTAGCGCATCGGCGTCGGGTGCGCGGCCGCAAGCGGCCAGCATCAGGCAGAGCGCGATCAGGACAAGGCGTTTGAACATGGTCACATCCCCCCCACGAACGGCAAGGAGATCAAGGACGTCAGCACGATGACGTTCAGGATGTCGACCAGGAACGCGCCCGTGACCGGCACCACGATGAACGCCTCCGGCGCTGGGCCGTGGCGGCGCGTCAAGGCCTGCATGTTGGCGATGGCGGTGGCGGTGGCGCCCAGGCCGAAGCCGCAGAAGGCTGCCGACATAATGGCGGCTTCGTAGTCGCGCTTGAGCAGCCGGAAGACCACCCATGCGGCGTACAGCGCGCAAAACAGCGTCTGCACTATCAGCATGAGGGCCAGCGGGCCGGCCAGCCGCGCCACACTGGACAGGTCCAGCGTCATCATGGTCATGCCCAGGAAGAGCGACAGCGCGATGGTGCCGATGATCTCGGTGGCTCGGTCGTCCAGCTTCAGACCCAGGCGCGCGCCGCCGTTGCGGATGAGCACGCCGGTGGCCAGGCACCACAGGAAGTTGGGCAGGCTGACGGGGGCACCCTCGACCAGCATGGCCAGATAGCCGCCCACGACCAGGCAGACAAACGCCGCCGTCATCGACACGATGAACGACCCGGCGGTGGCGGGTTCCGTGGGCTCGGCAAGGTCTGGCACCTTGTTGCCGGTATCTGCCCGCGGGTCCAGGCTGCCGGCCAGCTTGTGCCGGCGCATCAGCCATTCCGCGACCGGGCCGCCCACCACGCCGCCCAGCACCAGACCCAAGGTGGCGGAGGTCATCGCCAAAGCCATGACGTCCTGGATGTTGTTGAAGTCGGCAAAGCGCGTCGCATAAGCTGCGCCGGTTCCATGTCCACCCACAAGAGTGATCGTGCCGCCCAGGAGGCCCATCAGCGGATGCATGTCCAGCAGCCAGGCCATGCCCAGACCCACGGCGTTCTGCAAAATCAGGAAGGGGATCAGCGCCAGTAGAAAGGCGATCAGGCGGGGGCCGCCCTTGGCCAGCAATTTCAGGTTTGCCGTCAGGCCGATGCAGCCGAAGAACAGCAGCAGCAAGGTGGGCCTGATGCTGGTTTCCAGCGAGACGGAAACGCCGCCCCAGTTCGCCAGTGCGTAGGCCAGTATGGCGAACAACAGGCCGCCTACGATGGGGTCGGGAATGCTGTAGCGGCGCAGGATGCCGATGTTGGTGGTCAGCACGCGGCCGATGACCAGCACCAGGCAGCAGGCTAGCAGGGACTGGACGGGCGAAAGCGAGATCATATAAACCTTCGCGCCCGGGCGGGGCGCAGCAAGTCAGACTATCGGAACCGTTGCGGCCACATCAATGAACCGCGGCCCTATATTACGGCCGCGAATGTCGTGATGTATAGAAAAGAAGCGTCAACGCGCGGGGCCTTGCGATGCAAGGCCCGGGACAGGGCGGCTACAGCGGGAAGCTGCGCGCCATGTAGCTGGCTTGAGGGCCATAGCCCGCCAATTTGTCGGCCAAGGCCAAATCGTTTTCATCGGGCGCGGCGTTTGTTTCGGACATGGGACGGTAGCCGTGGCGATGCCAGTAGCTTGTCGCCGACGCCAGCGACACCAGGCTGGCGCGTTGCAGTCCGCATTCCATGGCACGTGAAGCCGCTGTGCGCAGCAGCGCCTGGCCCACGCCCAGCCCTTGCGCGGACGGCGCCACGGCGCAGTCGTGCAGAAACCAGTGGTCAGCCTGCGTGGGCAGCGCCGTCAACGCCACCCCCAGGGCAGGCGGCAAGCCCGCGTCCCAGGGATACGAAATCAGATAACCCAGCACGGCGTCATCGTCTGACGCGCAAGCCACCCAGCAGTGATCGGGCGCGAGCATCAAGCGATTCAAAAAGAAGGCAGCGCTTTCCAGCAGAAAGTCGGGATAGGCAAGGGCCTGGGTATCCAAGATGCCGTCCACGTCGCTGGCAAGCATAGGTCGGACTCGGTATTGCATAACAACCTGTAAAGACAAAAATCTGCCGCGCATTTTACCGATGCGGGCCGGGACGCCGCTTCGCGGGGCGTGACGAATCAGGGACGTATAACTGCGGCCATGGGGCCTGCGCCGGCCGGGCCGGCAGGTTGGCGCTTGGGCATTTCATGAAAATTTGACGCAGTGCCGCACATACTTCGCGTCATTGCACTCCCTGCATTCCTAGACCACCGTCGTATGCATCTTCATTTCCGGTCTGACCCGATTCCTCAGCGCGTGCTGACTCACCCGTACCCGCTGGAAACGCCTTGGGCCGCGAGAGCAGCGGTCGCGTCCGCGGCGGCGGTGCCATATGACAGTTGTATCTCCTGCGTGGTTCCCTGCCTGAACGAAGCCGAGAATCTACGCGTCTTGCTGCCGCTCTTGCGCAGTCGGCTGTCGGCGCTTTGCAGCCGCTGGGAAATCATCGTGGCGGACGACGGCAGTACAGACGCCACGGAATCACTTATGGCCGAATGGACGCAACACGCGGGCTTTCGCTACGTGCAGTTATCACGCAACTTTGGCAAGGAAGCCGCGCTGAGCGCCGGGCTGCAAGCCGCCATCGGCGACGCCGTCATCTGCCTGGATGCGGACCTGCAACATCCGCCCGCGTTGATTGAGCAGATGCTGGCCCGCTGGGCCGCGGGCGCCGAGATGGTTTACGCCGTGCGCGAAACCCGGCAGGACGAATCCTGGTTCAAGCGTTCCGGCGCGCGCTGGTTCTACAAGCTGTTGAGCAGTGCGCGGGGCGTCGATGTGCCGGCACACGCCGGCGACTTTCGCTTGATGGACCGGGGCGTCGTGGACGCGCTGAACGCCTTGCCCGAACGCACTCGCTTCATGAAGGGTTTGTACGCCTGGGTCGGCTTCAAAGGCGAAGCGTTGCCCTACACCCCTGACGAGCGCATGCATGGCGACAGCCGCTTCGGCGGCCTGCGCCTGTTTCGCCTGGCGCTGGATGGCTTGACGGCCTTTACCACCTGGCCGCTGCGGCTGGTGAGCCTGGCCGGCGTGGTCTTCGCGTTCGCGGCGATGTCTTACGCGGCCTTTCTGGTGGGCGACTACCTGCGCTCGGGTAACCCTGTTTCGGGGTGGACGACCATCGTCACCGCCGTGCTTTTCTTTGCTGGCGTGAACATGATTTCGCTGGGAGTCGTGGGCGAATACGTCGCGCGCATCTTTGACGAGGTCAAGGGGCGGCCGCTGTATGTGGTGCGCCAGCGCCGTGGCCGGCCCATGGATGCCGACACGGAGCCCGGCAAGCCTGGGGACTGAGCCTGGCGTCTGGCGTTGGCGTCTCATCCCGGCACGTGCGCCGCTTATTTGGCGGGCTTGCGAAAGGCCCACAGCCTGCTCGCTACGAACGTGGCGAACGCCAGGCCAATCAGGATCAGGGCCAGCAAGAGGTCATAGCGGATGTTGGTGGTGCGCAGCAACAGCGCATAGGCCGACTCGTTGATGACGAAGCCCGCTGCTGAAATCAAGAAGAAACGACGGATTGCTATGGTCCAGGGAATTTGGGCATGTTGGAACGTCAGCCGATAGTGGCCAGCGAACGACACCGCGAAGGCGACCAGCCATCCGATCAGGTTGGCGGCAAGCGGCCGCATGGCGAAGGCCTCGACGCAGCCGACGGCAACTGCCCAATGGGTTGCGGCTGCGGCGCATCCAACGGCAACAAAGAGGCTGATCTGGTGAAGCAAGGCGCGCATTGGGCCGGCGTGAATGAGAATCTTGAGGTAAACGCGATGAGCAAACGAGTCATAGTCTGCGGCGACGATTTTGGCATGAATGCCGACATCGATGAAGGCATGATCGCACTGGCCGACATGGGCCGAATCAGCGCGGTCAGTTGCCTGGCGTTGGGCCCTACGTTCGCCGCCAACGCCCACCGTCTGGGCGAGCGCAATGTCGATATCGGCCTGCACGTGAACCTGACCGAATCGCTGGGCGCCGGGGCTGAGCCCATGCCTGCCTTGGGCAAGCTGATCTTCAACGCCTATGCGGGCCGCCTGGACACGGACTGGGTTCAGGCACAACTGGACCAGCAGTTCGATGCGTTTGAAGCCGCGTTCGGCCGCGTGCCGGATTATGTCGATGGCCATCAGCACGTGCATCAGCTGCCGGGCATACGCGATCAGGTGCTGTCGCAGTTGAAGCGTCGCCAGGGTGCGCACAGGCCCTGGTTGCGTCAGACCGCCCCGGGCATGCTTTGCGGCATTCCGCTCAAGGAGTCGATCAAGGCGCGCGTCATCGGGGCGCTGGGTGCGGGGGCCTTGGCGCGTCAGGCCAGCCGCGTCGGGCTGCGTACCAATCGCCGGCTGCTGGGCGTGTATGGATTCGAAGGCGGCAAGCGGCGTTATGCGGATCTGCTGCAGCACTGGCTGTTCAATGCGCGCGACGGCGACTTGCTGATGTGCCATCCCGCCATGCGCGTGCAAGACGGCAATCCGATGTCGAGCCAACGCCGTGCCGAGTTCGATGTGCTGGCAAGCCCCAAGCTGGGTGACTGGATGAACGCCAATGGCGTGCGCATCTCTCGGCTGCCTGCGTATTGAAGGGGGGAAGGGCGCGAATCAGGCGGCCTGCGGGGATGCGTCGCGGGTCAGGCTATCCAGCAGCCACGCGCCTGCCGGCCCCAACGCACGTCGGGTGGACCAGACGGCGTCCACGCGGATGTGACGCGGCCAGCCCGGCACCGTCAGTTCCACGAGTTGGTCGCGGCCAAAGCGCTGGATCATCCAGCGGGGCAGTTCGGCCCAGCCAAAACCCAGGCTCGCCATTTCCAGCAGCATCAGGTAACCCGGCGCCGACCAGGTTGCGTTCGGCGGCGCGGCGTCCTTGTCGTCAAGCTCGTAGGTGCTCAGGCGCAGTTCGCGTTCGAGCCTGAGCGCATCGGTGCCGACGCTGGGCTGGCTGGCCAGTGGATGGTTGCGGCCCACGCACAAGACGATTTCGGAAAGCTCCGACAACGTTGCGTGCGCCACGTCGGGCGGGTAATCGTCCTGCGCGGCCATCAGGCCCAAATGCGCGCGGCCTTGCTGCACCAGCGCCACCACGTCTTCGTATTCGGCGATCAGGCATTCAAAGCGCAGCGCCGGGTAGCGCCGGTCGATCTGGCTGAGCATGTTCTCGAATGTCTTCGACTGGAACGTGTCCGACAGCACCACGGTCAGCCGGGGTTCCAGGCCGTCGGCCAACTGGTTGGCGCTGCGGTTGAAGCGGTCGTTGGCGGCCAGCACCTGCAGCGCCTGGCCCAGCAGCACCTGGCCGGCTTCGGTCAGGGCGGGCTGCCGCTGGCTGCGGTTGAAGAGGGTGACGTTAAGGTCCACCTCCAGGTTCGCGATGGTCTCGCTGATGGTGGACTGGCTTTTGCCCAGCTTGCGGGCGGCGGCAGAAAAGGAACCTTCAGAGGCGACTTGGGCGAACGCCGCCAGGGATTCAAGCGAGTGGCGCATGGTTATATCGGGTTTTCCGATGGATAGTATCTTTATCGTACCGGAAATATCGTCGAAAATCGTTGCCGTTCCTTTAAATAGACCGCAGGTGGGTCATGTCGCAATCCTCCAAAATCCCAAGCACCAAAACCCTCAAAGAACGTTTCTTCCACGCTTTCCTGTTTGAAATCCTGGCCATCGGCCTGTGCGCGCCGGCTGCCGCCTGGGCCATGGGCAAATCCTTGTTCGAAATGGGCGTGCTGACCGCGGTGATCGCCTGGATCGCGCTGGTGTGGAACATGATCTACAACGCCGGATTCGACCGGCTGGAAAACCGCTTGGGGTTCACCCGCAACATGCGCGTGCGGGTTGTTCACGCCTTCGGCTTCGAGCTGGGCCTGATTCTGATCGTGATCCCGCTGGCGGCCTGGTGGCTCAATATCAGCCTGTGGGAAGCCTTCGTGCTGGACATCGCGCTGGTGCTGTTCTACCTGCCCTACGCCTTCCTGTACAACCTGGCCTACGACCGCTCGCGCCCGCGCGTCATGCAGTGGCTGGGCCGGGGCAAGGCGGACGAGGCGCCGCCGACGGTCGCTCCCCCGACGGTCGCTCCCATTACGCGCTGATTAAATTACGCGTTGATCACCTTGCGCGTGAACATTTCCAGGTAGTCCATCAACGAATCGGCGCCCTTGATGGCGTCGGCTTCGTTGCCGGTGGCGATGCCTTGGGCCATCAACATGTGGCGGCGCGCACCCTCGGCGATGTCACCTTCATGCTGATAGGCGTACCAGAAGCGCCGGCATTGGATGATCAGTGGCTCGACGGCGTTCACCGCCGACTCATTACGACAGGCCTCATGGCAGACATGGTCCAACAACTGGTCCGCGTGCATGTAGTCGTCCAGGTTGCCGCCTTCCGAGGCGCGGATCATCTGCGCCGCGCATTCCACGATCTGGCTGCGTTGCACGGGCGTGGCCCGGCGTGCGGCGTTGGCGGCTATCAGATGTTCCAGCGCGCGGCGGGTCTGAATCAGATCCATGTGATCCGCCAACTGGATCATCGATACACGCAGGCCGCGCCTGGGTTCCTGGCGGATCAGGCCGGCAGCCACCATGCGCAGCAGCGCTTCCCGCAGCGGCGTTCGCCCCAGGCCGGTTTTTTCAACCAGATCCGCTTCCACGACCGCGCTGCCGGGTTCCAATTGCAGCGTGGCGATCATGCTTTCGATCTGGCCGTAGGCGACGTCCGCAGCGCGTCGCTTGGGCTCTGCTCCAGCCATGAATTATTGCTTTCCTTCGGTTTGCACCATTGCTTGCCGGCCAGCTGTTTGCGCCGATCCGTATCGTAACCTAGCGCATTGGCGCGAGCGAAGGCGCGCTCAGCCTTCCTTGCGCGTGTAGGCGCGCGACGCGTCCTGCATGAAGGTTCTTACGGCGGCCTCGTACTGCGGGCCGCTACGAAAGGCGCCCGAGTGCGAGGCGCCTTCGATTTTGACCAAGCGCTTCAGCTCCGGGGCCACGTTGCGCGCGGCGGCGAACAGTTCGTCGCTCATCGTGTGCGGCACGACGCGGTCGGCCGTGCCGTGCATGAACAGCATGGGCGTATGCATGCGCGCCAGCTTGTCCACCGAGTCAAAGGGCTGCGTGACCAGCAGCCCGGCGCCGGGCACCTTGCCCCAGCGCAACGTGCCCAGCATGGCGCCGATGCTGGTGAAGCTGGATTCCACGATCAGGCCGGCAAAATCGGGTTGTTCGGGGCGGGCCGCCAGGTCGATGGCGATGGCGCCGCCCAGGCTATGTCCATAGACAAAACGGCGGGCGGGGTCAGGTTGCAGCCGGGCCAATTCCTTCAGCCCCGCCATGGCGTCTTCCAGCGCGCTTTCTTCCGAGGGCAGGCGCGGCGTCGAGGCCCCGAAGCCCCGGTAGTCGATGGCCAGCACCGAATAGCCCATGCGCGCCCACCCGTCGATGCGAAAGGCGCTGCCGTTCAGGTTCCAGCGCGCGCCATGCAGGTAAAGCACGGTGGGCGCGTTTGCCTGGGCGCTTTGCCGGTACCAGGCGCGAATCTGGTCGCCGTTGGCCAGCTTCAGGTCGTAGACCTCGGTGCCGGCGGCGGGTTCGCGCCACCATGTCTGCGGTTCTGACTGGGGGGAGAAGATCGTCTGGCGTTGCCAGGAGTCCAGCTGCGAGCAGCCGACCACGCTGGCGGCGGCCAGCAGGGCGGCGACGAATAGTCGGCGGGGCGAAAAGCGGGTCAGGGCGGGCATGGAAAATATGACCCTGTCGGGCCGGCTGGGTTCCGCCGTCAGCATACTCCCGGATGCGGCGGGGCCGTCAACACTCCGCGCCCGCCCGCCAGCCTTTGGCTTTAGCGCAGCAGATCCAGCGCCACGGGATACAGGGATGCCACCAGCAGCAGCGCCATGCCCACGTTGAACGCGCGAATCGCCCAGGGCTTGTGCAGTACGCGGCGCAGGGCGGTGCCGAATGTGACCCACACGCCGATGCTGGGCAGGTTGACCACGCCGCACACCACGGTGGCGATGACCAGATTGGCGAAGAAGCCGTTTTGCGGCGTATAGGTGGCCACCACGCCCACCGCCATGACCCAGGCCTTCGGGTTGACCCACTGGAACGCCGCCGCTTGCAGGAAAGTGAACGGCTTGCCGCGCGCCTCGCCATCTTCCATGTCGCCGGAGTTGGCAATCTTCCAGGCCAGGTAAAGCAGGTAGGCCGCGCCGGCGTACTTCAGAGCGGTGTAAAGCTCGGGCACCTGCTGGAACGCCGAACCCAGTCCGATGCCCACCAGGAAGATCATCAAGGTGAATCCCAGGTTCACCCCCAGCAGGTGGGGCAGGCTGCGGCGAAAGCCAAAGTTCAAGCCGGACGACGCCAGCATGACGTTATTGGGTCCCGGCGTAATCGAGCTGACCAGCGCAAACAGGGCCAGCGGCCCCAACAGCGACATGGAAGCCAGGGGCACGTCGGCCCAGTTGGTCGGGAACAGATTCATTTTTGGGTCCTTACGATGGCGCGGCGTCCGCCGGCAATAACGGCGATCACGGCAGCGGCAAAGACGAATGTCGACGCCTCCACGGTTTCGCCAAACAACAATGCGGCCGCGACGACGGTCAGGAAGGGCTGCAGCAACTGCACTTGGCCTACCCGGGCAATGCCGCCCACGGCCAGGCCGCGATACCAGGCGAAGAAGCCAAGAAACATAGATCCGATCGCAAGATACGCGCAAGCTGACACCACTGCGGCGCTTGGCCAGGTGGCTTGCGCCGCCATCCAGCCAACCGGCGCGGCGACGACGGGCGCGCTGATCGCCAGCGCCCAACAAATGGTGCGCGAGCCGCCCAGCGTGCGCGCGGCGCGTCCACCTTCCGCATAGCCCATGCCGCCCAGCACAACCGCCACGAGCAACCACAGGTAGCCCGTGCTCAAGGTGCCGTCGCCCTGGCGCAGCGCATAAACCGTTACCAGCGCGGCGCCGACGATCGCCCAGCTCCAAAAGGAGGCGGAAGGTCGTTCGCCGCTGCGTAATGCGGCAAAGGCAGCGGTCGACAGCGGCAGCAGCCCGTTGAACACGGCGCCGTGCGCGGCAGGCACCGTCTGCATTGCCATGGACGACGCCAGGGGCCAGCCCACCACGATGCCCAAGGCGGCAAGAATGACGCCGGGCCATTCCTGCCGGTTCGGTCGCCGGCTGCGCGTCACCCAAAGCAGGGCGACGGCCGGTACCGCCGCCACCAGCGCTCGTCCCAGCCCGACCAATAGCGGAGCCAGTTCGGCCACGGCCAAGCGGGTCATGGGCAGCGTCAGGGAAAAGACCAGGACACCCAGGAAGCCGTATCCATAGCCTTCCCAGACAGAGGAGGGCGCGGCGGGCAACGTCGGGGCCGGGGGATAGAGCGTGGAGCGGGTCATGTGATTACCGAAACAGGAGGACGTCACCCATTGCGGGCAAGCCGTATTGCTGTCACTCTACGCATAGTTATCGGTACAGTACCGGTACACTTTGGCATATCACTTTAATCACTGGCCTGGTCAAATTCCCATGACAGTTGCTCCTCCCCCCGCTTCCTCCCTGCCTTGGCTACCCGTGCGTCAGGCCGATGCCTCGTTGGTGTCGCAGTTGGCCGACGGCCTGGCGCGCCGTATCGACGAACAAGGCCTGCGTCCGGGAACGCGGCTGCCGTCCATTCGCAAAATGGCCGAGCAGTCCGGCGTCAGCCGGTTCACCGTGGTCGAGGCCTATGACCGCCTGGTCGCTCGAGGGCTGGTGCAGTCGCGTCGTGGGGCTGGTTTCTTCGTCCGCGCGCGCAGCGGCCCCTTGGCGGCGGTGGCCACGGCCCCTGCCGCATCGCTCGCGCCGCCCGCGCGCATCGATATCGCCTGGTTGCTGCGCAGTATGTTTCGCGAAACCACTGCTCAGGGCATGCCGGGCGGCGCGGGCTTGTTGCCGGCCGACTGGTTGGATCCGGAAATGGTGGCCGGCGCGGTGCGCGCGGTGGGGCGGTCGGTACGCGCCAACCTGGTCAGTTACGGCCACCCGCAGGGCTTTGCGCCGTTGCGGCAGCAGATTGCGGCCACATTGCAGAACGACGGGGTGCCCGCGCACCCCGAACTGAATCTGCTGACCACGAACGGGGTTACACACGGTCTGGACCTGATCGCCCGGTACCTGGTCAAACCCGGCGACACCGTATTGGTCGAGGACCCCGCCTGGTTCGTCATCTTCGGCCGCCTGGCGGCATTTGGCGCCCGCCTGATCGGCGTGCCGCGTGGGCCCGATGGCCCGGATATCGCCCTGTTAGAGCAACTGGCCGCCGAGCACAAGCCCAAGCTGTTCATCATCAACAGCGCCGTCCACAACCCCACCGGCCATACGCTGTCGGCCGGTGTGGCCTACGACATCCTGCGCATCGCCGAACGCCACGACTTCATGGTCGTCGAAGACGACACCTATGGCGAACTGCATCCGGGCGGCGCCATGAAGCTGGCCGTGCTTGACCGGCTGAACCGCGTCATCCTGGTCAGCGGTTATTCCAAGATGCTGGCCGCGAGCCTGCGCGTGGGCTATGTCGCGGCCAACCCCGACATTCTTCAGAAATTGGCCGACTTGAAAATGCTGGCCGGCCTGACTTCGCCTGAACTGGGCGAGCGCGTGATCCATCGCGTGCTGATGGAAGGGCAGTACCGGCGCCACATCGAGCGCGTGCGCGCAAGGGTGGACGACGCGCGCCAGCGCTGCCTGAAAGGCTTGCTGAAGCTGGGCCTGACAGTGCCCCACGAGCCCAATGCCGGGATGTTTGTCTGGGCTGACTGCGGACGCGATAGCGAGGTGCTGGCGCGCGAGGCCGCCGACCGGGGGATGCTGCTGGCGCCGGGCACGCTGTTTTCGCCGTCGCAGGCGCCGTCGACCATGCTGCGCTTTTCCGTCTCGATCGCCGACGACCGTGGGAT
Source organism: Achromobacter spanius (assembly GCF_002812705.1). Taxonomy (NCBI): domain Bacteria; kingdom Pseudomonadati; phylum Pseudomonadota; class Betaproteobacteria; order Burkholderiales; family Alcaligenaceae; genus Achromobacter; species Achromobacter spanius. Next base: position 590,865 of record NZ_CP025030.1, on the reverse strand, counting down.
CTGGACCCAATTGGAAAAACTCTTCGCGCAAAACGGCTCCTACAATCAATAATATGCAGCTATCTATTTGAAGGAACCGCCATGTCCGCACCGATCAAACCCCTGACTGAAAACTTCGCCGTCGCGCCGCAACTCGGCCCCGACGACATGGCTGAAGTGGCCGCCGCAGGCTACAAGAGCGTCATCATCAACCGCCCCGACTTCGAAGGCGGCCCGGACCAGCCCACCGCCGCCGACGTGTCCAAGGCCGCCGAAGCGGCCGGCCTGAAAATCGAATACCAACCCGTGGTGGGCAGCGCCATGACGGTGTCGGATGTCGTTCGCTTTGCCGAACTGCTTAAGACCCTGCCGGGCCCCGTGCTGGCCTATTGCCGCACCGGCACCCGTTGCACCAACCTGTACGCCGCCGCTCAGCAATTAGGTTGACGCACGTCAAGATCGCCGGGCTCACATTGATGTGGGCCGGGCGGCTTTCCGGTAGCATAAAGATCCCTCTCAAACAGGAGCAGGCAAGATGTTCAAGAAGATCCTGATTCCCACCGACGGTTCGCCGTTGTCGGCCCAAGCCGCCAATGCGGGCATTTCCTTCGCACGTTCGGTCGGCGCGGAAGTCGTCGCGCTGTATGTCACCCAGCCGTTTGCGGCCACCATCGGGTTTGACGGCATGGCCGCCGCCTACGCCATCACCGACGAAGACTACGAGAAGGCATCGGCAGAGCAAGCCGACAAGTATCTGAAGCAGATCACCGACCGCGCCGATACCGCCGGGGTCAAATCCGAATCGCGCGCCGTGTCCAACTTCAACGTTGCGGACGGCATCGTGCAAGCCGCTTCCGACGTCGGCTGCGACCTGATCTTCATCGGCAGCCACGGCCGCAGCGGCCTGTCGCGCCTGCTGTTGGGCAGCGTCACCGCCAAGGTGCTGTCGCTGGCGACCACCGCCGTGCTGGTGTATCGCGTCAAAGAAGACAAGAAGTAAGGCGGGCGGCAAGGCCGGGCGTGCGCGCCTCGCCTATCGCTGCTGCCTCGCGTGCCGTGCACAGCCCCTCTTTCAAGAGGGGCTTTTTTGTGGGCGTTGCGCACGCGTTGCCGCCCGGCGGGGCGGCGGTAAAGCCGCGATGCCGGGTTTCCTTGTCGGCCGTAGTGGCAAAGCTTGAAACTTGGCGCGCGGCGCGTAATATTCACGCATCAGCGCGGGCGCGGTTACGCATCACCCCACACGAAACGCGGCATGGCGCCCGCCGCGGCAGCGCCCGGTCGGGCTTGCCGTACTGCCTAGTGGTTTACTGCAAGGAAGAGGCCATGACTCGCAAGACGCGCATCGAGCTTTACCGCAACATCGGCATCAGCGCCCATATCGACGCGGGCAAAACGACGACGACCGAGCGCATCCTCTTCTATACCGGTATCACCCACAAAATCGGCGAAGTCCATGACGGCGCCGCCGTGATGGACTGGATGGAACAAGAGCAGGAACGCGGCATCACCATCACGTCGGCCGCCACCACCGCCTTCTGGAAGGGCATGGCGGGCAATTACCCCGAACACCGCATCAACATCATCGACACGCCGGGCCACGTTGACTTCACCATTGAAGTTGAACGGTCCATGCGCGTACTGGATGGCGCCGTCATGGTCTATGACGCCGTGGGCGGCGTGCAGCCGCAGTCCGAAACCGTCTGGCGCCAGGCCAACAAGTACAAGGTGCCGCGCCTGGCGTTCGTAAACAAGATGGATCGCGTGGGCGCCGATTTCCTGCGCGTGCAGCGCCAGATCGCCGAACGCCTGAAAGGCGACGCCGTGCCGATCCAACTGCCCGTGGGCGCCGAAGACCACTTCGAAGGCGTGATCGACCTGGTCAAGATGAAAGCCATCATCTGGGACGACGCCAGCCAGGGCGTGAAATTCCAGTACGTGGACATTCCCGCTGCCATGCAGGACGAGGCCCGGAAGTGGCACGACAAGATGGTCGAAAAGGCCGCCGAAGCCAATGAAACCCTGCTTGAAAAATACCTGTCGGGCGAAACCCTGACGGAAGACGAGATCAAGCAGGGCCTGCGCGCGCGCACGATCGCCAACGAGATCGTGCCCATGCTGTGCGGCAGCGCCTTCAAGAACAAGGGCGTGCAAGCCATGCTGGACGCCGTCATCGACTACATGCCGTCGCCGTTGGACGTGCCCGCCATCAAGGGCCACGACGAACGCGATGGCGAGATTGAACGCCATTCCGCCGACAACGAACCGTTCTCGGCCCTGGCGTTCAAGATCATGACGGACCCCTTCGTCGGCCAACTGGTGTTCTTCCGCGTGTATTCAGGCGTGGTGAAATCCGGCGACTCTGTCTACAACCCCATCAAGGGCAAGAAGGAACGGCTGGGCCGCATCCTGCAGATGCACGCCAACGAGCGGCGCGAAATCACCGAGGTGTACGCGGGCGATATCGCCGCGGCCGTGGGGATCAAGGACGTCACCACCGGCGACACCCTTTCAGACCCCGCCCACATCATCATCCTGGAACGCATGGTCTTCCCCGAGCCGGTCATTTCCCAGGCGGTGGAGCCCAAGACCAAGGCCGACCAGGAAAAGATGGGCATTGCCTTGAACCGGCTGGCGCAGGAAGATCCGTCGTTCCGCGTGCGCACCGACGAGGAATCCGGACAGACCATTATTTCGGGCATGGGCGAGCTGCACCTGGAAATTCTGGTCGACCGCATGAAGCGCGAGTTCAACGTGGAGGCCACCGTCGGCAAGCCGCAGGTGGCGTACCGCGAAACCATCCGCAAGGCCTGCAACGAAGTCGAAGGCAAGTTCGTCAAGCAGTCGGGAGGACGCGGCCAGTACGGCCATGTTGTGTTGAAACTTGAGCCGCAGGAACCCGGCAAGGGCTACGAGTTTGTCGACGCCATCAAGGGCGGTGTGGTGCCGCGCGAATTCATTCCGGCGGTCGACAAGGGCATCCGCGAGTCCCTGAATGCGGGCGTACTGGCGGGCTATCCGGTGGTCGACGTGAAGGCGACGCTGTTCTTCGGCTCGTACCACGACGTGGACTCCAACGAAAACGCCTTCAAGATGGCGGGCTCGATGGCCTTCAAGGAAGGCATGCGTCGCGCGGACCCGGTCTTGCTTGAACCGATGATGCAGGTCGAGGTGGAAACGCCTGAAGACTTCACGGGCAACGTGATGGGCGACCTGTCCTCGCGGCGTGGCATGGTGCAGGGCATGGAAGACATCGCGGGTGGCGGCGGCAAGGTCGTGCGCGCCGAGGTGCCACTGGCCGAGATGTTCGGCTATTCCACGTCATTGCGCTCGCTGACGCAGGGCCGCGCCACGTACACGATGGAGTTCAAGCACTACGCCGAAGCGCCGCGCCAGGTGGCGCAGGAAATCATCGCGGCCCAAGGCTCGGGGCGCTGAGCGCTCACGCGCGGTGCAGCGCAGCGCTTGAGCCTTAGCCTCCGATGAACTCCTGGATGGCGCCGTTGAAGGCGCGGGGGTTGCCCAGGTTCATGCCATGGGAAGAACCCACGACGGTCACGCGCTGCGCGTGCGGCAGCCATTCCGACAAGGCATCAAGCACGGCGGGATAGGGGGCGGGGCTCAGTGCCCCGCCGATCAACAGCGTGGGCAGCTTCAGGGTACGGATCTGTTGCGGGGTCAGCGCCTCGGGGTGTTCGTCGGCTTGGCCGAAGAGCGTGCCCACGTTGTCGCGCACCATTTCCTTGAACCAGGGCACCATGCGCTGCCAGGTGTCCGGCCCCGTCACGGTGTCGACGAACAGCGCCAGGCCTTGCTCGACCTCACCCTGGCGGATCAGCCCCAATGCCCGCTGGCGAAAGCCGCCGCGCGCATCGCCACCGCCAGGCAGCGGCAGGCCAGGGTCGGCCAAGGTCAGGCTGCGCACGGCATCAGGCTGGCCCAGCGCTGCTTCAAGCACCACGCGGCCGCCACGGGAATGGCCCACCAGATGGGCAGGGCCACCGGCCACGGTATCGATGAATTCCAGCACGTCGGCGGCGTGCTGCTCGATGGAAAAGCCCTCGCCTTCGCCGTCCCAGGTCTCGGGCCAATACCGGCGCAGGCACACGGCCAGCACGCGGAACGATTTGCCCAGCGGCGCCATCTGCGACTTCCAGTAGCGGCAGTCTGACAGCGACCCGTGCACCAGCACCAGCGGCACGCCGCTGCCGTACTCGGTGTAGGACATGGCGTAGCCGCCAATCAGGGCGGTTTGCAGGGGGAGAACGGGTTCGGAACGCATGGGGGAAGAAAGCGGAAAGGCCAGGTCCGCATTCTAGCCCGGCACTGCCGGCTGCCCATCTGGCCGATCACCTCGGGCAGCGCTGATAAACTCATCGTCGGCTTTCCGAACGCAGCGCCTGCATCGCTGCCGTCTTGTCTTCATGGAGTCTGTCACGATGTCCCCTGAGTCTCTTGCCCTGTTGCCCGAATCCGCCCAACGTGTCGCCCGCCTGTTGTTGGAAATTGGGCATGACAAGCCGGTCGTGGTCCTGCCGCAAACCGGCAAGACCTCGGCGGAGGCGGCAGCGGGCTTGGGCTGCGAGGTGGCGCAGATTGCCAAGTCGATCATTTTCCGACGCGCGTCCGATGACGCACCGGTCTTGGTCATCGCCAGCGGGGCCAACCGCGTGGACGAGGCCAAGGTGGCGGAGCAGGTGGGGGCGCTTGCCAAGGCCGACGCCAAATTCGTGCGCGACATGACAGGCTACGCCATCGGCGGCGTCTGCCCGATCGGCCACGCCGTCAAACCGGTCATGCTGCTGGACGCGGATCTCTTCAATTACGACAGCCTGTGGGCCGCCGCCGGCCACCCGCACGCGGTGTTCAACCTGACGCCGAAGCAGCTTGCCGACATGACTGGCGCTCCCGTGGTGGACGTGGCCCAGCGCGGCTGAGCCCGCACGTATAGGCCATGATTGGCGAGCACGTCGGCCAAGCGCCGAGTTCAGCGCGGATGCTCGTCCAGCCCGTCGATCAGCACCTGCCGCAGTCCGCGCGAACACGCTTCCACGCGGCCCTGCACGCCATACACCGTGGCCAGTGAATCCGGTGTGATCACCTCGGCCGGCGTGCCTTGCGCGTGCAGCCGACCGTGTTGAATCATCACCGCCCGGTCGGCGTGTTGCAGCGCCACGTTCAGGTCATGCAGCACGATGACGCTGATCAGCCCATGTTCCTGCGTTTCCTGTTTCAGCAGTCGCATCACGTGGAATTGGTAGTTCAGGTCCAGCGCGGACAGGGGTTCGTCCAGCAGCAGCACGCGAGGTTGGCGGATCAGCGCTTGCGCCAATCCCACCAATTGCTTCTGTCCGCCGGAAAGCGCATCCAGGTAATGCAGCGCAAGGTGCGCAATGCCCAGCCGCTCCAGCAGGCGGTCGATATCCGTCAATGCCAGCGGGGGCGCCTGCGAGTGCCGGCTGGCGTTGGCCGCGACCAGCACGGATTCAAACACCCGCAAATGCACAGCGGCGGGCAGGCTCTGCGGCAGGTAGACCAGATGCCGGGCGCGTTCTCCCACCCCCAGCCGGCTTAGGTCTTGGCCGTCCAGCAAGACACTGCCGCTGCGGGTGCGCACCAAGCCCGCCAGGGCTTTCAGCAGGGTCGATTTACCACTGCCGTTCGGTCCAAGCAGGGCGGTGACTTCGCCCGCGGCCAGCGACGGTATCGACAGCGCATGCAGTACATCGTCGCGGGCATAGCCCGCATTCAGTTGGTGCACGTTCAAGGCCATGCCGCGCGTCATGGCAGTTGGCGGCGCAAGATCACCGCGATAAAAAATGGAATACCGACCAGCGCCGTGACGATGCCCACGGGCACGACCACGCCGGGCACCAGGTTCTTGGACACGACCGACGCCAGCGACAGGATCAAGCCGCCCACCAGCGCACTGCCGGGTAGATAAAAGCGATGATCTTCGCCGAATAGCCGTCGGGCGATATGCGGCGCCACCAGGCCGATGAAGCCGATCGTGCCGACAAACGCCACGGCCAATGCCGACAGCAGACTGACCCGCGCCAACGCCGCCACGCGCACGCGGCGTACATCAACGCCAAAACTGGCGGCTCGGTCTTCGCCCAGCCGCAGTGCGGTCAGCTTCCATGACTGGCGCATCGCCAGGGGCAGGCCAATGGCCACGGACAGGGCCACCACCCCGGCGCTTGTCCAATTCGAACGGGACAGGCTGCCCATGGTCCAGAAGACCAGGCTTTGCAGCGCCTCGGCGCTGGCCAGAAACTGCACCAGCGACACCAGCGAATTGAACGAGAACACCATCGCGATGCCGAACAGCACGACGCCCGAGGTGTTCATGCCGCGCCATCGTGCCACCACGTCCAGCAATAGCGCTGCCAGCATCGCAAACAGGAAAGCGTTGCCGGTGATCAGCCAGGCGTCGGGAATGCCCGGCACGCCCAACCCCAGAACAATCGCCAGCGAAGCGCCGAGCGCGGCGGCTGATGACACGCCCAGCGTGAAGGGGCTGGCGAGCGGGTTGTTCAGGATGGTCTGCATCTCGGCGCCGGCCAGTCCCAGGGCCATGCCCACCAGCGCCGCCATCAACGCGGACGGCAGCCGGATGTCCCAGACAATCACACGATATGTGGCGTCGGCGGAGGCGGGCGTGGTCAAAGTGCGCCATAGATCTCGCCAGGGCAGGCCGGAAGGCCCGATGGTGAAGTCGATCAGCAGCGCCATGAAAATCGCCGCCAGCAGCAGGGCGATAAGCCCTGCGCGGCGGCGCACGATGCGCCGGTAGGCGCTGACCGCGCTTGCGGCGTTCGACATTACTGCAGCAATTGCAGGCGGCTCTTGGCGGTACTGGCGGCCTGGGCGTTCGGATAGTCGCGAACGATGCGTTGCAAGGTGGCCTTGGCGCCTGCGCGGTTATTCAGTTCGATCTGGCCGCCCGCGATGATCAACAAGGCGTCCGGCGCGCGTGCGTTGTCGGGCGACTTCTGCACCATGGCGGTCAACTGCTCGATGGCGCCCTTGAAGTCTTTCATGCCGTAGCGGCTGCTGCCCAGATAGAACTGGGCGCTGGGTGCAAGCTGGCTGTTCGGGTAGAGCGCGGTAAAGGCGGCCAGCGATTCGGCGGCGTCCTTGTACTGGCCCTTGCGGAACAGGTCCATCGCGCCGTCATAGGCGGCCTGTTCTTGCGGGTCGCCGGCGGCGGCGCCCGGCGGGTTCGTGCCGCTGGGAGCACCCGGCTTGGCGCTGGGCTGCTGGCGGGACACCAGTTCCAGTTGGTCGCGCAGTTGGGCAACTTCCTGCTGCAAGGCTTGAATTTGGTCGGCCAGTTGAAGCTTGGCGCGTTGGCTTTGCTCGTTCTGCTGCTGAACCTGCTGGCGCAAATCCAGGATGGCCTTGCGGGCCTCATCGTCGGAAAAAGCGTGAGCGGGTGCCGCCAGAGCCGCAAGCACCAGGCCGGTGGCCACAATCAGAGGACGCAGGGACAGAACGTTATCGCGCATAAATATTCCCGGTATAAAAACAAACGTCGGGACGGCCGGCTGACCGTCCCGACGCGTGGTAGGGCTCTTGGACTAAGCGAAAAGCTTAACGCAGATATTCGATATCGGCGCGGCGGTTTTCAGCAAAGTCGGCTTCCGACGTACCCGTCGACTTCGGCTTTTCTTTGCCGAAGCTGATGGTTTCGATCTGGTTGTCGCTGACGCCCAGCAGGGTCATCATGCGACGCACGGCGTCTGCACGACGCTGGCCCAGGGCCAGGTTGTACTCAGCACCGCCGCGTTCGTCGGTGTTGCCTTCGATCTTGACCTTCTGCTGCTGGTGCGAAGCCAGGTAGCGGGCGTGGGTTTCGACCAAGCCGCGGTACTGGTCCGACACGGTGTAGCTGTCGAAATCAAAGTACACCGAGCGCTGTTGCGCCAGGATGCTTTGGGGGTTAAAGGGATCAAGGATTTGGCCAGAGGCCGAAGATCCTTGGCCAGCGCCTCCGCCCTGACCCGCTTTATCGTCGAGAGGGACGGAGCTGCAAGCCGCCAGGGTGGCGGCCAGAGCGGCAATGGTCAGGCTTTTGGCAATGCGCGACTTCATGATAGTTCCTTTGCAAAGAGAGTCACACGTGTTATCGGGTAAATGGGCCCCAAGTCGGTTCACGTATTTCCCCGTTCAGTACCGAAAGCGTCTGTCGTACGCGGCCATCGCTCGAGACACCCGCAAGTACGCTACGACCATTTTGAATGGCGGCGTATAGGACTTGCATGCCATTCGGCGCGAAGCTTGGCGACTGATCGTCACGACCATCAGTGATCAAGGATTCGGAGCCTGTGGACAGGTTCAACGATGCGATTCGAAACGCGCCGTCGCGTCTTGCAACGTACAGCAGCGTCGATCCATCGGGGGAAATTCGGGGTGATATGTTGTAACCACCATTAAACGTGAGGCGGCGAGCTTCGCCACCTGTCGAGCCGGTCTGATAGATTTGCGGCCCGCCGCTGCGGTCACTCGTAAAGATAATGGAAGCCCCGTCCGGCGTAAAGGTCGGTTCGGTGTCAATCCCGGGAGAACGCGTAATTCGCGTGGGATTGGCCCCGTCCGTCGCGCCAACGACGTAAATTTGCGACAGACCGTCTCGGGTCAAGGCCACTGCCAGCTTGGAACCGTCGGGCGACCAGCCAGGTGCGCTGTTGTTACCCTTGAAGTTGGCAACCGGTACACGTGCGCTGGTGGCGAGCGTATGCACGTACACAACGGGTTTGCCGGACTCGAAGCTTACATAGGCCAGCTTGGCGCCATCGGGCGACCAGGACGGCGAAATGATGGGCTCGCGCGAACGCAGGGCAACCTGCGGGTTTTGCCCGTCGGCATCGGCCACTTGCAGTTCGTAGGTGGCGCCCTTCTTCAGCACATAGGCAATGCGGGTCGAGAACACGCCGCGAACGCCGGTGATCTTCTCGTAGATACGGTCCGCGATCTGGTGGGCGACGCGGCGCAGTTCCTGCTCGGTACCCGAAAACGCCACGCCGTCCAATTGCCCCTTCTTGACCGTGTCGGCCAGACGGTAGCGCACGTCGTACCGGCCATCGGCGCCACGGGTGATGCTGCCATAGGCCAGGAAGTCGGCGCCTTTGCCGCGCCAATCATCGTGGGCAACGGGGGAGTCGACATTCAGGCCGGAGCCGGCGGCGTTGATCAGGCGGAACTGGCCCGTGCGGGTCAGGTCGGCGCGGATCACTTCAGCCAAGGCGCGGCCGTGGGTATCGTCGACGGCAAAGTCGGCGATCGCCACGGGATATTGCGTGGCGCCCGTGCCGGAAATATCAACGCGCAGTTGCGCATGGACGGGTTTGGCTGCCATCAGGCATAACGCGATCATCAGCAAACCGAGCCCATACGATCGCCAGAGAGCGAGGAGGGAACCTCTTCGGCTATAAGCGGGAGTCATATTCATCAATCTCCTGTCAATCATACATTTTGTGCACTACGTCAATGAACTTGTCGTAGCCGCCCGTCGAGGGCTTCGGGAAGGGGTTGCAACGGCGGATGCCCGTCTCGACCGCGCGGTCGAAGGCCGGATTCCCCGAAGATTGGGTCAAGTTCACGCCGTTCACTTTCCCGTCAGTTCCTAACTGTACCCGGTATTGTGCGGTGGGATTCGCCGAGCCATTACGCGGCGGAGGCTGGTAAGCGACGCCGGGAAGAATGCACGCGCGGACCTTCGCGGCATAGCCGTTATCTCGGCCGCCGCCCGCTTGGTTGCGGTCTGCCGTGCCGCCCGGGATGCCTGCGGCGCCCAGGGCGTCATTGCGGAACGCGTCCTTCAGCGCCTTGTCCGCGGCCGCCTTCTTGGCGGCGGCGGCCTTCTCGGCAGCCGCCTTTTCAGCAGCGGCCTTTTCCGCGGCGGCTTTGGCTGCCGCAGCCTTGTCAGCCGCTGCTTTCTCGGCCGCGGCTTTTTCAGTCGCTGCCTTTTCGGCGGCAGCCTTCTTGGCTGCGTCGTCCTTGGCCTTCTTTTCCGCGGCGGCCTTGTCGGCAGCGGCCTTTTCAGCCGCCGCCTTTTCAGCCGCTGCCTTGTCGGCGGCCGCTTTTGCAGCAGCCGCCTTTTCAGCAGCAGCCTTCTCGGCAGCCTGGCGTTCCTGCTCCAGGCGCTTCTTTTCTTTCAGTTCGGCTTGCTTGCGCTCTTCTTCCAGGCGTGCCTTTTCCTTGGCTTCAGCGGTCTCACGCGCCTTTTCTTCCTGCTCGCGCTTCTTCTTTGCTTCCTGAATCGCGATTTCGGGGTCGACTTCCTCAGTCTTCGGCTGAACCTCGGGTTCGGGCGGCGGAGGCGGAGGAGGGGGCGGCGGTGGTGGCGGCTCGGGCGCCTTTTCAGGCTCGGGCTCCGGCTGCGGCTCGGGTTTGGCTTGCGGCTTGGGTTGTTCGGGTTGCGGCGTGGGCGGCGGGGCGACGGGCGAATTGCCGTCGGCCCAGAGCTGGACCTCGACGGGGCCGGGGGCCTCCGTGCGCCAGTTCACGCCCAGGATCAAGGCGACCAGCAGCAGCAAATGCACCGATACGGCCAGAATGAGCGCATTCCGGTTGTCGTTGTTGGGCGGGGTGGCCGGTGGGCCGCTGCGGTGTCTAATAATGGGTGGCGTCATGGGCGTTGCATGCCGGCCGAGCCGGCGGAAGGCGGCGCGTTAGCGTTTAGTCGCGGATGCGGGCTGGGAAGTGCCGGCGGCGGATTGGTCCACCAGCAAGCCCAGGCGGGTGATGCCGTTGGTGCGCAATTCGTCCATCACCTTCACGACCGTCTCGTAAGGCACCTTGCCATCCGCAGCGATCACCACCGGCGTTTCAGCGGTAATACGCGAACGCACTTGCGCCACGAGTTCGGGGCGCGCGATGTCCTGCATGGTGGCGCCGGGTTCGCGCAGACGCAGGGCGATCTTGCCATCTTCCGAAATCTGGACTTCCAGCGGCTTCACGGGCACGTCCGAGGCCGCGCCAACCGAGGGCAACTGAATCAGTCCGGGCGTGATCAGGGGAGCGGTCACCATGAAGATGACCAGCAGCACCAGCATCACGTCGATGTACGGCACCACGTTGATGTCGGCCTTCATGCGGCGGCCGGACCTGCCGCGTGAGCTTACCGAGGGCATTAGCGTACCTGCCGTTGCAGAATGTTCAGGAATTCGTCGACGAAGCTGTCGAAACGGATCGAGATGCGGTCGATATCATTCGTGAAACGGTTATAGGCGACCACTGCGGGGATGGCGGCAAACAGGCCGATGGCGGTTGCGATCAACGCTTCCGCAATGCCGGGCGCCACCGAAGCCAGCGTGGCTTGCTGCATGTTCGACAGGCCGATGAAGGCGTGCATGATCCCCCAAACCGTACCCAACAGGCCGATGTACGGCGACACGGAACCGGCGGATGCCAGGAAGTTCAGGTGCGATTCCAGCGCGTCCATTTCGCGCTGGTAGGCAGCGCGCATGGCGCGGCGCGGGCCGTCCAGCAGGGCGGTGGCGTCGCCGGCGGAATTGCCGCGGCGCGCTTTCAGGAATTCAGTCATGCCGGCATCGAAGATGCGCGCCAGGGCGCCTTGCTCGTCGCGGCGCGAAGCCACCGCTTGTTGCAGCATGGACAGGTCGCCGCCGGACCAGAAGTCGTCTTCAAAACGGCGGGTTTGGGTGTGTGCGCGCTTGATGGCCAAGCGCTTGGCGAAAATGTAGGTCCAGGACATGATCGAGATGCCCAACAGCATCAGCATGATCAGCTGGACCGGCACGCTGGCGTGCGAAATCAGCGAAAGCAACGACATGTCGTTGGTGACTTGCATGGTTATTCCTGAATGAATTCCAGTTTTGCGCGAACGTCGGCCGGCAACTCCGCCGGCCGCATATGAATGGCATCGACACAGCAGACTTGGATGTTGCCCTCGGCGAGCAGTTCCCCGTTGCGTTCCGCGCGCTGCGCGAAGTGTATCGAAGCGCGGCCGAGTTTGGTGATTCGGCTGCGTATGGTAAGCAAATCGTCCAGTTTGGCCGGTTTCCGGTAGGACATGTCCAAGGAGCGGACAACGAACAAGCGTTGTTCGCTGGCGGCCAGCCCGGACTGGTTGACTCCCAGGTCGCGCAACCACTCAGTGCGTGCGCGTTCCAGGAATTTCAAGTAGTTGGCGTAGAAAACGACCCCGCCCGCATCCGTGTCTTCGTAATAGACACGGACCTGCAGGAGGGATTCGCTGGACTTCGGATCGGTCACGGTACGGATAAGCAATGAAGCGGGTCGGGACGCGGGGAAGTCCGTATCTACTATAGGGTTTAAAGGGTGTCGAGTTTCGTCAGCACCATTTCAAGCGCGGACTCTACCGGAATCTTGGCGGCTTCGGTTTCCCGACGCGCTTGCAATTCCACCACACCATCGTTCAAGCCGCGTTCTCCAACTGTTACACGCAAGGGCGCACCGATCAATTCCCACTCGGCGAACATCACGCCGGGGCGCGCATCGCGGTCGTCCAGAATGACATCCACGCCCCGCGCCAACAGCGATTCATACAGCTTCACGGCGGTGTCACGCACCGTTTCACTTTTGCCCCAGCCCACCGGGCAGATCACCACTTCGAAAGGCGCGATCGCGCGCGGCCAGATAATGCCACGCGCATCGTGGTTTTGCTCAATGGCCGCGCCCACGATCCGGGTCACGCCAATGCCGTAGCAGCCCATCTCCAGGACGGCCGGCTTGCCGGTTTCGTCCAGGAAGGTCGCCTTCAAGGCCTCGGAGTACTTCTTGCCCAGATAAAAGACGTGTCCGACTTCGATGCCGCGCTGAATTGACAGCGTGCCCTTGCCGTCCGGCGACGGGTCGCCCGCGACGACGTTGCGCAGATCGGCCACCAGCTCGGGTTCGGGCAAGTCGCGGCCCCAGTTCACACCCTGGATGTGGAAGTCTTCCTTGTTTGCGCCGCAGACGAAATCGGCCATGTGGGCGACGGTGCGGTCAGCAATCACGTGTACGGGCTTGACCGTCTTGACGGGGCCCAGGTAGCCGGGCTTGCAGCCGAAGTACTCAACGATCTCGCTTTCCGTGGCGAAGCGGAAGCCCGCCAGGCCAGGCAGCTTGCCTGCCTTGATTTCGTTCAGCTCGTGGTCGCCGCGCAAGAGCAGCAGCCAGATGTCCACTTTGCCCTTGTCGCCATCGGTGGCAAGCACGATGGATTTGATCGTCTTTTCCAGCGGCAGGCCCAGCAGCTTGGCCACGTCTTCGCACTTGGCTGCGCCAGGGGTGGCGACGTCGGCCATGGCTTGGGTGGCGTCCCCGCGGGTGGGGTACAGCGCCACGGCTTCGGCCAGCTCGATGTTGGCGGCGTAGTCGGTTTCGGCGTTGTAGACGAGCAGGTCTTCACCGGTGTCGGCGATGACCTGGAATTCATGGCTGCGCGTGCCGCCAATGGAACCCGTGTCAGCCGCCACCGCGCGGAATTGCAGGCCCAGGCGGCCAAAAATTCGCATGTACGCGGCGTACATGGTGTCGTAGCTCTTCAAGGCGCCGGCTTCATCACGGTCGAAGGAATAGGCATCCTTCATGGTGAACTCGCGGCCACGCATCAGCCCGAAGCGCGGACGGCGTTCGTCGCGGAACTTGGTCTGAATGTGATAGAAATTCAGCGGCAGTTGGCGATAGCTGTGGATTTCATTGCGCGCGATGTCGGTGATGACCTCTTCGGACGTCGGCTGCAGCACGAAGTCGCGCTGGTGGCGGTCCTTGATGCGCAGCAGTTCGGCGCCGTACTGCTCCCAGCGGCCCGATTCCTGCCAGAGCTCGGCGGGTTGCACCACCGGCATCAGCAGCTCGATGGCGCCCGACGCATTCATTTCTTCCCGGACGATCGCCTCGACCTTGCGGATGATCTTCAGCCCAAGGGGCATGTAGGTGTAGATGCCGCCCGCGAGCTTGCGGATCATTCCAGCCCGGGTCATCAGCTGATGGCTGGCGACTTCGGCTTCGGAAGGGGCTTCTTTGAGGGTGTTGATGTGGTAGTTGGATGCGCGCATGTTTAAAGGTGGCAGCAGATACGTATAATCGACTGTAATTGTATTGAATTCGGTGGGGGTGGCCCATGCTTGACCGCGAAGGCTACCGCCCCAATGTCGGCATCATTCTCGTCAACAGTCGAAACGAGGTCTTTTGGGGCAAGCGTATCAGGGAACATGCATGGCAGTTCCCCCAGGGCGGCATCAAATATGGCGAAAGCCCGGTGCAGGCCATGTATCGCGAACTCCATGAAGAGGTGGGCTTGAAGCCCGAGCATGTCCGTATTTTGGGGCGTACACGAGATTGGTTACGTTATAACGTGCCCGATCACTTCGTCCGGCGTGAGTGGCGTGGCCACTATAAAGGACAAAAGCAGATTTGGTTCCTGTTGCGCCTGGTAGGACGCGACAGCGATGTTTGCCTGCGCGCGACGCAGCATCCGGAATTCGATGCCTGGCGTTGGAGCCAGTATTGGGTGCCCCTGGACGCGGTGATCGAGTTCAAGCGAGACGTCTACACCCAGGCGTTGAACGAGTTGTCGGCGATCCTCTTTCGGCGTCATCACGAAACCCGCTACCTGCGCCAGCGCGTGCATGGGCAGCGGGCAGCAGAGAATTTGCCCGAAGGAACGGACGGTCATGCGCATATTGTTGGTTGAAGACGAACGGGACATGGCGTCCTGGTTGATGCGTGCGCTCGCCCAAAGCGGATTCGTGCCGGATCACGCGGCCGACGCCCGCACGGCCGAGGCCTTCATGGCGGGCACCGAGTATGACGCCATCGTGATGGACCTGCGCCTGCCCGACAAGCACGGGCTGGTGGTGCTGCGCGAAATGCGTAACCGTGACGACCGCACCCCCGTGCTCTTGCTGACCGCCCAAGGCGCGTTGCAAGACCGGGTGCGTGGGCTGAACCTGGGCGCGGACGATTTCCTGACCAAGCCCTTTGCGCTGGAAGAACTGGAAGCGCGGCTGACCGCCCTGGTACGCCGCAGCCGTGGCCGCCAGCATCCGCGTCTGCAATGCGGCTCGCTTTCCTACGACAGTGAAAGCCGGGCGTTCACGCTGGACGGTTCGCTGCTGTTCCTGACCCCGCGCGAACATGCCGCGCTGGCGGCGCTGCTGACCCGCAGCGGTTACCCCGTCGACAAATCCCAGCTATTCGGCAAGGTCTTCACGCACGATAGCGAAGCCAATCCCGACGCCATCGAAGTCGTGCTGCACCGCCTTCGCAAAAAGCTCGCCGGCAGCGATGTGCGCATCGTGACGGTGCGCGGCCTGGGTTACATGCTGGAAAGCGTGGCCAGCGAATCCACGGAAGCTGAGTGAGCCTGCGGATCCCCGGATTGCCGCGCGTCGGCATCCGCGCGCTGCTTATCATCCTGCTGCTGCCCGGCGTGGTGGTGCTGTTGGTCATCGACAGCCTGAACGACTACCGCACTCTGTCCGAGATCACCAACGAAGCCTATGACAGCGCGCTGGTGGAACCCGCCCGTGTGCTTGAAAGCAGCCTGGAATTCACGCCCGAGGGCAATCTGCAGGTGGCAACGCCGCTGTACGCGTAGGTCATGCTGGAATCCCGGGCCGGCCTGCGCAAGTACTTCCGCATCGAACAGATTGACCCGCCCATCCCGGACGAATCGGCGGTACCTAAAGAGCAGGGCAAGACCCTTCTTGGCATGCCGGAGATGCCGCGCCCGCCGACTTGGCCACGTTCGAATGGACAGCCCGTCTTCTACGACGGCGTCTACCGCAATGACCCGGTGCGGGTGGTGGCCGTGGTCCGCGATCTTTACTACCAAGGCCTGCATCGCCAGGTGCTGGTCGTGGTCGCCGAAAGCACGGGCAAACGGATCGAAGCCGAAAACAACGCTCGGCGGCAAGAGATCCTGCGCGATACCCGCATGCTGGCCTTGGTGGTGCTGCTGGTGTGGTGGGGCGTGTCCTGGGCGCTCAAACCGTTGCGCCGCCTGCGCGCCGATATCCGCAACCGCCGTCCCGATGACCTGACGCCGCTGGACGCCTCGCGCGTACCCAGCGAGGTGGCGCCGCTGGTCGATGCCGTCAATCATCACATTGCCCGCTATCGGCGGGTGCTGGATGAGCAATCCCATTTTCTGGCCGACGCCTCGCATCAACTGCGCACACCGCTGGCCATCATGCTGACGCAGGCGCAATACGCGCTGCGCGAGCGCGACCCCGCGCGCACACGCGAAGGCCTGAGAGCCATCGTCGACCAGTTGGGCCGTACCCGCCGCCTGACCGAACAATTGCTGTCCCTGGCGCACGCCAACCAGGCGGAGCCACTGCCGCGACAGTTGCTCGACATGAACGCGGTGTCGCGCGAGGTCGTGCTGCAATACCTGCCGCTGGCTCACGAAAAGCAGCAAGACCTGGGATGGGTGCAAGCGGGCTCCGAAGAGGGACTGGAAACGTCCGCACCGGTGTCGGGCAACGAAGCCGAACTGCACGAAGCCTTGTCCAACCTGGTTCACAACGCCATCAACTACGCGCCGGTCGGCGCGCGCATCACGGTATCGGTCAGCCGCCTGGAAAATCGCGCCGAGGTGTCTGTGTCGGATAACGGTCCGGGCCTGGATCCCGTGTTGCGCGGCAGGGCCTTTGCGCGTTTCGAGCGGGTCGGCACCGACAAGCCTGTGGTGTCGTCGGGTTCCGGGCTGGGCCTGGCGATCGCCCGGGCCTACGCGCGCCGCAACGACGGCGATATCGAATTGCGTGACGGCGAACCCAACGCGCAAGGCGGCATGGGCTTGGCGTCAGTGCTGTGGCTGCCATTGGCGCCCACTGTTTCGCAGTATCCGCGTCCTGCGGATGTGGACCTGAACGGCGAGCAGTAAGCCGTCTGGCTTTCAGATTTTTTTCTCTTCTTCCCCTTTCTTAATCCTATTTCTGTCAGGGATAACCCCCGGATTCAGGAATGCGACAGCGCATAGAAAGCGGATTAGCAGCTTCCCTTCGTAATCTGCGCTCCGGTTCGTTGTTAAGGACCGGGCGAGGCTCGTGTCGAGCGGCGCATCAAGGGCCAGCACGGTCCTGCACCCGGAAGGAGGAAGCAAGTGCAAAAAAATATCAACAGAAAGGACTACTACGGCGGTGCGCTGATGGTCCTGATCGGGTTGGGGGCGATATACGGCGGCACCGACTATCACATTGGCACGTTGAGCCACATGGGACCCGGATTTTTTCCGGCCGCGCTTGGCGGCCTGCTTGCATTGACGGGCGTGCTGA
Source organism: Achromobacter spanius (assembly GCF_002812705.1). Lineage (NCBI taxonomy): Bacteria > Pseudomonadati > Pseudomonadota > Betaproteobacteria > Burkholderiales > Alcaligenaceae > Achromobacter > Achromobacter spanius. The sequence goes on along the minus strand of NZ_CP025030.1, from coordinate 573,628 downwards.
TCGCGATGTCCGCGCGGTCGGGTGATTCCACGCCTCCCGCGCCGGGCGACGGCCATGCACACGGCTTGCCCGACCTGCGCGGCAGCGTCTGCATCATTCTTGGCATCCTGGCGTTTCTGCTGCTGGGCGAGTACGGCGGCCTGTTGCCGGCCACCTTCGCCATCGTCTTCATCTCGGCGTTGGGTGACCGCAAAAACACCATCAAGCAAGCCATCCTGCTGTCTATCGCGATGTCCGCGATCGCGGTCGTCGTATTCTGGTGGGCGCTGCAATTGCAGTTGCCGCTGTTTCGTTGGGGTTGAAGCGCCATGATCTCTCAATCTTTGATGGACCTGTGGTACGGCTTCGGCGTTGCGTTTCAGTGGCACAACCTGATGTGGTCGTTCTTTGGCGTGCTGGTGGGCAACCTGATCGGCGTGCTGCCTGGTATGGGCGCCTTGTCGGCAATCTCGATTCTGTTGCCGCTTACGTATGTGATGCATCCCGTGCCCGCCATCCTGATGCTGGCCGGTATTTTCTACGGCTCGCAATATGGCGGCGCCATCGGCGCGATCCTGCTCAACCTGCCTTCGCACCCGCCGCACGCGGTGACCTGCCTTGACGGTTATCCATTGACCAAGCAGGGCAAGGGGGGAACGGCGCTGGGCATCACGATGATCTGCTCGTTCTTCGCGGCGTCGGTCGGCATCATCGTCATGATTTTTGCCTCGCCGTTGCTGGTCGAAGTGGCATTCAAGTTCGGCCCGACCGAAATTTTCTCGATCATGCTGCTGGGCCTGTTGGCCGGGGCGACGATGTCGCGCGGGTCGCCTCTCAAGGGCGTTGCGATGACGCTCTTCGGCCTGATGTGCGGCGTGGTCGGCACGGATGTGAACACGGGCACCATCCGTTTCTCGTTTGGCTTGCTGGACTTGTCCGACGGCCTGGAACTGGTGGCCATTTCGATGGGCCTGTTCGGTGTGGCCGACTTCTTGATGAGCGTCAACCGAATGACCATCATCGGCAGCGGCGCCAAGCTGCGCATTCGAGACATGCGGCCGACAAAGCAGGAGCTGAAGACGGCGTTCTGGCCCATGGTGCGCGGCACCGCGGTGGGCACGCTGTTCGGCGCCATGCCCGGCACGGGGCCGACCATCACCACGTTCGTCGCCTACGCGCTGGAGCGCAAGATATCCAAGACGCCCGAAAAGTTCGGCACCGGCATGATCGCCGGCGTGGCCTCACCCGAAGCGTCGTCGCACTCGAAGACGCAGGTCGACTTCATCCCCACGATGAGTCTGGGCATTCCGGGCGACGCGGTCATGGCGCTGATTCTGGGCGCGCTCTTGATTCAAGGCATCCAGCCGGGTCCGCAGTTGATCACCGAGCATCCGGACATCTTCTGGGGCTTGATCGCCAGCTTCTGGGTAGGGAACGTTCTGCTGATGGTGCTGAACGTGCCGCTGATCGGCGTGTGGGTCAAACTGCTGCAAGTGCCGTATCGCTATCTGTTCCCTTCCGCGCTTTTCTTCATCGCGGTGGGCGTGTTCAGTACCCAGAACAGCCTCTTTCAGATTTGGGAAGTGTTGGCGTTCGGCGTGATCGGCGCGATCCTGATGACACTGGAGTTCTCGGTGGCCCCCATCTTGCTCGGCTTTGTGTTGGGGCCGATGGTGGAAGAGAACTTCCGCCGCGCGCTGCTGCTCTCGCGCGGCGACCTGGCGGTGTTCGTGGAGCGCCCCATCAGTGCGTGGTTCATCGGTGCCAGCGCGTTGCTGATCTTCCTGCAGATTTGGGCGTTCGCGCGCCGTGGCAAGGGTAAGGGCAAGAACAAGCCCGAAGTTCCACAGACGGCTTAAACCAGGCTGCTGCGCAGGTGCAAGACGGCCCGGCTTCATGCCGGGCCGTTTGATTTGTGAGGCGCCATCCTGCATGCTTGCGGTTTCGAAAACCGCCTTGCAGAGCCGCCACCATGCATATCCTTTTTGCTTGCCCCCTACACGATCCCGATGTCTGGGTGCCCCGTCTGGAAGCCGCAATGCCCGGCTGCCGCATTTCGGTGTGGAACCCCGATGGCCCGCCCTCGGGGGCGGAAGTGGCGCTGGTCTGGCGTCCGCCCGTGGAACTGTTCAAGCACGAAACCAACATCTCGACCTTATTCAATCTGGGCGCGGGCGTGGATGCCCTGCTGAAGATGCCCGAGATTCCCGAGCACGTTCGCATCGTGCGCCTCGAAGACGCCGGCATGTCCGTGCAGATGGCCGAATACGCCCTGTATGCGCTGCTGCGCGTGTCGCGTGATTTCGAAGCGTTCGACCAGGCGCAGGCGCGCCAGCATTGGGATACCCGCGAAGGCACGCGCCAGGCGGATTGGCCCGTTGGCGTGCTGGGCCTGGGGCAGGTGGGCGCGCGCGTCGCGCAGACCCTGGCTGACTTCGGCTACCCCGTGGCGGGCTGGTCGCGGTCCCCGCGCGATTTGCCTGGCGTGGAATCCTTCGCGGGCGAAGCCGCCTTGCCGGCCTTCTTGGCCAGAACGCGCTTTTTGGTGAATGTGTTGCCGCTGACGCCCGACACGCACGGCATCCTGAATCGCGACACGCTCTCGCAACTGCTGCCTGACGCGCACCTGGTCAACGTGGGCCGTGGCGAACACCTGGTCGAAGACGACCTGGTTCAAATGCTCGAAGAAGGCGAGATCGCTGGCGCTACGCTGGATGTATTCCGCACCGAGCCACTGCCCAGCGATCATCCCTTCTGGCGCGATCCGCGTGTGCATGTCACGCCGCACATTGCCGCGCGCACGCTGCGAGATGAAAGCATCGAGCAAATCGCCGGCAAGGTGGCGCAACTTATGCGCGGTGAACCCATCACAGGCGTGGTCGAACGCACTCGGGGCTACTGAGCCGGAGGCGTTGCGGCTTTTTCCAGCCGCTGATACATCGACGGCAGGCGTTGAGACAGGAAATCCAGCAACGTCCTGACCGCCGGCATCATGCCGCGCCGAGACGGATAGATGCAATGCACGATCCCTTCCGGCGATTGCCACTGCGGCAGCACCTGCACCAACTGGCCCTGGCGCAGTTCCTCTTGCGTGGCGATGGATGGCAGCAGCGCAATGCCGCGGCCACGCACCGCGGCCGCGGTCAGAACGATGAAGTCGTTGCACGAGAGTTGCGGCTTGAGCTCAACCTGCAGCTCTTCGCCCTTGTCATTGCGCAGTGGCCAGCGCACTTCGTTTTGCGGATCTGAAAAGCTCAGCGTGGTGTGTGACGCCAGGTCCTGTGGCGTGTCCGGCGTGCCATGGCGCTGAAGGTAGCCCGGGCTGGCCACCAGTGTGCCGCGCGCCGTGCCCAGGTGGCGCACTACCAGCTCGGCGTCGGTATCCAGCTTGGTCCGCACGCGCAAGGCCAGGTCCACGCCTTCGCGGATCAGGTCCACGCGCCGGTTGGTCACCAGCAACTGCACCGATATCGCCGGCCATGCGTCCAGGAATTCGGGCAGCAGGGGCGCCAGCACATCCTGCGCTATGGAGACGGGGCAACTGACGATCACCGGGCCTGCTGGTTCGGATTGCAGTTGCCGCATGGCGTCGTCCGCGGCGCGCGCGGATGCCGCCATTTCACGGCAGTAATGCAGGTAGCGTTCGCCTGCGGACGTGAGCCTCAGGCGTCGAGTCGTGCGTTGCAGCAGGCGCACGCCAAGGCTTTCCTCAAGATGCGAAATCCGCCTTGAAAGGCGGGATTTTGGTATGTCCAGCGCTCGGGCCGCCGCGCTGAAGCCGCCTTGTTCGACGACTTGGGAAAAGTAGTAGAGGTCGTTTAGGTCTTGCATGATTGTTCTATTCCTGGAACGAATAGTTCATCATAGCTGGGTTTATGTGAATAATGAACCGGTCTACAGTGACGCCATGCACTCGGGATCTGCCAACGCCACCCGGCGCCCAGCCCAGTCCGCGACCCCTTATGAATCGGACGTGGCGCTGACGGATCCCTCGCCTGCCCCTGCCAGGCCACCACTGGAGAAATTCGCAATGAAGACCCTTGTCATCCTGTCCTCGATTCTTGGCAACCGTTCCCACAGCACGGAATTGGCCGACCATTTCATGGCGCGCGTCAAAGCCGCCCACCCGGCCGATACCGTGAAAATCCGCGACCTCGGCGCGCAGCCCATTCCGTACTTCGACGGCAACACGGCCGGCGCGCTGTTCACCCCTGCAGAGGCCCGTAGCGTGGAGCAGCAACGCATCGTCGAGCTCAGCGATTCGCTGGTTGCCGAACTGATGCAAGCCGACCGCATCGTGTTCGCTGTGCCCGTCTACAACTTCAATCTGCCCGCTCAGTTCAAGAGCTATCTTGACCTCGTAGCCCGTGCCGGCGTCACGTTCCGTTATACGCCCGAAGGCGTGCCGGAAGGCCTCGTCAAGGGTAAGCAGGTGTTCGTGCTGACGGCGCGTGGCGGCAAAGCCGAAGGCACGCCGTCCGACACGATGACGCCGTACCTGCGTCAGATGCTCAGTTTCCTTGGCATGGACGACGTCACGTTCATCGCCGCCGAAGGCATGGCGATGGGCGAAGTGGCTGCGCTGGAAGGCGTGACGCTGGCCAAGCAGCGTATCGATGCCCTGGTGCTGGACGCGGCTCAGGACGGCTTGGCCGCCTGATCGCCTCATCCGCTGGTTGAAAAAAAGGCGAGCCTCGTGGCTCGCCTTTTCATTGCTGCATGCTAAGTGCCTAGTCGCGTAGCCGCTTCACCAGGCTGGACGTGTCCCAGCGGCCGCCGCCCATCTTCTGAACGTCGGCATAGAACTGGTCCACCAGCGCGGTCACGGGTACGCGCGCGCCGTTGTTGCGCGCTTCCGCCAGCACCAGGCCCAGGTCTTTACGCATCCAGTCCACGGCAAAGCCAAAGTCGAACTTGTCGTCGACCATGGTGCCGCCCCGGTTCTCCATCTGCCAGCTTTGCGCCGCGCCTTTGCTGATCACGTCCAGCACCAACTTCATGTCCAGCTTGGCCGCCTGTCCGAAAGCCACGGCTTCGGACAGGCCTTGCACGAGGCCGGCGATGCAAATCTGGTTGACCATCTTGGCCAATTGGCCCGAACCGGGCGCGCCCACCAGCGTTACGGCGCGGCCAAAACACTGGGCCACGGGCTTGATGGCTTCGAATACCGCTTCTTCACCGCCGCACATGATGGTCAGCGCGCCATTGACGGCGCCGGCCTGTCCGCCGGACACGGGCGCATCCACGAAATTCAGGCCCAGGCCCTTGGCTTGCGCGTAAAGTTCGCGGGCCACATCGGCCGACGCGGTGGTGTGGTCGACGAACACGGCGCCGGGCGCCATGCCCGCAAACGCACCGTCGGGTCCGAGCACGACGCTGCGCAGGTCGTCGTCGTTGCCCACGCAGGCAAAGACGATCTGTGCACCTGCCACCGCTTCGCGCGGCGTGCCCGCATGGCGGCCGCCGAACTCCGCGACCCAGGCCTGAGCCTTGGCGGGCGTGCGGTTATAGACCGTCACGTCGTGCCCGGCGCGGGCCAGATGGCCGGCCATGGGCAGGCCCATGACACCCAGGCCGAGGAAAGCGACTTTCTGGGCTACGACCGCGTCGTAGCTCTTGGTACCGATCGTTGCCATTGCAGGAAACTCCGCTCAATGTGAGTAAGGTCAGTCTTAGGGAACTAACCTTAACGCAATCCAAAAGCCGGCGGCCAGTCCATCAAAAAAAAACCCCTGGGGCAAGCCCAGGGGTTTTGGAAAGAGGCAAGGCGCCGCGCTGGGCGGCCTGACCGCTTTTTACTCTTCTTCGACGAAGGTCTCTTCGCGCTTCTTGCGGATGGCGGGCAGCGCCACCAGGATCACAAGGAAGGCCGCCACGGCCAGCAACGAAGCCGACAGGGGACGGGTCACGAAGGTGCTGAAATCGCCACGCGACAGCAGCAGGGCACGGCGGAAGTTCTCTTCCATCATGGGGCCCAGAACCAGGCCCAGCAGCAGCGGTGCGCCTTCGCACTTCAGCTTCGACCACACGTAGCCGATGATGCCGAACATGGCCGTGGTGAAGATGTCGAACGAGTTGTAGTTCAACGAATACACACCGATCGTGCAGAACACCAGAATTGCCGGGAACAGGATGCGATAGGGCACCTTCAGCAGCTTGACCCACAGGCCGATCAGCGGCAGGTTCAGCACCACCAGCATCAGGTTGCCGATCCACATCGAAGCGATCAGGCCCCAGAACAGCTCCGGGTGGCTCGTCATGACTGCGGGCCGGGCTGGATGTTGTGGATCGTCATTGCGCCGACCATCAGCGCCATCACGGCGTTACCCGGGATACCGAGCGTCAGCAGCGGAATGAACGACGTCTGTGCGGCAGCGTTGTTCGCCGATTCCGGGCCAGCCAGGCCGGCCGGGTGGCCCTTGCCGAAGCGTTCCGGATTCTTCGAGATCTTCTTTTCCAGCGTGTAGGACGCGAACGACGACAGCACGGCGCCACCGCCCGGCAGGATACCCAAGGCCGAACCCAGGGCCGTACCGCGCAGCACGGCGGGAGCGGCTTCCTTGAATTCCTGCAGGTTCGGGTACAGCGTGCCGATCTTGTCGGTGATGTCGACGCGGTTTTCCTTCTGCTCCAGGTTGGTCATGATTTCGGCGAAGCCGAACACGCCCATGGCCACGATGGCGAAGTCAATACCGTCTTGCAGTTCGGGAATGCCGAAGTCGTAGCGGGCAACGCCCGAGTTGACGTCAGTGCCCACCATGCCCAACAGCAGGCCCAGGATGATCATCGCGATCGCCTTGGGCAGCGAGCCCGAAGCCAACACCACGGCGCCGACCAGGCCCAGGCACATCAGCGAGAAGTACTCGGCGGGGCCGAACTTGAACGCCACTTCAGCCAACGGAGGAGCAAACGCGGCCAACAACAGCGTTGCCACGCAACCGGCGAAGAACGAGCCCAGCGCGGCGATGGCCAGCGCGGCGCCCGCACGGCCATTGCGGGCCATCTGGTGACCGTCCAGCACGGTCACCACCGCGGACGTTTCCCCTGGCAGCGCCACAAGAATCGCCGTGGTCGAACCGCCGTATTGCGCGCCGTAATAGATGCCGGCCAGCATGATCAGGCCGGCAATCGGGGGCAACACATACGTGATCGGCAGCAGCATCGCGATGGTCGGGACCGGGCCGATGCCCGGCAGCACGCCAATCAGCGTACCCAGGATGCAGCCCAGCAGTGCGTAAGCCAGGTTCTCGGGCGTAAACGCCACCGAGAAGCCCAACATTAGGTTGTCAAACAATTCCATGACCGGTTGCTCCTTAGTTCATGCCCAGAAAGGACGGCCACAGCGGGAAGATCAGCCCCAGCCCCTTGACGAATGCCAGATACGAGAAGAGCACCAGGAAAATCGCGTTGGCAACGGCGACCTTCAGGCTGAACTCATGGCTGGCCAGGCTGCTTACGACAACCAGGATGAATACCGAAAGATAGATGCCCAGCGGCTTGAGGATGAATCCGTACAAGACCACGGAACCCACGACGAGAAAGACAATGCGCCAATCGAACTTATCGATATGCGTCTCGTGGGCTTTCTTGGAAAGCGAGCCAAGCAGCACGATGGCGCCCAGCAAAGCCAGAACAATGCCTAGCCAGAAAGGAAAGTACCCTGGGCCCATTCGGGCGGCAGTACCCATTTGGTAGCTGCTGGCCTGCCAGGCGAATCCCAGTCCAAGGGCGATGAACATCACCCCCGACCAGAAGTCCTGTCGATTGCGTAGCTGCATGATTGGTTGGCTCCTATTTACAGCATGTAGATAAAAAAGTTTGTAGCCGGATGGGACTCGCCGAAAGGCGAGTGACAGGCACAAAAAAGGCACTTCGGGGTGCCATTAGTTATTCTGAAAGCGGCGGCGTGGTTTCTTGAAAGGGCGAATGGTAATGGACGCCTGCCATGCTGCAAACCCTGTAAGGTCGGTGAAAGGCTGGGGTTTTCCCTAGAATTCGGGTACTCCCCAGCCTCAGATGTAACGCCACAGGAAGAATGAGGGTTTTTTGAAAGCTAAGTGAAAGTTTATAGAAAGAAATGCGAAAGCCGAATCGGCCGGATGCGGGGATTTTGGAGGAGGCGCTTTTCTTGTTCTGCCGGAATCGGTTAGTCTCGCGCCGCCCCACTCAACACCGAATTTCCTACCGAATATTGCCGGGTTTCTCACCTTGCGTGAAGTGGCCCGGTTCACCTCAGGATGGTTTACGATAGCGCCCATGCTGCAAGACCTAGACCAACTCGCCGCCCGAATCGGGCAACTGGTGCATCGCACCCGCCAACTCCACGCAGAGCGTGATGCGTTGCGCCTCCGTCTGAACGAATTCGAAGCCGAACAGCGCGTGCTGAAGCAACGCGCGGCAGAGCGCGAGGCTGACATCGCCACGTTGCAAAGCAAGCTTCAGGATCACGACGGCGCGGTTTCCTCAATGCTCGAGCAAGCCCAGCAGGCCGAAGCCGCCTTGCGCGAGCAGCTTGCCCGAGAATCCGCCGAACGGCAATCGCTGGAGTCACGTTTCACTGCGCGCGAAACCGAACTGCAGGGCAGCCTGCAATCCCGCGACACCGAACTACAACGCTTGCGCGTGGCCGCCGCCTCGGCCCGCGAGCGCATTGACGCCGTGCTGGCCCGCCTGCCGGGTGCACCGGCTGGAGAGCAACACTGATGGAACGCGTAGACGTAACCATATTGGGACGCGACTATTCGCTGGCTTGCTCCGCTGAAGAGAAGCCCACGCTGATGGCCGCTGTGCGCCACGTCGACCAACTGATGCTCCGCATCCAGGGAACCGGCAAAATTTCCAGCAACGAACGCATCGCCGTCATGGCGGCGTTGCAGGTCGCCGGCGAGCTTCTTGCCATGAAAGCGCCCGATGGTCCGCTAGGGGGTTTGGCGGTTGGCGACTTCAAGCGTAGAATTGAGGACATGAACGCAGTACTCGATGACGCCTTGTCGGGTCAGGAAAAACTGCTCTAACGTTCATAAAGCTGTATTCAAGAATTTTCAGTTTGTCCCTGCCGTGTTCGTGACTAGGCCATACATTCTCTGAACCTATGCTTTCGGCATATGGTTGCGGGAGTGTAGAGCTGGAGTGATCGTCTCTCGTAGACGAACCCGACGCTCTGCGGAACGCGACCACCTCTTACCCTAGGGTTCGAGATGCCGGCCTTGACGGCACAGGCGGGGCATTTACCCAGCGGGCCTGCCAACAGCGCAGGTCCGCGTCGGGTGCCAAACCATCCCCCTCTCTTTCTCTCTGTCCTCCCTCCTAGGACCCGTCCATGTTTAAACACCCTGTTCTCTCGCTGACGAAACTCGGCGCAGCGTGCGCAGCCGTGGCCGCCATTGCTGCTGTTCAACCCGCATTCGCACAGACGCAGGCGCCCAGCGCACCCGCAACGGCGGAAGCGTCCACGAACCGTTCGCCGGAAATGACACTGCAAGCGGCCGCCTCGTCGGAGGTCAAGCAGGACACCGTTCGCATTTCCTTGTCCGCCGAGGTCGAGGCGCCTGATCAGCCCGCCGCCGGCAAGAAGCTGACGGCCGTGCTGGACGATGTGGTCAAGCGCGCGCGCGACACCAAAGGCGTGGAAGTCCGCACGGGCGGCTTCAACGTGTGGCCCAACACGAACAGCAAGGGCAAGATTGCGTCTTGGCGCGGTCAGGGCGAGATCGTGCTGGAGTCCAAGGACTTCGAAGCCGCTGCCGCACTGGCAGCCAAGCTGTCGGACAAGACCGCTATTTCCAACATCGGGTTCTCGCTGTCGCGTCCGGCGCGCGAGGCCGAAGAACGCAAGCTGCTGAAAGAAGCGGCACAAGCGTTCAAGGATCGTGCATTGGCTGCTGCCAACGCATTCGGCTTTTCGGGTTACCGCTTGTCCAAGTTGGAACTCGGCGGCTCGGGCGGCCCCGTGCCGATGCCGCGCATGCTTGGCGCGGCCATGGCCAAAGACGCCTCTGGCGGCTACAGCCCGGACGTCCCGCTGGAAGCGGGAGACGTCACGGTCAGCGTTGCCGTCAACGGGACGATCGTTTTGCAGTAAGGCTGAACATGATGGCGCCCAAGGCGACCATCGGCAGGGACAGCCACTGTCCCATGCTTAATCCGCCCGCGAGCAGGCCCAGGAAGTTGTCTGGCTCGCGGGTGAATTCCACCAGGAAGCGGAACGTTCCGTAGCCCATCAAAAACAGCCCGCTCACTTGTCCAAGTGGACGCGGCTTGCTCGAAAACCACCACAGCAGCGCAAACAGCACAATGCCTTCCAGGCCCAGCTCATAGAGTTGGGACGGGTGGCGCGCCAGCCCATCGCCGCTGTCGGGAAACACCATGGCCCACGGCACATCGGTCGGTCGGCCCCAAAGCTCGCCATTGATGAAGTTGCCCAAGCGGCCAAACCCCAGGCCCAGCGGGATCAGCGGCGCGATGAAATCGCTGACCGCGAAAAAGGGCAGCTTCTTCTTCCTCGCAAACAGAAGCATCACGAGGATCACGCCGATCAGGCCCCCGTGGAACGACATGCCGCCTTGCCACAAGTACGCCACTTCCAGCGGATGCGCCAGATAGTAGGCAGGCTTGTAGAACAGCACATACCCCAGTCGACCGCCCAGCACGACGCCCAGCACGCTGTAGAAAATCAGGTCTTCCAGATCACGCACGTTCAGCGATGTGGTGTGCCCGCTGGTGATGCGCCGGCGGCCAAGCACGTACACCAGGGCGAAGCCCGCCAAATACATCAGGCCGTACCAGTGGATGGCAAGCGGCCCGATCTGCAAGGCTACGGGATCGAATTTTGGATATTGCAGCATGTTCTGCCCGACACAATGAAGTTGAATGATAATAACCGGCGAGCATTGAAGATTCGCATGCATGCAAGCGAGCCAGCTTCCCGGGTGCGTTCGCCATGTCCGCGCCCCGACGCCGACAGGAGAGACAGACCATGCCGAACAACGAACGTTCCCGCCACATCACCGAAGGCGTAGCACGCGCGCCCAATCGCGCCATGTACTACGCGCTGGGCTATAAGGAAGCCGATTTCAACAACCCCATGATAGGCGTGGCCAACGGCCACTCCACGATCACGCCCTGCAATAGCGGCCTGCAGCGCTTGGCAGACGCCGCCATCGACGCCATCCGGTCCTCCAGCGCCAACCCTCAGGTGTTCGGCACGCCCACCATTTCCGACGGCATGTCCATGGGCACCGAGGGGATGAAGTACTCGTTGGTTTCGCGCGAGGTCATCGCTGACTGTATCGAGACCGCCGCCCAAGGGCAGTGGATGGATGGCGTGGTGGTCATTGGCGGTTGCGACAAGAACATGCCGGGCGGCATGATCGCCCTGGCGCGCACGAACGTACCGGGCATCTACGTGTATGGCGGCACCATCAAGCCGGGCCACTACAAGGGCAACGATCTCACCATCGTCTCGGTCTTCGAAGCCGTCGGCGAATATACGATGGGCCGCATGCCCGAGGCCGATTTCAAGCAGATCGAAAAATGCGCCATCCCCGGCTCGGGTTCCTGTGGCGGCATGTACACCGCCAACACCATGAGCTCCGCCTTTGAAGCCATGGGCATGAGCCTGCCGTATTCCAGCACGATGGCCAATGAAGATGACGAAAAAGTCGTCTCGGCCGCCGAGTCGGCGCGCGTGCTGGTCGACGCGGTCCGGCGCAACCTGCGTCCGCGCGACATCATCACGCGCGAATCCATCGAAAACGCCGTGTCGGTCATCATGGCCACGGGCGGATCCACCAACGCGGTGCTGCACTTCCTGGCCATTGCCCATGCCGCCGAAGTGCCGTGGACCATCGATGACTTCGAGCGTATCCGCAAGCGCGTGCCGGTGCTGTGCAACTTGAAGCCATCCGGCAAGTACGTCGCAACGGATCTGCATCGTGCGGGCGGGATCCCGCAAGTCATGAAGCTGTTGCTCAATGCCGGCCTGCTGCATGGCGAGTGCATCACAATCACAGGCAAGACCATCGCGCAAACGCTTGCCGATGTGCCGGATGCGCCACGCGCGGATCAGGACGTCATCATGCCGCTGGATCGTGCGCTCTACCCGCAAGGGCATCTGGCCATTCTCAAGGGCAACTTGTCGCCGGAAGGCTGCGTGGCCAAGATCACCGGGCTGAAGAATCCGGTCATGACCGGTCCGGCGCGCGTCTTTGACTCCGAGGACGACGCGATGACCGCCATCATGGCGCAGCGTATCAAGGACGGCGATGTCGTGGTCATCCGCTACGAAGGCCCCAAAGGGGGGCCAGGCATGCGCGAAATGCTGGCGCCCACTTCCGCGTTGGTGGGGCAGGGCCTGGGCGAAACGGTCGGCCTGATCACCGATGGCCGCTTTTCCGGCGGCACCTGGGGCATGGTCGTTGGCCACGTGGCGCCGGAAGCATTCGTGGGTGGGCCGATCGCTCTGATCCAGGAAGGTGATTCGGTTACCATCGATGCCCACAAGCTGCTGCTGCAGCTCAACATCAGCGACGAAGACCTGGCGGCTCGTCGCCAGGCCTGGGTCCAGCCCAAGCCGCGTTATACACGCGGTGTGCTTGCCAAGTTCGGCAAGCTCGCCAGCACCGCGAGCCGTGGGGCAGTTACCGATGCATTTGAAGATTAGTCTGTTGGCGGCCGTCGCCTGCGTGTTGAGCGCAGGCGCGGTCCAGGCGCAAACGACCGGCCTGGACCTGGCCAAGAGCAAGGCCTGTATGGCTTGTCACCAGGTAGAGGCCAAGCGTGTGGGCCCGCCTTTGAAGAGTGTGGCGGAACGTTATGCGGAGCAGGGCGACGCCATGGTGGATTACCTGGCCGGCAAGATTCGCGGGGGTGGCCGCGGTGCCTGGGGCGCGGTTCCCATGCCAGCCCAGACCCATGTCAGCCAGGAAGACGCCCGTCTGCTGGCCGAATGGATACTGTCGCTGGCGCCGGCCAAGCAGTAGTCTTATTCTTGATGCCCCGGCGTGAAGCGCGGGAAGTGGGCCGCGCGGCGTGGCCCCTTATCAATGAGGAATTGTCATGACAGAACAACCATCCCCAGGCAATGAGGTTGCCGTCCTTGGCGGCGGCTGCTTCTGGTGCGTCGAAGCGGTCTTCGTCGATCTGCGCGGCGTGAAGAGCGTGTTGCCCGGCTACAGCGGCGGGCACGTCGACAACCCCAGCTACGAGCAGGTGTGCGGCAAGGACACGGGCCATATCGAGGTCGCCAGAATCGAATTCGACCCTACCGAGCTGTCCTTCAGTGATTTGCTGCGCGTGTTCTTCGCCACGCATGATCCCACCACGCCGGGCCGCCAAGGCAACGACATCGGTCCGCAGTACGAGTCGGCAATCTTTTGGCAGAACGAGTCTCAGCGTGAGCAAGCTGTAGCAGTCATCGCCGAGGTCGAGGCGCAACAGGTTTACGACGCGCCCATCGTCACCAAGCTATTGGCGCCCGCCAAATTCTGGCAAGCCGAGGATTACCACAGCAACTACTTTGCCCTGCACCCCGAGCAAGGTTATTGCCAGTTCGTGATCGCACCCAAGGTTGCCAAGTTCCGCAAGCAATTCCAGGATCGTCTGAAGCGCTAACTGCTGCGTGGACGCCCGGGCCGGTTCGAACGGGCAAAAAAAACCTCACCACAAGGTGAGGCTACAAAGCCAGTGCCGATGCTAGGGCACTTGGGCACTGGCGGGGGAAGCGCTTACTCGACGTTCTTCACCACGCCGCGGCGCATCTGGTCCAGTTCGATCGATTCGAACAGGGCCTTGAAGTTGCCTTCGCCAAACCCGTCGTTGCCTTTGCGCTGGATGATCTCGAAGAAGATCGGGCCGATCTGGTTCTCCGTGAAGATCTGCAGCAAAAGGCCGCCACCGGGCGCGCCATCCAGCAGGATACGGTTTTTCTGCAGGCGCGCTACATCTTCCCCGTGATTGGGCAGGCGGCGGTCCAGCAGTTCGTAGTACGTTTCCGGCGTATCCAGAAACACCACGCCCGACTCGCGCAGCGCTTCAATGGTGCTGTAGATGTCATCCGTCGCCATGGCAATGTGCTGGATGCCTTCGCCGCGGTACAGGTCCAGATATTCCTGGATCTGCCCCTTCTCCTCGGTGCCTTCCTCATTGATCGGAATGCGGATATTGCCGCACGGCGACGTCATCGCCTTCGACTTCACGCCGGTCACCTTGCCTTCGATGTCGAAGTAGCGCACTTCACGGAAGTTGAACAGGCGCTCGTAGAATTCCGACCACTCAGCCATGCGGCCCTTGTGCACGTTGTGCGTCAAGTGGTCCACCAACGTCAAGCCGGCTCCGCGGTGGTTCAGGTCCGCCTGCGCATTGCCCGGATCCACGGGGACGAAGTCCACGTCATAGATGCTGATGTCACCAATGCCGCCATGGCCTTCCTTGCCAGTCCAGCGGTCAACCAGGTAGATCAGCGAGTCGCCGATGCCTTTGATGGCTGGAATGTTCAGTTCCATGGGGCCGCTATGCGAGTCGAATCCCCATGCGCCCAGTTCCAATGCGCGCTTGTAAGCGGCATTGGCATCTTGAACGCGGAAACCAATTGCACAGATCGACGGTCCGTGCAGGCGCGCAAAGCGCTGGGCAAAGGAATCCGGTTCGGCATTGATCAGGAAATTGACGCCGCCCTGACGGTACAGAGTGACGTCCTTGTGGCGGTGTTTGGCAATGGCTTTGAAGCCCAAAAGTTCAAACACCTTGCGCAGCGCAGCGGGATCCGGCGCGGCATATTCAATGAACTCGAACCCGGCGGTGCCCATCGGGTTGTCCCAGGGTTGGAAAGCGCTGCTCATAAGTCTGCTCCCTTGCATCGTTTTTCAGGACGACTTGTTATTCAAGTCTAGAAGAAGATTGTAGGTAGGATCGACGAGCAGACAATTGCAAACATGGCGTCGGAGTGCCCTATTTGAGCAATAATATTGCCGTATATGAAAATTCAAGGGCAAAAAATGTCTGATATCGAGCTTGATAGGACAGATCTAAGGATTCTGGCCGAACTGCAGCGCGATGGACGCCTTAGCAACCAGGAATTGGCCGACCGCGTGTCGCTGTCGCCCAGCCCCTGCTTGCGGCGGGTGCGCCGACTGGAAGAGAAGGGCTATATCAAAAAGTACGTAGCGCTGATCGACGCTGAGAAAGTCGGGCTCGGTCTGCTGGCCTACGTCAACATCCGCCTGAACAAGCATAGCGGCTCCAGTCACGCGCCAATGAGCGACTTCGCGCGCGACGTGCAGCTTTGGCCTGAAGTGGTGGAGTGCTATGCAATGTCCGGCGATATGGACTATCTGCTTCGAATCCAGGTGGCCGACCTGGCGCACTTTTCCCGATTCGCCATGGACACGCTGATGCGCCACCCCGCCGTCGTGGATATGCGTTCCTTCTTCGCGTTACAGCAGATCAAGGAAACGACCGAGCTAAGGCTTTGACATTGGGGGCGGAGATGGGGGAGTGGTGTGTTCTATATAGGAAGTGGTGTGCTCTATATATAGAGGGCCTGCCCACGTTCGTGGTGCTACCGGCGCACCTCCATATATAGGTGCACGCCTTTCTTGAAAGGGTGCGTCCCTATAAATCTTCATCTTTGTGAAAAATGGGTGTCATGTGGAGCCCTTAGTCGAAATTTCCGTGCTATAGTCTCGCTCCTTCGCAGTTCAGGCAGTTTTTGAATCGCGAAGCCAAGCAAGCGCAACAGGTCAACCGGCAAGCGATCCGCAAGGAAACCTTCCCCGGCCTGCCGCAAAGCAGCCAGCAGATAGTTATGCCGGCAGCCAAGCGGTTATTGCAAGGATTGCAGCAAATCAGGCAAAAGCCAGTTGCGCAATCTGCAAAAATTGTGCTATAGTCTTGGGCTTGGCTGGTGATGCTGATTCAGGGTTTACCCGGATAAATATTGCGAGCCACCTGGTTCAGTAACCAACCTCTGGATTCCAGAGCCAACGCAAAGCGCAAGCGAGCGGCGGGGTTGCAAGATAGGATGCAAATTAGGCAAGAGCCGGTTGCATAATCTGCAAAAGTTGTGTTATAGTTTCAGGCTTGGCAGTTGCCGAAAACTTAGGGTTAACCCGAATGGGTGTTCTGATGTTTCGATAGCTGCTAAGGGAGGGTGACCTGAAGAGGTCGCAAGCAAGAAAGCGGTGGCGCGAAAGCGAACGAAGCTGACTTGACAAGCGATAAAAACTTCTTCATAATCTCGCCTCTCTGCTGCTGAAAACAGCAAGCGACGCAAGGCGAAAGCCGCAGCGAAGCTGGCGGGTTCAGTAGGTAGCAAGAAGTTGGTAGTACAGAATTTAGCAGTACCGCTCTTTAACAATTAAACAACCGATAAGTGTGGGCGCTTGATGCGATGCACTGTGATCAAGTTGGGAGTTAAATCCTGGCTTTATCACAAGCACAATGAAATCAAGTGCTCACTAGAAGTGAAGTACCTTAGACGTCAAGTTTAAGAACATACCTCACTTCCTTTGAGTAGCGACGTATGACCTGGTTCGGATTTATTCGGACCAAGAATACGAAACAAATACAGAGATTAAACTGAAGAGTTTGATCCTGGCTCAGATTGAACGCTAGCGGGATGCCTTACACATGCAAGTCGAACGGCAGCACGGACTTCGGTCTGGTGGCGAGTGGCGAACGGGTGAGTAATGTATCGGAACGTGCCTAGTAGCGGGGGATAACTACGCGAAAGCGTAGCTAATACCGCATACGCCCTACGGGGGAAAGCAGGGGATCGCAAGACCTTGCACTATTAGAGCGGCCGATATCGGATTAGCTAGTTGGTGGGGTAACGGCTCACCAAGGCGACGATCCGTAGCTGGTTTGAGAGGACGACCAGCCACACTGGGACTGAGACACGGCCCAGACTCCTACGGGAGGCAGCAGTGGGGAATTTTGGACAATGGGGGAAACCCTGATCCAGCCATCCCGCGTGTGCGATGAAGGCCTTCGGGTTGTAAAGCACTTTTGGCAGGAAAGAAACGTCATGGGCTAATACCCCGTGAAACTGACGGTACCTGCAGAATAAGCACCGGCTAACTACGTGCCAGCAGCCGCGGTAATACGTAGGGTGCAAGCGTTAATCGGAATTACTGGGCGTAAAGCGTGCGCAGGCGGTTCGGAAAGAAAGATGTGAAATCCCAGAGCTTAACTTTGGAACTGCATTTTTAACTACCGAGCTAGAGTGTGTCAGAGGGAGGTGGAATTCCGCGTGTAGCAGTGAAATGCGTAGATATGCGGAGGAACACCGATGGCGAAGGCAGCCTCCTGGGATAACACTGACGCTCATGCACGAAAGCGTGGGGAGCAAACAGGATTAGATACCCTGGTAGTCCACGCCCTAAACGATGTCAACTAGCTGTTGGGGCCTTCGGGCCTTGGTAGCGCAGCTAACGCGTGAAGTTGACCGCCTGGGGAGTACGGTCGCAAGATTAAAACTCAAAGGAATTGACGGGGACCCGCACAAGCGGTGGATGATGTGGATTAATTCGATGCAACGCGAAAAACCTTACCTACCCTTGACATGTCTGGAATTCCGAAGAGATTTGGAAGTGCTCGCAAGAGAACCGGAACACAGGTGCTGCATGGCTGTCGTCAGCTCGTGTCGTGAGATGTTGGGTTAAGTCCCGCAACGAGCGCAACCCTTGTCATTAGTTGCTACGAAAGGGCACTCTAATGAGACTGCCGGTGACAAACCGGAGGAAGGTGGGGATGACGTCAAGTCCTCATGGCCCTTATGGGTAGGGCTTCACACGTCATACAATGGTCGGGACAGAGGGTCGCCAACCCGCGAGGGGGAGCCAATCCCAGAAACCCGATCGTAGTCCGGATCGCAGTCTGCAACTCGACTGCGTGAAGTCGGAATCGCTAGTAATCGCGGATCAGCATGTCGCGGTGAATACGTTCCCGGGTCTTGTACACACCGCCCGTCACACCATGGGAGTGGGTTTTACCAGAAGTAGTTAGCCTAACCGCAAGGGGGGCGATTACCACGGTAGGATTCATGACTGGGGTGAAGTCGTAACAAGGTAGCCGTATCGGAAGGTGCGGCTGGATCACCTCCTTTCAGAGCTTAAGTGCTCGTGTTAAGCGTCCACTCTTATCGGTTGTTTTTTGTAGCTGGGGTCAATATTGATTGGCCTGGCGTAGAAGTTAACGCATAGCGCTGCTTGCAGCGCTATGCGTTGGGTTTTACTCAACAGCTATATTCGTTCTTTAACAATCTGGAAGAAGCACAACGAAATGTACTTATTAAGTACTCGGCGCAAGCTGAAGAAAATAAGTACGGGTTGTGATTGCATTATTTTGTTCCAAGTTCTCAAGACTGAGGTGAATAACCTCAGACTGCTTTGAAACTTATGAACGGCACAAACGCTAATACTCAGGTCCTATAGCCTACAGCGTTATAGGATCAAGCGACTAAGTGCATATGGTGGATGCCTTGGCGATCACAGGCGATGAAGGACGTAGTAGCCTGCGAAAAGCTACGGGGAGCTGGCAAACAAGCTTTGATCCGTAGATGTCCGAATGGGGAAACCCACCGCAGCAATGCGGTATCCCTAGCTGAATACATAGGCTAGTGGAAGCGAACCGGGTGAACTGAAACATCTCAGTAGCTCGAGGAAAAGAAATCAACCGAGATTCCGAAAGTAGTGGCGAGCGAAATCGGAAGAGCCTTTACGTTTTAGCACGCAAGATAGTCGAACGGAATGGAAAGTCCGGCCGTAGCAGGTGATAGCCCTGTAGATGAAATCTTGTGTGTGGAACTAAGCGTAAGACAAGTAGGGCGGGACACGTGAAATCCTGTTTGAAGATGGGGGGACCATCCTCCAAGGCTAAATACTCGTGATCGACCGATAGTGAACCAGTACCGTGAGGGAAAGGCGAAAAGAACCCCGGAAGGGGAGTGAAATAGATCCTGAAACCGTATGCATACAAACAGTAGGAGCCTCCTTGTGGGGTGACTGCGTACCTTTTGTATAATGGGTCAGCGACTTACATTCAGTGGCAAGGTTAACCGAATAGGGAAGCCGTAGCGAAAGCGAGTCCGAATAGGGCGATTCAGTCGCTGGGTGTAGACCCGAAACCAGATGATCTATCCATGGCCAGGTTGAAGGCACGGTAACACGTGCTGGAGGACCGAACCCACTAATGTTGAAAAATTAGGGGATGAGCTGTGGATAGGGGTGAAAGGCTAAACAAATCTGGAAATAGCTGGTTCTCTCCGAAAACTATTTAGGTAGTGCCTCAAGTATTACTGCGGGGGGTAGAGCACTGTTATAGCTAGGGGGTCATGGCGACTTACCAAACTATGGCAAACTCCGAATACCCGCAAGTACAGCTTGGGAGACAGAGCACCGGGTGCTAACGTCCGGACTCAAGAGGGAAACAACCCAGACCGCCAGCTAAGGTCCCGAATTATCGCTAAGTGGGAAACGAAGTGGGAAGGCATAGACAGTCAGGAGGTTGGCTTAGAAGCAGCCATCCTTTAAAGAAAGCGTAATAGCTCACTGATCGAGTCGTCCTGCGCGGAAGATGTAACGGGGCTAAGCGATAAACCGAAGCTGCGGGTGTGCACTTTTAGTGCACGCGGTAGGAGAGCGTTCTGTAAGCCTGCGAAGGTGGCTTGTAAAGGCTGCTGGAGGTATCAGAAGTGCGAATGCTGACATGAGTAGCGATAAAGGGGGTGAAAAGCCCCCTCGCCGTAAGTCCAAGGTTTCCTGCGCAACGTTCATCGGCGCAGGGTGAGTCGGCCCCTAAGGCGAGGCAGAGATGCGTAGCTGATGGGAAACTGGTTAATATTCCAGTACCGTCGTACAGTGCGATGGGGGGACGGATCGCGGAAGATCATCAGGGTGTTGGATGTCCCTGTTGCTGTATCGAAGATGGCGCTTAGGCAAATCCGGGCGCGTAAATCAAGGGTATGGCACGAGCGAGCATTGCTTGCGAAGTGATTGGAAGTGGTTCCAAGAAAAGCCTCTAAGCTTCAGCTGTGCGAGACCGTACCGCAAACCGACACAGGTGGACGGGATGAATATTCCAAGGCGCTTGAGAGAACTCAGGAGAAGGAACTCGGCAAATTGATACCGTAACTTCGGGAGAAGGTATACCCCGGTAGTGTGAAGCGCCTGCGCGCTTAGCATGATGGGGTCGCAGAGAATCGGTGGCTGCGACTGTTTATTAAAAACACAGCACTCTGCAAAGACGAAAGTCGACGTATAGGGTGTGACGCCTGCCCGGTGCCGGAAGGTTAAGTGATGGGGTGCAAGCTCTTGATCGAAGCCCCGGTAAACGGCGGCCGTAACTATAACGGTCCTAAGGTAGCGAAATTCCTTGTCGGGTAAGTTCCGACCTGCACGAATGGCGTAACGATGGCCACACTGTCTCCTCCTGAGACTCAGCGAAGTTGAAGTGTTTGTGATGATGCAATCTACCCGCGGCTAGACGGAAAGACCCCATGAACCTTTACTGTAGCTTTGCATTGATCTGTGAACCGGCCTGTGTAGGATAGGTGGGAGGCTTTGAAGCGTGGTCGCTAGATCACGTGGAGCCATCCTTGAAATACCACCCTGGTTTGTTTGCGGTTCTAACCTTGGTCCGTTATCCGGATCGGGGACAGTGCATGGTGGGCAGTTTGACTGGGGCGGTCTCCTCCCAAAGTGTAACGGAGGAGTTCGAAGGTACGCTAGGTACGGTCGGAAATCGTGCTGATAGTGCAATGGCATAAGCGTGCTTGACTGTGAGACTGACAAGTCGAACAGGTGCGAAAGCAGGACATAGTGATCCGGTGGTTCTGAATGGAAGGGCCATCGCTCAACGGATAAAAGGTACTCTGGGGATAACAGGCTGATACCGCCCAAGAGTTCATATCGACGGCGGTGTTTGGCACCTCGATGTCGGCTCATCTCATCCTGGGGCTGTAGCCGGTCCCAAGGGTATGGCTGTTCGCCATTTAAAGAGGTACGTGAGCTGGGTTTAAAACGTCGTGAGACAGTTTGGTCCCTATCTGCCGTGGGCGTTGGATACTTGACGGAGCCTGCTCCTAGTACGAGAGGACCGGAGTGGACGTACCTCTGGTGTACCGGTTGTCATGCCAATGGCATTGCCGGGTAGCTAAGTACGGAAGAGATAACCGCTGAAGGCATCTAAGCGGGAAACTCGTCTGAAGATTAGGTATCCCGGGGACTTGATCCCCCTAAAGAGTCGTTCGAGACCAGGACGTTGATAGGTCGGGTGTGGAAGCGCAGTAATGCGTTAAGCTAACCGATACTAATTGCTCGTGAGGCTTGATCCTATAACACTGATGGTTATTGACCTGGTGATATAGCGTTCCAAGTGTCGTTCAATACAAAATCTGGCTGCACCGTCAGCAGCCAGCCAACACCAATTACATACCCCTTGTGCGTGATCATCGAGCTTGCCTCTGGTCACCCACACGTTGTGTTTCTTCCAAGATTGGAGCCGTTGCGCTAACCCGCAGCCGCTCAACCCGTTACGCCTGACGACCATAGCAAGGTGGTACCACTCCTTCCCATCCCGAACAGGACAGTGAAACGCCTTCGCGCCGATGATAGTGGACGGACGTCTGTGAAAGTAGGTCATCGTCAGGCTTTTATTGCGCAAAACCCCACAGGTGATCCTGTGGGGTTTTGTTTTATATAAGTGAGAACAGACGCACGTGTGGTTGCATGTAGTGGCTGCGATCACGGTTGTGGTGTGTGTTCGTGCAATGCCAGGCAGTACCCAAAATTCGAAGGGTTGACGCATCAGTCAACCGTTCAAGCAGTTACGCTTAACGACCATAGCAAGGTGGTACCACTCCTTCCCATCCCGAACAGGACAGTGAAACGCCTTCGCGCCGATGATAGTGGACGGACGTCTGTGAAAGTAGGTCATCGTTAAGCTCTTATATCGCAAAGCCCCGCCGGGAACCGGCGGGGCTTTGTCTTTGGCGAAGCAGGCTCGTACCGGTCGGCAAAACTCATACGCCGCCGCCTCGTCAATCAGGCTGCAACCCGCGCCAATGCTGATTGTGCCGAAATAACAACGCCCGTAGATGGGCCTGTTTTGTGCGGTAAGATTGACCGAGTCAATTCGTTGGAGCGTTATCGTGAGTGATCCCCAGACCCCTTTGCCCGGTACAACGTTAGACCTTCGCACACTGACCCATGTGGCTTACGGTTTATTCGCCTTGGGCTTTTTGACGAGTGGAATTCTGGGCATTGCGACATTGGCCGCCGTGGTGCTGATGTACGTGAAACGTTCGGACGCTGCCGGTACCGTATACGCCTCCCACTTCGACTGGATGCTGCGCACATTTTGGTGGGCGATGTTGTGGCTGGCCATCAGCGCAATTGCCATCTATATCTTCATTGGCTGGATCAGCCTGATCGCGACCGTTGTGTGGGTGCTGTACCGGTTGATTAAGGGTTGGTTGGCGTTGCTGGATGGTGGCGCACCGACCACGTACGCTTGACCTGTAGAGACAGCCCTTGAGGCAAATGGAAAGCCGGCAGAGATGCCGGCTTTTTCTCGTGCCTGCAACTGCGGGGCCGGTCACGTTCGCCAGAATGCCTTGAGACGATGCGCCGTGGCAGGGCATGGGGTCTTTTGCGTGCAACTTGGGTAGCGCGTGGTGGTGCCTTCAAGGGCGTGAGCGTGCCTTTGCTGCTGGATGCACATGCAGGTGCCAGCCGAGCTGTGGCGAGAGCCAATATGTTTTGCGGGAACTGAAGAAGCGTGGCGCCAGCGGGAGATCGAAAAGATCAGGGCGACAGCAAGACGGTGCTTTGCCGCCTCCACAAGGTGTGGACTGGTATGTTGCGCGCCGAGAATGGCGGATGCGTGAAGGTGGTGCGAAGGTAGTGAGCTAGCCCGGCGAAAAGCCAGGGCATCGCGACAATCCACGAGGCAGGGACGTACGGGGTACGCCCTTTGCCTGCTTACTTCAGATGTGCGTTGACCAACTTGGTCAGTTCGAACATCGTGACCTGATCCTTGCCAAAGATCGGACGCAGCTTGGCATCGGCGTTGATGTTGCGCTTGTTGCTGGCATCTTGCAGGTTGTGCTTCTTGATGTATTCCCAGATCTTCTTGGTGACCTCGGTACGCGGCACGGCTTCCGAGCCGATGACAGCGGCCAATTCGGCGCTGGGGGTCAGGGGCTTCATGAATGCAGCGTTCGGCTTGCGCGCGGTCGCGGGTTTGGAGGTTGTGGCCATAATGCGGCGCTCCTTCTCTGGCTGTTGGAAAAATTGTCCTGCGGCCGGAGCATAACGTGTCTCTCTGGTAAAGACAAAGGCATTTATCCTCTGTAGCAACTAAAATGCGTAGATCGTCCCCTCTATCACGCCATTCTGTAACGTCCTATGTACGCACGATCTGCTTTGGAATCAATTCGGCTTTTTCATGACGAATTGACGGCGCTGCGGCGCGATTTGCATGCTCATCCCGAACTCGGTTTTGAAGAAGTCCGCACGTCCGGCATCGTGGCGGGCGCGCTGGAGGCGTTGGGGATCGAAGTGCACCGCGGGATCGGCAAGACCGGTGTGGTGGGCGTGATCCGCGGCCGGCGCTGCGATAGCGGCCGCATGATCGGCCTGCGCGCCGACATGGATGCCTTGCCCATGACCGAAGACAATGACTTTGGTCATAAGTCGACCAAGCCTGGCTTGATGCACGGATGCGGGCACGATGGTCATACCGCGGTGTTGATCGGGGCAGCCAAGTATCTGGCGCAGACGCGTAATTTCGACGGCACCGCCGTCCTGATTTTTCAGCCTGCGGAAGAAGGGCGCGGCGGAGCGCGCGCCATGCTGGAGGATGGTCTTTTCGACACGTTTCCATGTGATGCGATCTATGCCCTGCACAATTGGCCCGGGCTGCGGCCCGGTACCATCGGCATCAATCCGGGGCCGATGATGGCGGCGGCCGATCGCTTTGAAATCCAGATCACCGGACGTGGCGGCCACGGCGCGCATCCATACCAGACGATCGACCCGGTGACTATCGCCGGGCAGATCATCACCGCATTGCAGACCATTGTGTCGCGTAACGTGAACCCGCTGGATTCGGCAGTGGTGTCGATTGGCTCGATGCAGGCTGGACACCCCGGTGCGATGAGCGTGATCCCGCGCGAGGCCAAGCTGGTGGGCACTGTGCGCACATTCCGCAAATCCGTCCAGGAGATGGTTGAGACGCGCATGCGCGAGCTGGTCACCGCTATCGCGAGCGCGTTTGGCGGCACGGCCGAATTGATATACGAGCGCATCTATCCCGCCACTCTCAATACGCCGCAGCACGCTAACCTTGTGGCCGATATCGCCACCGAAATGATCGGCAAGGAAAACGTGGTGCGTGACCTGGTGCCCTCGATGGGCTCCGAAGATTTCTCGTTCATGTTGCAGAGCAAGCCGGGCGCGTATTTCCGCCTGGGCCAAGGTGGCGCCGAGTCGGGCTGCGTCCTGCACAACTCCCATTTTGATTTCAACGATGCGGTCATTCCCCTGGGCAGCGCGATGTTTTGCGCGCTGGCAGAACGGGGCATGCCGTTGGCAGAATAAGAAGCCCTTTCCATGTCTACTCAAAGCACGACTCAGTTCACGATCACCCGCCCGGACGATTGGCACCTGCACTTGCGCGATGGCGCGGCGCTGGAGGCAGTGGTGGCGGATACCGCACGGCAGTTCGCACGTGCCATCATCATGCCGAATTTGAAGCCGCCGGTGACAACCACCGAGCAGGCACTGGCCTACCGGGATCGCATCCTTCAAGCGTTGCGCAAGGCCGGCGGAAATCCGGATGCCTTCACGCCGCTGATGACGCTTTATCTGACCGACAACACGTCTGCCGAAGAGATCCGTACCGCGCATGCGTCCGGCCAGGTCTACGCGGTAAAGCTCTATCCGGCAGGCGCCACGACTAATTCGGATGCTGGCGTTACGGACTTGCTGGGCAAGTGCACCAAGGCGCTGGAAGCCTTGGAGAAATGCGGGATGCCGCTGCTGGTGCACGGTGAAGTCACCGATCCGGCGATTGACGTGTTCGACCGCGAGGCCATTTTCGTAGAGCGTGTCATGAAGCCGTTGCGCCGCGCGTTTCCGGCCTTGAAGGTGGTGTTCGAACACATCACGACAAAAGAAGGCGCGGAATATGTGCGCGATGCCGAAGGGCCGACCGCCGCGACCATCACGCCGCAGCACATGCTGTACAACCGCAACGCAATTTTCCAGGGCGGTGTGCGTCCACATTGGTACTGCCTGCCGATCCTGAAGCGCGAGACGCATCGCCTGGCCTTGGTTGAGGCCGCGACTAGCGGCAGTCCGCGTTTTTTCCTGGGCACCGACAGCGCGCCCCATGCGCGTGGTCTGAAAGAGCATGCCTGCGGTTGCGCGGGTTGCTACACGGCGCTGCACGCGATGGAGCTCTACGCGACCGCCTTTGACGCCGTGGGCAAACTGGACAAGCTGGAAGGCTTTGCAAGCTTTCATGGCCCCGACTTCTATGGCCTGCCGCGCAACACCGGTACGCTGACGCTTGCGCGTGAGACCTATCAGGTTCCTGAAGAGCTGGCCTTCGGCAATACGACGCTGGTGCCGCTCGCCGCGGGTGAAGCATTGGCGTGGCGGGCGCACGCTTGAGTCGCTAGACGCGGGGTCTGACGGCGGGACCACTAATGTGAACGGGGTGGACGGCATCATGCCGTCCACCCCGTTTCTTTTGCCGCGCCGTCTTTTTCGGTGTGCCTATATATATAGCGGCGTTGCCTAGAGCGTGCCGTCGCGGCGCGCTTCCAGCAGTTCCCAGCGGGCGAACTTCTCTTCTAGTTCGCTTTCCAGTTTGGCGAGTTCGCCGTTGATGCGATCCACTTCTGCTGGCGCTTCGCGGTAGAGGCTACCGTCCGCCAACTTGCCGGCCAGCTCGACCTGCTTCGCTTCGAGTGCGGCGATGGCATCGGGAAGACCTTCGAGTTCGCGCAAATCCCACGCGTTGATCTTGCTGGCCTTGGCCGGCTTGGCGCGGGCAACTTTGGCGCGTGCCGCGCCTTCGTCCACAGGCTTGGATGCTGCATCCTCGTCGGGCGACGTGGTGGCGGGAGCGGGACGCTGGGCGACCCATTCATCATATCCGCCGACATAATCGCGCCAGCGGCCGTTGCCTTCATACGCGATCGTCTGCGTGACGACGTTATTCAGGAACGCGCGGTCGTGGCTGACAAGCAGCACCGTGCCGGCGTATTCCTGCAGCAGTTCTTCCAGAAGCTCCAGCGTTTCGATGTCGAGGTCGTTGGTGGGCTCGTCCAGCACCAGCACGTTTGCCGGGCGGGCGAACAATCGGGCCAGCAACAGGCGCGCGCGTTCGCCGCCAGATAAGCTGCGGACGGGCGAGCCGGCCCGGGCCGGGGAGAACAGGAAGTCGCCCAGGTAGGTCATCACGTGCTTGCGTGTGCCGCCGATTTCAACCCATTCGCTGCCCGGGCTGATGATGTCCACCAGCGAGGCCTCTTCATCCAACTGCGCGCGCATCTGATCAAAATACGCGACCGCCACGTTGGTGCCGAGGCGGGTGGTGCCGGTGTCGGGTTGCATCTCGCCCAGGATGAGCTTGAGCAGCGTGGTCTTGCCCGCGCCGTTGGGGCCGATGATGCCGATGCGGTCGCCGCGCAGGATGGTCGTGGTGTAGTCGTCCACCACGATCTTGTCGCCGAACGTCTTGCCCACGTGTTCAAGTTCGGCTACCAGCTTGCCCGAGCGTTGACCTTCGGCCAGCGCTAAAGAGACGTCGCCGATGCGCTCGCGGCGTTCGGCGCGCTGGACCCGCAGGCTTTCCAAACGGCGCACGCGGCCTTCGTTACGGGTGCGGCGGGCTTCGACGCCCTTGCGAATCCACACCTCTTCTTGCGCCAGCAGCTTGTCAAAGCGGGCCTGCTCCAGGCGTTCCGATTCCAGCCATTGGGCTTTGCGTTCTTGCCATTGCGAAAAGTTGCCCGGGAAGCTCAGCAGGCGGCCGCGGTCGAGTTCGACGATGCGGGTGGTGACTGCGTCCAGGAATCGGCGGTCGTGGGTGATGATCACTGCCGCGCCACGCCAACTGCGCAGCATCTCTTCCAGCCACGCAATGCCTTCGAAGTCGAGATGGTTGGTGGGCTCGTCCAGCAGCAGCAGATCGGGCTCCTCGACCAGCGCGCGCGCCAGGGCCACGCGCTTGCGCGTGCCGCCCGACAACCCTGCGATTTGCACGCCCGCCGGCAGGCCCAGCTTTTCCAGCATCGCGCGCACGCGCGACGGGCGCTGCCAATCTTCGTGGTCGTCTTCCACGTTGCAGACGACGTCGTACACCGTGGCGTTTTCATCCAGTTCCGGTTCTTGTTCGACCGTGGCCACGCGCAGCCCCGAGCTGCGGGCGATGTCGCCATCGTCGGGGACGGTGCGGCCGTCAAGCAGCCTCAGCAGCGACGACTTGCCGGCGCCGTTGCGGCCGATGAGGCCAATGCGCTCGCCGGCCTGGATGGCGAAATCGGCGTGATCCAGCAACGGGTGGTGCCCATAGGCGAGCTGGATGTCGGTAAGGGTGATGAGGGTAGCGAGGGCCATGTAGTCTGTCTTTTCTGCGGCGTACAAGTGGATCAGGGCGTATTGTCGCAGGAACGTCGGCAGCTCGTTGGGCGGGCGCCGAGCGGTTCTTGGGGACAGTGCCGCGACCTGTAATAGAATACGAACCGCAAGGCGGGTCGGGCGATCGCGGTGGATGCGAATCCATCGAGGAAGGTCCGGACTCCATAGGGCAGGGTAACGGCTAACGGCCGTCCGGCCGCGTCTTCGGGCGCGGTTGAGGAATAGGGCCACAGAGACGAGACTGGGAAGCGGGCGCGCATTGCGCGCACCGATACGGCTATCTCCGTATTGCGCGGTTCGGCAACGAACCGCGGCGTCGCAGGGTGAAACGCGGCAACCTCTACCCGGAGCAACATCAAATAGGCATGCGTGCGGCCCTCGGGCTGCGAAGGGCGGCTCCGTCCAAGCATGCGGGTAGGTGGCTAGAGCGGCTCAGCAATGATCCGCGCAGAGGAATGATCGTCCGCCAGGGCAACCTGGTGTACAGAATCCGGCCTATAGACCCGTCTTGCATCGAATTTCTCCTCCACGTGCGATCCGGGGCATCGAACCCGGGCCGCATGGCATGCGCCCGCCATTTTTTTGGGCGACCGAAGCATGCGATTGGCGGGAAGCCTTGTCAGCCGGGGCGGAGGGGGCGGCGTAAAACAATGCAAAGGCATCGTTAGCCGCTACTTCTTACTAAGGACTTTTAGAGTGTGTCGCAACCTCCTGATATATCAGGAGGTTTTTCTTTTTGCGGTTTTACATATTGGTCTAAGTCCTTGTTGTGATTGAAAAAATTGCAACCACGCGCTTGACCGCCCCATTGCCATACCGTAGAGTGGGAAATAGTAGGAAATTGTGCAATTAAGTGGGGTAAAAGTGGTGTTTCAGGGAAGCAGCGCGCTCACGCTGGATGCGAAGGGGCGGATCTCGATTCCGACCCGGCATCGTGACGCGCTGATGTCGCAGGCCGATGGCCGGCTGACCCTGACCCGCCACCCTGACGGCTGCTTGCTGGTGTACCCGCGGCCCGAGTGGGAAAAGAAGCGCGAGCAGATTGCCGCCTTTCCCATGACGGCTCGTGCGTTGCAGCGGCTGTTGCTGGGCAACGCTCAGGACGTGGAACTGGATGGCTCCGGCCGGGTCCTGATCGCTCCTGAACTGCGCAACGCTTCCGGTATGACGCGCGATGTGATGCTGCTCGGTCTGGGCGCGCACTTCGAGCTGTGGGACGCCGCTACTCTGGCCAGCCGCGAGGCGGAAGATTTGGCCAAGGGTATGCCGGATGTGTTGAACCAGTTTTCGTTCTGAAAAATTTTATGGAATTCGAACATCGGCCCGTTCTGCTGGAGCCGACGGTGGACGCACTATTGCTGCCTGATTTTGGCGGTAAAGGCGCGGCACGGTCGCCCTCCCAGATCGAGCCGGATACGGCTACGCGGGCGGAACGCGGCGTGTTTGTCGACGGCACATTCGGCCGCGGCGGGCATAGTCGCGAACTGCTTGGGCGCTTGGGCAAGTCCGCGCGGCTGGTCGTGTTCGACAAGGACCCCGAGGCGATCGCGGTAGCCAATGCGTTGGCGGCAGCTGACTCGCGGGTCACGGTGGTGCATGGGGGCTTTGCCACCATGGCGGAAGAATTACAGCAGCTTGGTATCGACAAGGTCGATGGCGTGATGCTGGATCTGGGCGTTTCGTCGCCTCAGATCGATGACGCCGAGCGCGGTTTTTCGTTCATGCGAGACGGCCCGCTCGATATGCGGATGGACACCACTCGTGGTCCCACGGTGGCGGAATGGCTGGCGCAAGCCAGTGTGGATGAGATGCGGGAGGTCATAGCGGATTATGGCGAAGAACGGTTTGCTTTTCAGGTTGCAAAGGCGATTGCTGCTCGCCGCGCAACACGGCCGCTGTGCACCACGCTCGAGCTTGCCGAGTGCGTCGCCAGCGCCGTCCGCACGCGCGAAAAGGGGCAGCATCCGGCCACACGCACCTTTCAAGCTTTACGGATTTACATCAATCGGGAACTCGAAGAGCTCGCGCGCACCCTCGCGGCAGCTCTAGACCTGCTTGCTCCGGGGGGGAGGTTGGCGGTGATCAGTTTTCATTCGCTTGAAGACCGCATGGTCAAACAGTGCATCGTGGCGGCGGCTCGGCCAGCCGCCGCGCATGCACGCTTGCCCCTGCGCGAAAGTGAAATGCCCCAACCCGTCCTGCGGTCGCTGGGCCGTGTTCTGGCCGAAGACGACGAAGTCTCGGCCAATGCGCGCGCCCGGTCCGCCGTCTTGCGCGTTGCCGAACGTACGCAGACGCCGCTGCCTCCCGAGGGCGGCTTCGCATTTGTGAAGATCGGTTCGCTGCCCGGCAGCGATCTGGCTCCGCCGCCTCGCCGCGGCGGCAAAGGGGGGCGGCGCTGATGGGGCGTGTCAACCTGATCGTTGCGGCTTTACTGATGCTGTCGGCCATTTCCCTGGTCACCAGCCGGTATCAGTCGCGCCTGCTCTTTGTTGAGCTGGGACGTGATCAGGCACAGGCACGCGACCTGGAAACCAATTGGCGCCGGCTTCAATTGGAACGCGCCGAACTCGCCCGCAATGCGCGGGTGGATGCCATCGCCCGTGATGGCCTGAAGATGATTTCCATCGTTCCGGACCGCACGCTGTATGTGAATCAAGCGCCCGCCGCCGCCGCCGCCGCCGCTGCCGCTGCCGCTGCCGGGGGCGGGCAATGAAGCGCGTTCCCTTCTTCGATAACCCCGTGTTGCGCGGGCAGTTGCCCACATGGCGCGCGCGCCTGGTGCTGATTCTGCTGTTCGGCGGATTCGCGGTGCTGGCGGGGCGCGCTCTGTTCCTGCAGGGTTTGTCGACGGAGTTCCTGCAACAGCAGGGCGAACGCCGCTATGAACGCACATTGACCCTTGCCGCCACGCGGGGCAAGATCCTGGACCGCAACGGCGCCGTGCTGGCGTCCAGCGTGCCCGCGCGAGCCATCTGGGCCATTCCAGAAGACGCCAAGCAAGGCACGCCCGCGCAGATGGACGCCCTGGCAAAGCTGCTGGACACGCCCGTGGCCGACCTGCGCCGTCGCTTGGTGGACGAAGACAAGAACTTCGTCTACTTGAAGCGCCAGGTCTCGATGGACGTGGCGGACAAGATCAAGCATCTGAACATGCCCGGCGTGCACCAGCAGCCTGAAACCCGTCGCTACTACCCGGATGGCGACGTGATGGCCCATGTGGTCGGCTTCAACAACGTTGAAGACCAGGGCCAGGAAGGCGTCGAACTCACGTTCAACCAGCAATTGCAAGGCCGCCCGGGCAGCCGTCGCGTCATCAAGGACCGGTTGGGGCGCGTGATTGAAGACGTGCAGGCCGTGACCTTGCCGGTAGACGGCCGGGACCTGCGCCTGTCCATCGATACCCGTCTGCAGTACCTGGTGTTCAAGGAATTGAAGGACGCCATGGACAAGCACCAGGCCAAGGGCGCCACGGCTGTGATCGTGGACGTGCATACCGGCGAAATCCTGGCGCTGGCAAGCGTGCCTACCTTTGATCCGAACAATCGCGAGACCTTCCACGGCGCAAAGCTGCGCAACCAGGCCATCACCGACACCTTCGAACCCGGCTCGATCATGAAGCCGTTCACGGCGGCGCTGGCCTTGGACCTGGGCCGCATCACCACGTCCACGCTGTTCGAAACCGGCAATGGCCGCTTCAGCTACCAAGGCAGCACGATCAGCGACGTCAGCCGCAACGGCACGCTGGACGTGGCGGGCGTGTTGCGCAAGTCCAGCAACATTGGCATGACGATGATTTCCGAGAAGCTGGAATCCCGCGAGATGTGGGATCGCTTCACTGAATTGGGCCTGGGTCAGGCGCCTCAGGTGGGATTCCCCGGCGCCGCGCCGGGCCGTCTGCGTCCCTGGGACCGTTGGCGCCTGATCGAAAAGGCCACGATGGCCTATGGTTATGGCCTGTCTGTGTCGCTGTTGCAAGTGGCGCGCGCCTATACCGTTTTCGCCCGTGATGGCGACATGGTGTCGCTGACGCTGGTCAAGCGCGACAGCGACCCCACCAGCGTCAAGATCTACACGCCAAAAACCACCGCGATGGTGCGCGCCATGCTGGAAGCCGCAGCCGGCCCCGAGGGCACGAAGGCCGCCCAGGTGCAGGGCTACCGCGTGGCGGGCAAGAGCGGCACCGCGCGCAAGATTGTTGACGGCAAGTACAGCATGCAACGCTACCGGAGCTCGTACGTGGGCTTCGCACCGGTGTCGGATCCGAAGATCGTCGTGGCCGTGTCCATCGACGAACCGACCGTTGGCGGCTACTACGGCGGCGCCATTGCGGCGCCCGTGTTCTCCCACCTGGTCGGGGGAAGCCTGAGATTGATGGGGGTGCGGCCGGACGCGCCCTTCGAATCCACGATTGTTGCTGGTCTCAAGGAGCCAGGCAGATGAGCGCCAACGGCTTCCTCTTTCCCCCAGCCGCCACGGTTGCAGAGACCGTGGCGTGGTTGCATGCGCACGTCTCGTTGACGGCGCATCTGAAGCTGGACTCGCGCGATATCGAGCCGGGCGACGTGTTTGTTGCCTGCCCCGGCCTGTCCAGCGACGGACGTCTCTATATAGATAAGGCTTTGGCGCTGGGCGCCAGCGCCGTGCTGTTCGAAGCACCTGCCAGCGACGCCATGCTGGCCACTGCGGCCGGCACGCCGATGCTGCCGGTAAACGGCTTGCGCGCGTTGCTGGGCGAGCTGGCCGACACCTGGTACGGCCGGCCTTCGGCCGCGCTGGCGGTGGTGGCGGTAACGGGAACCAACGGCAAGACCTCGTCGGTGCAATGGATTGCGCATGCGCTGAGCCGCAACGACAAGCCTTGCGGCACCATCGGCACCTTGGGCGCCGTATTGCCCGACGGCAGCACCTTGGGCGGTGACCTGACCACGCCCGATGTGCTGACTGTGCACCGCACACTGGCCGCGATGCGCGACGCTGGAGCGCAAGCTGTTGCCATGGAAGCCTCGTCGATCGGTATCGAACAAGGTCGGTTGGACGGCGTGCGCGTGGCCTTGGCTGCCTTCACGAACCTGACCCGCGACCATCTTGACTATCACGGCACGATGGAGCGCTATGAGGCCGCCAAGGCGCGCCTGTTCAAGTGGCCCGGCCTGACCGCCGCCGTCGTCAATGCCGACGACGAAGCCGGCCGCCGCTTGATCGCAGACTTGCCCGCGGGCATGGCCGCCATGGGCTACAGCCTGAGCGATTCGCCCGAGATTCCCGCCGCGATGCGTGCGCGAGACCTTCAGGCTACGGCGCAAGGCCAGATATTTACGCTGGTGTCCCCGCATGGCGAGGCCCAGATCGTGACGCGCCTGTTGGGGGCGCATAACGTGTCGAACCTGTTGCTGGTGGCAGGCGTCCTGTACAAGCTGGGCCTGCCGTTCGCGCAGATCGCGCGTGAGCTGGCCGCGACGGATCCGGTTGACGGCCGTTTGCAAACGGTGGAAGCCGTGCCCGTTACTACCCAGGCTTCCGCTGGCCGGGGAACATTGGTGGTGGTGGATTACGCACACACGCCGGATGCGTTGGCACGCGCGTTGACCGCGTTGCGCGCCGTGGCGGTTGCGCGGTCGGGCCGCTTGATCTGCCTGTTCGGTTGCGGCGGTGAACGCGACCCCGGCAAGCGCCCTGAGATGGGCCGCATCGCTGCGGAACTGGCCGACCACGTCGTGGTGTCCAGCGACAACCCACGTACCGAATCGCCCGAGGCGATTGTCGACCAGATCCTGGCCGGCATCCCCGAAGCCGCGCATGCCGACGTTCAAGTCGACCGCGCACGCGCCATCATGCAGACGATCTGGTCGGCGTCACCTGAAGACGTCGTGCTGCTGGCGGGCAAGGGGCACGAAACCTATCAAGACATCGCGGGTGAAAAGCTGCCCTTCGATGACCGCGAGTGGGCGCGCCTGGCGCTGCTGCTGCCGCAGGTCAAAGGCGTGTCGACGGACACGCGGCGCATAGGCTCTGGCGAATTGTTCGTGGCGCTGGTCGGTGAGAACTTCGACGCGCACAACTATCTGGACCAGGCCGAAGGCCGTGGCGCGTGCGCGGCGGTTGTGGCGCATGCCGTGCCTGATGCCAAGCTGCCGCAACTGGTGCTGGGCGATACCCGCATTGCGCTGATGCGCATTGGCGCGGCGTGGCGCGCGCAGTTCACCTTGCCCGTGGTGGCGGTGACCGGCAGCAACGGCAAGACGACCACCAAGGAAATGATCTCGGCCATGCTGGCCGAATGGCAGGGCGAATCGGGCCGTTTGGCCACCGCCGGCAATTTGAACAACGACATCGGCGTGCCGTTGACCCTGCTGCGTTTGCGCGCCGAACATCGCGCCGCGGTGTTTGAGCTGGGCATGAACCATCCGGGCGAAATCGCCCAGTTGGCTGCCATGGCGGCGCCCACGGTTGCGTTGGTGACCAATGCGCAACGCGAGCATCAGGAATTCATGCACACCGTGGAAGCGGTGGCGCACGAGAACGGCGCGGCCATCGCGGCGCTACCGGACGACGGCGTTGCCGTGTACCCCGGCGACGAGCCGTATTCGGAAATATGGGACGCGCTGGCCCAACCGCGCCGCGTGCTGCGCTTTGGCTTGCAGCCGGGGCTGGACGTCTACGCCGAACACATTCTTGCCGACGTCGGCTCGACGCGCTGCCGCGTCGTGACGCCGGTGGGTGTGACGGACCTGGTTCTGCCGGTGCCCGGCCTGCACAATTTGCGCAATGCGCTGGCCGCCATCGCCAGCGCCATCGCCGCGGGCGTGCCGCTGGACAGCGCCGTGCGCGCGCTGGCTGGCTTTGCTCCGGTGGCGGGACGCATGCAGCACAAGCAAATGAGCGACGGAACGCTGCTCATCGACGACACCTACAATGCCAACCCCGATTCGGTTCGCGTTGCCATCGACGTGCTGGCGCGTATCGGAGGCACGCGTGTCCTGGTGTTGGGCGACATGGGCGAGATCGGGGACAACGGCCCCGCCTTGCATGCCGAGGTGGGCAACTATGCGCGCGAGCAAGGGCTTGACGCGCTTATCACGCTAGGCGAAGCCAGCCGGGCGGCCGCGGCCGCTTACGGTCCTGGCGCGCACGCCTGCGTATCGGTAGACGAAGTGGTGGCCGCCTTGCGCGGCTTGCGCCCGTCCAGCGTATTGATAAAGGGATCGCGCTTTATGCGCATGGAGCGGGTAGTGACGGC
Organism: Achromobacter spanius; assembly: GCF_002812705.1. Lineage (NCBI taxonomy): Bacteria > Pseudomonadati > Pseudomonadota > Betaproteobacteria > Burkholderiales > Alcaligenaceae > Achromobacter > Achromobacter spanius. The sequence continues at coordinate 538,759 of NZ_CP025030.1, read as the reverse complement.
TTTTTCCACGAACGACGAACAGACGGCCAAGGCGCAGGGAGAGCAGCATGCTGCTTGAACTGGCCCGTCTGCTTTCCGATGATGTGCGCGCCTTGGGCGTGTTTGAATACATCACCTTGCGCGCCGTGCTGGCGTGCGCGACGGCGTTGCTGATCGGCCTGGTGGCCGGTCCGCGTGTGATTCGCAAGTTGACCGAAATGAAGATTGGCCAGGCCGTGCGCGCCTATGGCCCGGAAACGCATCTGGTCAAGACCGGCACCCCCACTATGGGCGGCGTGCTGATCCTGATTTCCATCGCCATCAGCACCTTGCTGTGGGCCGACTGGACCAACCGCTTTGTGTGGGTGGTGCTGCTGGTGACGTTCGGCTTCGGCTGGATCGGCTGGATGGACGATTACCGCAAGGTGGTCTATCGCGACCCTGAAGGCATGCCCGCGCGGCAGAAATTCTTTTTGCAGGCCACTATCGGCATGATCGCCGCGGTGTACTTGGCGTTTGCCGTATCGGCGCCCGCCAACACCGATCTTTGGCCGCTGTTCAAGGCCTGGGTGGGAAGCGGCTTCACGATGTCGCTGCCGACGCGCGCCGACCTGATCGTGCCGTTCTTCAAGTCGGTGAGCTATCCGCTGGGCGTGCTGGGATTCGTGGCGCTGACGTGGGCCGTGATTGTCGGCACCAGCAATGCCGTGAACCTGACCGACGGCCTGGACGGCCTGGCCATCATGCCCACCGTGATGGTGGGCAGCGCGTTGGGCATCTTCGCCTACGTGGTTGGCCGCGTGGACTATTCGAAGTACCTGTTGTTTCCGTATATTCCCGGCGCGTCCGAACTCATGGTGCTATGCGCGGCGATAGGGGGCGCGGGACTCGCGTTTTTATGGTTCAACGCGTATCCGGCCCAGGTGTTCATGGGCGACGTGGGCGCGCTTGCGCTGGGCGGCGCGCTGGGCACCATCGCCGTCATCGTGCGCCAGGAAATCGTGCTGTTCATCATGGGCGGTGTGTTCGTGGTCGAGACGCTCTCGGTGATGATCCAGGTGACGTGGTTCAAGTACACCAAGCGACGTTATGGAACAGGTAGACGCATATTCCGCATGGCCCCGTTGCATCATCACTTTGAAGTGGGCGGCTGGAAGGAAACCCAGGTGGTCGTGCGTTTCTGGATCATCAGCATGATGCTGGTGCTGATTGGCCTCTCAACCCTGAAGTTGCGATGAATACGATGGAAACCTCCCGCGCTGACGCGCCGCTTGTCCTGATCCTCGGATTGGGCGAGACGGGTGTCGCCGCCGCACGCTGGTGCGCCCGCCTGGGCGCCCGCTTGCGCGTGGCCGACACACGCGCCGAACCGGGTGGGCTGGCCGCGCTGCGCGACGCGCTGGCGCAAAGCGAAGTGGAATACCGCCTGGGCTGCGATGCGTCGTTCGACGTGGCGCTGCTGGATGGCGTGACGCAAGTGGTGCTGAGCCCCGGCCTGGCGCCCACGCAAGCGCCTGCCGCCGACTTGCTGCGCGAGGCCGAGGCCCGTGGCATCGAAGTGGTGGGCGAGATCGAATTGTTTGCTCGCGCGCTGGCCGATCTGGCCGAAAGGCGCGAATATCGTCCGCGCCTGCTGACGGTGACGGGCACTAACGGCAAGACGACCGTGACCGCGTTGACGCGCGACCTGATCGACGCCAGTGGCCTGTCGGTCGTGGCCGCCGGCAACATCAGCCCGGCCGCATTGACGGCGCTGATGGACGCGCTGGACAACGACACGCTGCCGCAGGTGTGGGTGCTGGAACTGTCCAGCTTCCAACTGGAAACGACGCACTCGTTGATGGCTGACGCGGCCATCGTGCTGAACGTGACCCAAGACCATCTGGACTGGCATGGCGGCATGGACGCCTACGCGGCGGCCAAGGCGCGCATCTTGTCGATGGCGCGCATCGCCATCGTCAACCGCGACGACCCGCTTACGGTGGCCATGGTCAAGACCGTGAACGCCTTGAATGTGCGCAGCTTCGGCCGCGACATGCCCGAGCTGGTCGGCGACATGGGGCTGGAATTGGGCCAGGGCGTGGCCTGGCTGGTCGCCTGCGAACCCATCGATTTCGACGAACCCGCGCCGCCCACGCGCCGCAAGAAAGACGCGCCCGAGCCGGTGCGCGCCAACGGCCGCATGAGCCGCCTGATGCCCGTGGATGCGTTGCGCATCCGCGGTATTCATAACGCCCTGAACGCCTTGGCCGCCTTGCAGTTGGCGCGTTGCCTGGACCTGGGCTGGGGCGCCATGTTGCGCACGCTGCGCGAATACGCCGGCGAGCCGCACCGCGCGGCGTTTGTGCGCCAGATTGGCGGGGTCGACTACATCAATGACAGCAAGGGCACCAATGTGGGCGCCACGGTGGCCGCGCTGGAAGGCCTGGGCCAGCCCGTGGTGCTGATCGCGGGCGGACAGGGCAAGGGCCAGGATTTCTCGCCGCTGATTCCGGTGGTGTCGCGCCATGCGCGCGCCGTCATGCTGATCGGCGTGGATGCGCCCGAGATCGCGCGTGTGCTGGCGCCCACTGGCGTCAACTGCATCACCGTTGATTCGCTGCATGCCGCCGTGCGCGGCGCGGCTGACCTGGCGCAACCCGGTGACGCCGTGCTGCTGTCGCCGGCCTGCGCCAGCCTGGACATGTTCCGCAACTATCCGCATCGTGGCCGAGTGTTCGTGGAAGAGGTCGAAGACCTGGCCCGCGACCGGGGAGAGGTGGCATGAGCCTGATCGCCGATCTCACCGCCAGCGTCAATGCCGTACGGCCCGGCCGTACCAAGATGCGCAACTTCGATCTGCCGCTGGTCATCGCGGCGTCGACGCTGTTGCTGCTGGGCTTGCTGATGGTGTATTCGGCGTCGATCGCGCTGGCCGATGGCCCGCGCTACGCCTCTTACGGGCGCTATTACTTCGTGATCCGCCATGGCCTGTTCGTCAGTGCCGGCCTGCTTGCGGGCGCGGTGGTGCTGGCCATTCCGATCCGCGTCTGGCAGCGCATGGCGGTGCCGCTGTTCATGGTGGCGATAGTCTTGCTGGTGGCGGTCTTGATTCCCGGCATCGGCCGCGAAGTCAACGGCGCCCACCGCTGGATTCCGCTGGGCCCGCTGAACTTCCAGCCTTCCGAATTGATGAAGCTGGCGGCCTTGCTGTACGCCGCCGATTACACCGTGCGCAAGCAGGAACACATGCAGGCCTTTGCCCGCGGCTTTCTGCCGATGGCGTTCGCGCTGGCCGGCGTGGGCATGCTGCTGCTGTTGGAGCCCGACCTGGGCGCCTTCATGGTGATCGTTGCCATCGCCATTGGCATCCTGTTCCTGGGTGGCATCAACGGCAAGTACTTCAGCAGCCTGCTGGGCGTGCTGGTCGGCACCTTCCTGACGCTGATCTGGCTGTCTCCCTGGCGCCGTGCGCGCTTGTTCGCGTACCTGGACCCCTGGAACGAAGACAACGCCTACGGCAGCGCCTATCAGTTGTCGCATTCGCTGATTGCGCTGGGCCGTGGCGAATGGCTGGGCGTGGGCCTGGGCGCCAGTGTCGAGAAACTGCATTACCTGCCCGAAGCGCATACCGACTTCCTGATGGCGGTGGTGGGTGAGGAACTGGGTTTTGCCGGCGTCATGCTGGTGATCACGCTGTTTGCCATCATCATCTATCGCGGCTTTGATATCGGCCGCCAGGCCATCGCCATGGAACGCACGTTTGCGGGCCTGGTGGCGCATGGGGTGGCCATGTGGTTTGGCGTGCAGTCGTTCATCAACATGGGCGTGTGTCTGGGCCTGTTGCCGACGAAGGGGCTGACCCTGCCGCTGATGAGCTATGGCGGATCGGGCGTGGTGATGAACCTGTGCGCGCTGGCCATGCTGATCCGGGTAGACGTGGAAAACCGCGTGATGATGCGTGGGGGGCGAGTATGACCGCGGCCCGCACCATCCTGATCATGGCCGGCGGCACCGGCGGGCACATCATGCCGGGCCTGGCCGTGGCTGACGTGCTGCGCGAGCGCGGCTGGCGCGTGTTGTGGCTGGGCAACCCGGACAAGATGGAAGGCAAGCTCGTGCCGCCGCGCGGTATTGAACTCGTGCCGCTGCGCTTCCAAGGCGTGCGCGGCAAGGGAATGTCCGCGCTGCTGAAGCTGCCGTTCCTGCTGCTGCGCGCGTTTGCACAAGCGTGGTCGCGTCTGGCGGATGTGCGTCCGGATGTGGTGCTGGGCATGGGCGGCTACGTCGCCTTCCCGGGGGGCGTGATCGCGGCCCTGCGTGGCACGCCGCTGGTGGTGCACGAACAGAATGCCGTGGCCGGCACCGCGAACAAGTGCCTGGCCAAGATGTCGCGCCGCGTGCTCAGCGGCTTTCCGGGCGTGCTGCCCAAGGGTGAAGCGCTGGGCAATCCCGTGCGTGCCGACCTGTGCGCGCTGCCCGATCCGGCCGTTCGCTACGCCAGCCGTTCCGGTCCGTTGCGCCTGCTTGTTGTGGGTGGCAGCCTGGGCGCGCAGGCACTGAACACGGTGGTTCCGCAGGCGTTGGCCCGCCTGCCGCAAGATCGTCGCCCGATGGTCGTCCATCAGGCCGGCGAACAACATCTGCCCGCGCTGCAGCAGGCCTACGCCGAAGCGGGCGTGCAGGCCGATTGCCGCGCGTTCATCGATGACATGGCGGGCGCCTTGGGCGATGCCGACCTGCTGATCTGCCGCGCGGGCGCCATGACGGTGTCCGAAGTGGCGGCAGCGGGCGTCGCCGCGCTGTTCGTGCCCTTGCCGCATGCCATCGATGACCACCAGACCGCCAACGCGCGCTTTTTGAGCGACGCAGAGGCCGCTTGGTTGCAGCCGCAGGCCGCCATGACGCCCGAGTGGCTGGCGGACTGGCTGGCCCAGCGTACCCGACAAGAACTCGAGGCCGTCGCCGTCCGGGCCCGCGCACATGCGCAGCCGGAAGCCGCGGTCCATATCGCCGATGTCTGCGAACAAGCAGCGGGGCGTTCATCATGAAACACAGAATTCAACATATCCATTTCGTAGGCATCGGCGGCTCTGGCATGAGCGGCATTGCCGAAGTGCTGCTCAACCTGGGCTACACGATCAGTGGTTCCGACCTGAACGAGTCGGCGGTGACGCGCCGTCTGACCGGTCTGGGTGCAAAGATCGCAATCGGCCACGTGGCCAGCAACGTCACGGGCGCGGCTGCCATCGTCACGTCCACGGCGGTGGCGGGCGACAACCCCGAAGTGATCGCCGCGCGGGCCGCGCGTATCCCCGTGGTGCCGCGCGCCGTCATGCTGGCGGAGCTGATGCGCTTGAAGCGCGGCATCGCGGTAGCCGGCACGCATGGCAAGACCACCACCACCAGCCTGGTGGCCAGCGTGCTTGCCGCTGGCGACCTGGACCCCACTTTCGTGATCGGCGGACGCTTGAACTCGGCCGGCGCCAACGCGCGCCTGGGGCAGGGCGACTACATCGTGGTCGAGGCCGACGAGTCCGATGCGTCGTTCCTGAATCTGTTGCCGGTGATGGCCATCGTGACCAACATCGATGCCGACCACATGGACACCTACGGGCACGACGTGGCGCGCCTGAAAAGCGCCTTCATCGAATTCACTCAACGCCTGCCGTTCTATGGCAGCGCGGTGCTGTGCTCGGATGACGCCAACGTGCGCGAGATCATGCCCTTCGTGTCGCGGCCGATCACCACCTATGGCCTGAACGAAGAGGCGCAGGTGCGAGCCTACGAAGTGCAGCCGTCCGGTACGCGCATGCGCTTCAACGTGCAGCGCACGCACCTCGACACGCTGCTGCCGCCCCTGCAAGTGGAATTGAACCTGCCCGGCCTGCACAACGTGCGCAACGCGCTGGCCGCGATTGCCGTTGCCACCGAGCTGGGCGTATCGGACGACGCCATCCGTGATTCGCTGGCCGCCTTCAAGGGTGTGGGCCGCCGTTTCACGCAGACCGGCGAATTCCCGGTGCCGGCCAGCCACGGCGGCGGCACCTTCACGGTGATCGACGACTACGGCCATCACCCCGTGGAGATGGCCGCCACGCTGGCCGCCGCGCGCGGCGCCTGGCCCGATCGCCGCATCGTGCTGGCCTTCCAGCCGCACCGCTACACGCGGACGCGCGATTGCTTTGAAGATTTTGTGCGGGTGCTGGGCACCGCCGATGCCGTGTTGCTGACCGAGGTCTACGCCGCTGGCGAGCCGCCGCTGGTGGCCGCCGACGGCCGCGCGCTGTCACGCGCGCTGCGGGTGGCCGGCAAGGTTGAGCCGGTGTTCGTTGAAGACGTGGCTGAACTGCCGCAGGCCGTGATCGACTTCGTGCGCAACGGCGACGTCGTCATCGTGATGGGAGCGGGTTCGATCAGCAAGGTCCCCGCCCAAGTAGGAGAACTGGCATGAGCACGCAATTCGGCAAAGTGGGTGTGTTGTATGGCGGACGCTCCGCCGAGCGCGAAGTGTCGCTGATGTCCGGCAAGGGCGTGCAGCAGGCGCTGGCCAGCGCCGGCGTGGACGCGCACCTGTTCGACACGGGCGAACGCAGCCTGGCCGAATTGGCCGCCGAAGGCTTCGACCGCGTCTTCATCGCGCTGCATGGCCGCTACGGCGAAGACGGCACGATTCAGGGCGCGTTGGAATTGCTGGGCATTCCGTACACCGGCAGCGGCCCGATGGCGTCCGCGCTGGCCATGGACAAGACCATGACCAAGCGCGTGTGGCTGCAAAACGGCCTGCCCACGCCCGAATTCGAAGTGCTGGACGCCGACACGGAGCTGCGTCTGGTGCCCGACCGCCTGAGCCTGCCGCTGATCATCAAGCCGCCGCATGAAGGTTCCACCGTCGGGATCACCAAGGTTGTGGGTTATTCCGACATGAAGGAAGCCTATGCCGCGGCCGCGCGCTTTGACAGCGAAGTACTGGCCGAACAGTTCATCACCGGCCGCGAGTTGACCGTGGCGGTGCTGGGCGCGGGCAAGGGGGCGCGCGCGCTGCCCGTGATCGAGATCGCCGCGCCCGGTGGCAACTACGACTACGAACACAAGTATTTCTCGGACGATACCCAGTATTTCTGCCCCGCGACGCTGCCGGACGGCGTTGCCGAAGAAGTGGCTGATATCGCCGTCAAGGCCTATGTGGCGCTGGGCTGCGAAGGCTGGGGCCGCGCCGATTTCATCCTCGACCGCGACAACCGGCCGTGGCTGCTTGAAATGAATACCTCGCCTGGCATGACCAGCCATTCGTTGGTGCCGATGGCCGCGAAGGCCGTGGGGATCAGCTATGCCGATCTGTGCGTGGCGATTTTGTCCGAAGCCTCGTGCAAAGTGCACAGCGCCTCGCGTAACGCTTGACCTGGATAATCCGTGTGGAACGACGCTCGCACTACCAACCTGATCGCCAACACGCTAGCCGTGCTGGCGGTTTGCGCCATGCTCATCGCGGGCGTGGTCTGGGTAGCGCAACGCCCGTTCTTCACGTTGACGGCGATCGAGCTGGAATCGATGCCGGACACCGAATTGCACTATGTGTCGCCGCAGGCGGTGCGCTCGGCGATCGCGGGCCGTTTCAAGGGCAACTTCTTCACGGTGGACCTGGACGACGCGCGCGAGATCTTCGAATCGGTGCCGTGGGTACGCCACGCCACCGTGCGCCGCATCTGGCCCAATGTGCTGCGTGTGCGGATCGAGGAACAGCAACCCCTGGCGCTGTGGAACGAGAACCAGATGATCAACACCTGGGGCGAAGCGTTCACGGCGAACACGGGCGAGGTGGACGACGAAACCGTGTTGCCGCAGTTCTCCGGGCCCGAGGGCACCGAGCCGCTGGTCGTGCAGCGCTATGCCGAGCTGGCGCGTTGGTTCGCGCCGCTGGACATGCATGTCAAACAGTTGGAGCTGAGCCCGCGCTATGCCTGGCGGGTGGTGTTGTCCAACGGCATGCTGCTGGACCTGGGCCGCGATCCGGGCGCCGATGCGCCGGACCCGCACGGCCTGCCCGGCGCCTTGCCGTTCGCGGCACGTATTCAACGCTTTGTGCAGGCGTGGCCCAGCGTAGCGGGGCGCCTGGAAGGGCGCACCATCACGCAGGCCGACCTGCGCTATCCGAATGGTTTCGCCCTGGCGCTGGCTCCGTTGCCCGCGTCGGAAACCAAATCCAAATCCACACCGAAACCTCCCAAGAAACGCTAACGCCATGACCCGTGACATCAAGGACCTTATCGTCGCCCTCGATATCGGCACCAGCAAGGTGGTGGCTGTGGTGGCTGAAATTTTGCCCGAAGGGCGATTCGAAGTGCTAGGCCTGGGCCAGCACGAATCGCGCGGCATGCGCAAGGGCGTGGTCGTCAATATCGAGACCACTGTGAATTCCATTCAGCGCGCGCTTGAAGAAGCCGAGCTGATGGCAGATTGCAAGATTCGCGACGTCTATACCGGCATTGCCGGCAGCCATATCCGCAGCTTCAATTCCAGCGGCATGGTCGCTGTGAAAGACAAAGAAGTCACCGCCACCGACGTTGCCCGCGTCATCGAGACCGCCAAGGCGGTGAACATCCCGACCGACCAGCAAGTGCTGCACGTGCTGACGCAGGAGTTCATCGTCGACGGCCAGGAAGACATCCGCGAGCCCATCGGCATGAGCGGCCTGCGCCTGGAAGTGCGCGTGCACATCGTGACGGGCGCGGTCAGCGCCGCGCAGAACATCGTCAAGTGCGTGCGCCGCTGCGGCCTGGAAGTGCAAGACCTGATCCTGCAACCGCTGGCCTCGAGCCTGGCCGTGCTGACGGCCGATGAAAAGGAACTGGGTGTCGTGCTGGTGGACATCGGCGGCGGCACGACCGATGTCGCCATCTTCACGGGCGGCGCGATCCGCCACACCGCGGTGCTGCCGATTGCCGGTGACCAGATCACCAACGACATCGCGGCCATGCTGCGCACGCCGACGCCGGACGCCGAAGAAATCAAGCTGCGCTACGGCGTGGCCAAGCAGGTGCTGGCCAGCCCGGACGAATCCGTGGAAGTGCCGGGCCTGGGTGATCGCGGTCCGCGCCAGGTCAAGCGCCAGGCGTTGGGCGCCGTGATCGAGCCGCGTGTCGAAGAACTGTTCACGCTGGTGCAGCAGGTGGTGCGCGATTCCGGCTACGAAGATCTGCTGGCGTCAGGCGTTGTGCTGACCGGCGGTTCCGCGCAGTTGCCCGGCATGATCGAACTGGCCGAGGACGTGTTCCTGAAGCCGGTTCGCGTGGCGGTGCCTGAGTACGAAGGAAGCTTGGCCGACGTGATGCGTAACCCGCGCTTCTCGACGGTGATGGGCTTGTTGCAGGAAGCACGGATGCAGCGGGTGCGCGGTCGCAAGGTCGCCGCTCAGACAGGCAATTTCAAGAGCCTGCTTGCGCGCATGAAGGAATGGTTCATGAATTAAAGAGGAAGGGGCAGGTTGGGGCCTGCTCCTTGGCACGCATCGCGGCGGTATTGCGGGGCGGGCCAGAACGGGGAGGCGTCTCAAACCCGTGGCGGGCCATAGCAGTCGGCATCGGCTTTGAGGCGATTCACAAAATATAGGTTGTTGGGGAATTTTTGTGATTTGCAAAATCGGACTTGTGAGGGAGTCATCATGATGAACTTTGAGATGCTTGAGAACAACACCAAAGGGACCGTAATCAAGGTCGTTGGTGTGGGCGGTGCGGGCGGCAATGCCGTCGCGCACATGATTCGCAGCGGCGTGCACGGCGTGGATTTCATCTGCGCCAACACCGATGCGCAAGCACTGGCGGCAACCAATGCCCCGGTGCAAATTCGTCTGGGCCGTACCGGCCTGGGTGCGGGCGCCAAGCCCGAGCAAGGACGTGCGTCGGCTGAAACCGCGCGCGAGGAGATCCGTGCTGCGCTGAACGGCGCTCACATGGTCTTCATCACCGCCGGTATGGGCGGTGGCACCGGCACCGGCGCGGGTCCGGTCGTGGCCGAAGTGGCGAAGGAACTGGGCATCCTGACCGTTGGCGTGGTCACCAAGCCTTTCACGTTTGAAGGCAACAAGCGCCTGAAGATGGCCGAGGACGGCATTGCCGAACTGGCCAAGCACGTGCATTCGCTCATCGTGGTGCTCAACGAGAACCTCTATGAATTGATGGACGAGGACGCGACGCAGGAAGACTGCTTCCGTTCGGCCGACGATATCCTGCACAACGCTTGCGCCGGTATCGCCGAAATCATCAACGTCGAAGGTAACGTCAACGTCGACTTCGAAGACGTCAAGACGATCATGGGCGAGCAGGGCCAGGCCATGATGGGCACGGCATCGGCATCGGGCGCGGACCGCGCGCGTGTCGCCGCCGAGCACGCCATTGCTTGCCCGCTGCTGGAAGGCGTGGACTTGAACGGCGCGCGTGGCGTGCTGGTCAACATCACCGCCAGCCGCACGCTGAAGATGCGCGAAACGCGCGAAATCATGGAAACGATCCGCAGCTACGCTTCGGACGACGCGACCGTGATCTTCGGTACCGCCTACGACGAGTCCATGGGTGAAAACCTGCGCGTGACTGTGGTTGCAACCGGCCTGGGCCGTGCGCAGTCGCGTCCGCAATTGGTGCAAAACACCGCTGAGGTGCTGCGCACCGGTACCGACAACATGCCCATGGGCACGATGCCGGCCGGTCAAGGCGGCGATTACCGCAATCTGGACATGCCGTCTGTCATGCGCAATCCGCGCAGCCAGGCGTCGGCTCAAGTGCGTGCTCTGGAAAGCTCGGGAATGGATCATTTCGACATCCCGGCGTTCTTGCGCAAGCAGGCAGATTGAACGAAAGAGCCGATTACAGGCTCTAATCGCACTCCCTCATCTCCGGCTCGCTTGTCCCCGCGGGCGAGCCGGAGGCGGAGCGGTCCGTGTTTCCCTTGCACGGTTCTTTAAGGGACGGAAGTATCGGTCGGTCCGGGTTGCTTGATGGCGCCAAGGATCGGACAGCGTTACAATACGTCAGTTACGCCGGCAATCTGTACTCTTCGTGCCGGCTTCCTGGCTCTAATACCCAAGCACCATGTTCCGACAGCGCAGCATTCAGAATCTAGTCCGCACGACAGGCGTCGGCGTCCACTCCGGACGGCGGGTAGAACTTACTCTGCGTCCGGCACAGCCCAATACGGGCATTGTTTTCCACCGCGTGGACCTGCCTGAAGTCGTGGACCTGCCTGCTCAGGCCACTGGCGTGGGCGATACGCGCATGGCGTCGGTCCTGCAACAGGGTAACGTCCGCGTTTCCACGGTAGAGCACCTGATGTCGGCATTGGCCGGCCTGGGTATCGACAACCTGCATATCGACCTCACTGCCGAAGAAGTCCCCATCATGGACGGCAGTGCGGCAACCTTTGTTTATCTGTTGCGCTCGGCGGGCATCGTTGAGCAGAACGCGCCCAAGCAGTTCATCCGCGTCAAGAAAACCGTGGAAGTGCGCGAGGGCGAAGGCCGCAACGAGAAATGGGCCCGGCTGGAACCGCACGAGGGCTACGCGCTGGCCTTCTCGATTGACTTCCGCCATCCCGCCATTGATTCCACCGCCAATTTCGCCGAGATTGATTTCGCGACGCACTCGTATGTGCGCGAAATTGCCCGCGCGCGAACCTTCGGGTTCGTGAATGAAGTGGAAGCGCTGCGCTCGATGGGCCTGGCCCGTGGCGGCAGTCTGGACAACGCCATCGTCATGGACGAATACCGTGTGCTGAACAGCGACGGGCTGCGCTATGACGACGAATTCGTGAAGCACAAGATCCTGGACGCCATTGGCGACCTGTATCTGCTGGGCAAACCGCTGGTGGCGCGCTATGTGGCGTGCAAGTCGGGCCACGGCCTGAACAACCAATTGGCCCGCGCGCTGCTTGCTCAGCAAGACGCCTGGGAAATGGTCACCTATGAATCGCAGGCAGAAGCGCCGCAGGCCTTCCGCCACGAATGGAAGCTGGCATAACGCCCGGTTCCTGATCGGGCCTGAACCGGGGAAGTGTCCCCGGTATCCACATCAGGTCCCTGCTTAAAGGATGGCGCTGGCTACCCTCCGTTAGCGAAAAAATCCCCATCCGGTTGCAAACCATCGGATCTAAACCCCCGAGAACTTGGTTTCGCTTCGTTTCCAGGCGCCCGTGGCGCCGGACAGGGCCGGATGGCTTCAGCTACTCTTGTGACGCTTCAAGAGTTTGGCGACTGCGTCTGCCAACGGGCCGGGACGCAGCTTGTCGTGCAGCGATTCGAATGCGCCCAGGGCCTTGTCGCCCAGGGGTTGCGCCTCTTTGGGAGGGCGCGCCTGACGGGCGCCGGGCTTCGGTAAACCCGCTTGTACCTTGACGGCGATTTCGTTAAGGTTCCAGCCTTGATCGGCCAGGGCGCGCGCCACGCGCGGCGCCAATTGACGCATCTTGGCTGCATGTGCGGCGCTGGGCACCACCAGATGCAGGCACTGGTTTTCCAGCTTGCCGACCTGGCACACAGCACCTAGCGGGGCGGGCAGAACCGCCGCCACCGCATACTGAATTTGCAAGTGCTTGCGGGCAGTCGCCAACACACCGGCGCCCCGCATGTCATGACCCAGCCATCCCAGGGCGGTATTTTCTTTCCGCCGGCTGGAACTGGAACGTTGACGGTATGAAGTGGGTCTATTCATCCCGGCTCTATAGAATTAGGAAGCAATCTTGAAAATCGTGATTATGCACGCCCGGGACGGGCGGGACGGGCATTTCACCCTGGGCGGTGCGCGGCTGGCGTTGTTGCTTGGGGCGGCGCTGATGACCGCGGCCATCTTTGGCGCCGCCATTCAGCGATACCTTACTCCGATCCTGCCGGCCGTACATGCCGTGGGTTGGCCGTTGGCGCAGCAGCCTGGCCGTGACACCGATTTCCTGCGGGGAAACATGAACCTGCTGGCCGCCAAGGTGGGGGCGCTGCAGGCAAAGCTGGTCAGCATCGATGGCCTTGGCCAGCGCGTGGCCAAGGTGGCGGGTGTGGCGTATACCGACCCCGAATTGGCCAAGCAATTGGCCGTGGCGCAGCCCGAGGCGCTGACGCAGCCTGAAGCCACCCACGTCATGGATGACCTGTTTACCGACCACCCGCCGCCCAGCGCGGCATCGGCCGAGGCACTGGGGCGCCAACTGGACGAAATCCAGGCGCGCCTGGCGCAGCAGTCCGACAATCTGAAGCTGCTTGATGCTGCCCTGACCAAGCGGTCCGCGGATCAGGCGCGCATGCCGACCGCCATGCCGATCACGGATTACCCGTATCTGAGTTCGTCCTACGGCTGGCGCCGCAACCCGGTCACGGGGCGCACCGCCATGCATGAAGGGCTGGATTTCGCGGCCCCGTCCGGCACGCCGATCCTTGCCGCCTCGGGCGGCGTCGTGCTCGAAGCCAAGTTCCTGCCGGGCTTCGGCAATATGGTCGAAATCGACCATGGCGATGGCTTGATTACCCGCTACGCCCATGCTTCGTCCTTGATGGTGAAGCAGGGCGAGCTTGTAGAGCGTGGCCAGCAAGTGGCCCGCGTGGGCAGTTCGGGCCGTTCCACCGGACCCCATCTGCACTTTGAAGTGCGCCTTGCCGGGCAACCGCTCGACCCCCGTTTGTTCCTGGGAACGCCACAGAATGCGCCGCCTGCCATGGCGCAAGCCGCGGGGACTGAACCTGTGGTGCGCTGACCGGTCAAACCGCTCAACATCAGTACTCTGGCAATAGGTCCAGGCTATTACGCGCCAGGTGCGTTAAACTGGTTCGTTTCCCAGCGGACCCCCGCTCAACCAATAACATCAAAGTCACGGGAGGCGCTGCCCTTGCCTTTTGCAGGCGCGGCGTGGCTCGTGCGGCCGACATACGCATGGTTTCTCTGCTCAAAAAACTCATAGGTAGCCGCAACGACCGGCTGCTTAAGCAGTATCGCAAGCTGGTAACCCAGATCAATGGGCTGGAGCCCAAGATTTCCGCGCTTTCCGATGCGGAGCTGGCGGCCAAGACTGACGAATTCCGATCTCGATACGCGCAGGGCACGTCGCTGGACGACCTGCTGCCGGAAGCCTTCGCCGTTGTGCGCGAAGCGGGCAAGCGCGTGTTCGGGATGCGGCACTTCGACTCTCAGTTGTTGGGCGGCATCGCGCTGCACAACGGCAAGATTGCCGAAATGCGCACGGGGGAAGGCAAGACGCTGATGGCGACCTTGCCCGTTTACCTGAACGCATGCGCCGGCAAGGGCGTGCACGTTGTTACGGTGAACGACTATCTGGCCCGCCGCGACGCGGAATGGATGGGGCGCCTGTACCACTTCCTGGGCATGACCACGGGCGTGGTGGTGCCGCAGCAGCCTAACGAAGAGAAGAAGGCCGCCTACGCCGCCGACATCACTTACGGCACGAATAACGAATTCGGTTTCGACTACCTGCGCGACAACATGGAATTCCGTGTTGAGGACCGCCGCCAGCGCGTGCTGTTCTACGCCATCGTCGACGAAGTGGACTCGATCCTGATCGACGAAGCCCGTACGCCGCTGATCATTTCCGGCCAGGCCGAAGATCACACCGAGCTCTACATCCGCATGAACGCGGTGCCGCCGCTGCTGACGCGCATGGCCACCGAACCCAAGCCGCAGGAGCCGGAACCCGAAGGTGATTACTGGGTCGACGAAAAAAGCCAGCAGGTTTACCTGTCGGAAGCCGGCCATGAAAACGCCGAGGCCATCCTGGCCCGCCTGGGCATCCTGCCGGAAGGCGAATCGCTGTACGACCCCCGCCACATTGCGTTGATGCACCACCTGATGGTGGCTCTGCGCGCCAACAACCTGTTCTTCCGCGACCAGCAATACGTGGTCCAGGATGGCGAGGTGGTGATCGTCGACGAATTCACGGGCCGCCTGATGGTGGGCCGCCGTTGGTCCGATGGCTTGCACCAGGCCGTCGAAGCCAAGGAAGGCGTGAAGATCCAGCACGAAAACCAGACGCTGGCATCCATCACGTTCCAGAACTACTTCCGCATGTACGAAAAGCTATCCGGCATGACCGGCACGGCCGATACGGAAGCGTACGAGTTCCAGGAAATCTACGGGCTTGAAACGGTCATCATCCCGACCAACAAGCCGATGATCCGCAAGGACCAGAACGATCAGGTCTTCAAGACCGATCCGGAAAAGTACAACGCGATCCTCGAAGACATCCGCGACTGCCACGAGCGTGGCCAGCCGGTGCTGGTGGGTACGACCAGCATCGAAAACTCCGAGCTGCTGTCGGGCCTCCTGAAAAAGGCCAAGCTGCCGCACGAAGTGCTGAACGCCAAGCAGCACGCCCGCGAAGCCGAGATCGTGGCCGAAGCCGGCAAGCCGGGTCACATCACGATCGCCACCAACATGGCCGGTCGTGGTACCGACATCGTGCTGGGCGGCAGTGTGGACAAGCAGGTTGATCTGATCCGCGCCGACGAATCGCTGTCGGAAGCTGAAAAGACCGCGCGCATCGAAAAGATCCGCGCTGAATGGAAGCCGCTGAACGAGCAGGTCAAGGCAGCGGGCGGCCTGCGCATCATCGGCACCGAGCGCCACGAATCGCGCCGTATCGACAACCAGTTGCGCGGCCGTGCCGGTCGCCAGGGTGACCCGGGTTCGTCCCGTTTCTACCTGTCGCTGGAAGATTCGCTGATGCGCATCTTCGCGGGCGACCGCGTGCGCGCCATCATGGAACGCCTGAAGCTGCCCGAGGGCGAGCCGATCGAGGCGGGCATGGTCACGCGCTCGATCGAAACCGCGCAACGCAAGGTGGAAGGCCGCAACTTCGACATCCGCAAGCAATTGCTGGAATACGACGACGTGGCCAACGACCAGCGCAAGGTGCTGTATTCGCAGCGCAATGACGTGCTGGAAGCCGCAAGCGTGGGCGACACGGTGAATAGCCTGCGCGACGCTGCCGTGGTCGAAATGTTCAACACCTATGTGCCGCCGGAATCGGTGGAAGAGCAATGGGACGTGCCGGGCCTGCAAAGGGCTCTGGAATCGGACTGGAACCTGCACCTTCCGCTGACCGAAATGTTGGACAAGGAAACCAGCCTGACCGACGAAGACCTGCGTGAGCGCGTGGTGACGGCTGCTCGCGATGCCTACCAGGCCAAGGTTGACCAGGTTGGGGCCGAATCGTGGTCGCAGTTTGAACGTTCGATCATGTTGCAGTCGATCGACACGCATTGGCGCGAACACCTGTCGTCGCTGGATTACCTGCGCCAGGGCATCCATTTGCGCGGTTATGCGCAGAAGAATCCCAAGCAGGAATACAAGCGCGAAGCCTTCGAACTGTTCTCGGGCATGCTGGATCGCATTCGCGACGACGTGGTGCGCGTGTTGATGACGGTGCGTGTGCAGTCGTCGGAGCAAGTCGAACAGGCCGAAGCCGAAGCCGCGCAACCGCACGTGCAAAACGTGCAGTACCACCACTCCGATTACGACGAAGCGCTGGCCAAGACGGAATCGGAAGAGGGCGAGCAACCCGTGCGCAATGCCTTGCCCAAGGTCGGACGCAACGATCCGTGCCCGTGCGGCAGTGGCAAGAAGTACAAGCAGTGCCACGGCAAACTGGTCTGATCAGGGGATAACGCCATGCTGCATTCTGTCGGCCGCACCGAGTTCGACCACGCCGTCGTGATGGTGCGCGACCGGCTGGATGCCCTGGCCCCGCATTTCGAGCGCCAGGGGTTTCACCTGAGCGACAAGGCGGTGCATAACCTGGGTTCATGCAATCGCCTGATCGTGCTGGAAGGCACGTATGTCGAGCTGCTGGGATGGCCCACGGGCGCCCCACCGGCCCGCAAGGAAATCGCTGATTCGCCGTTTGGGTTGGAAGCGCTGGTGTTTCGCACGTATGACGCCGACGCTACCTACGAACGCCTGAAGGCGGCCGGGTTTGCGGTGAACCCGGTGCAGGAACTGACGCGCCCGGCGATGCTGGACGGTCAGGAAGTGCAGGCCCGATTCCACACCGTGCGCTTTGCCGAGCAGCCTTTGCCCGGCATCCGCATGTATTTCTGCCGTCATCTGACACCCGAGTGTGTCTGGTCGCCGGACCTGATGGCGCATCCCAATGGCGCACGCAGCCTGATGCGCATTGATGCACGCGCGGCCGATGCCCGAGCCGTGGCCGAGCGCCTGGCGTTGGTGGCGGACGTCACGGCTGAAGCTGTCGATGGCGGTTGGGACGTGCCCTTGGCCAACCTGCGCATCCACGTGCACACTGACCCGGCAGCGTCAGCCCCCACGCTGTCCACGCTGACCCTGGAAAACCGCGACGGCGCCCACTACACCCTGGACACAGGGACACCCGCGCCCTAGACGCCAGGACGTAGGATGGGTGCAGCGCGCGAAACTGGCCGCTAGAACCCCGACATAACAACGCGCGAAACCCATCAAGCAACGGTTGAATTTTTGGCTGGATCAGCCATACCGCAATCGCTGCTTGATGGGTTTCGCGCGTTTGATATTGGTTTCTTTTTCAGAAATCCTTCGCGCTGCACCCATCCTACGATTGCACCGGCCGTGGCAATAGCAATGAACGGCACCGGCAACGGCCACTGGCGCGTAGGATGGGTGGAGCGCGCGAATCTCGCCGCTAGAACCCCGACATAACAACGCGTGTATGGCCCGGGGACATGGGTAACGGGTGTTCGGGGACATAGGTAACACTTCTAGCATCACGGTATGGTCGTTTTTAGGAGCGAGCGATGCCGTGGAAGGAGTCAAGCCTTATGTCCTGCCGAATGGAGTTCGTTCAGCTTGCCCTGCAACCGGGCAGCAATGTGCGGGAGCTTTGCCGGCGTTTCGATATCAGCGCCAAGACCGCATACAAGTGGTTGGGCCGCTACGAGCAGAACGGCCAGGCTGGGTTGCAAGATCTGTCTCGCAGGCCAGGCAATAGTCCTGGGCGCACGTGTGAGCAAATCGAAGCGCAGGTGATCGACCTGCACAAGCGTTACCCGTACTGGGGGCCTCGCAAGTTGCGGGCGCTGCTTGGGCCGACTACGGCGCCCGCGCCCAGTACCATCTCGGCAATTTTGCGACGACATGGCTATCGGGTCCAAGGCGAGGACTCGAACGTCGGGCTGGCGAACCAGCGCTTTGAGCATGAGGCGCCAAACCTGTTGTGGCAGATGGACTTCAAGGGGCACTTTGCCCTGACCGACGCGCGTCAGGGACGGTGCCATCCGCTGACGCTATTGGACGATCACTCACGCTACGCCCTGTGCATCCAGGCTTGTGGCGATGAGCGCAGCAAAACTGTGCAGCAGCACCTGAAGGCCGTATTTCGCCGTTACGGATTGCCCGAACGGATCACCGCGGACAACGGCCCATCCTGGGCATCGGTGCGCGGCCTGGGGCTGACAGGCCTGGAGGTTTGGCTCATGCGGCTGGGCGTGCGTATCAGCCACAGTCGCCCTCGCCACCCGCAAACCCAAGGCAAGCTAGAACGCCTGCATCGAACGCTCAAGCGCGAGTTGATCCAGGCCCGGGGGTTTAGCAGTCTGCTGGACTGCCAGCAAGCCATGGATCAGTGGCGTGAACAGTACAACCACGTCCGGCCCCACCAGGCGTTGGGGCAGATGCCGCCCCTGTCGAGATATCGACCTAGCCCTCGTCGCTATCCTGCCTCGTTGCCCCCGATCGAATACGAGCCGGGCGATCGAGTGCTCAAGGTCAGGACCAAAGGGCAGATCATTGTGAACGGACGCGTCGTCTTCGTCGGAGAGGGAATGGCGGGTCTGCCTGTCGCGGTCAGACCCTCCTCGCAAGACGGCGTGCTTGATGTCGTCTTCCTGTACAAAATTGTTCAACAGATCGACCTCAGAGCACGCCAATAGGATAAAAACCTATGTGTTACCCATGTCCCCGAACATGTGTCACCCATGTCCCCGGTCCATACAAACGCGCGAAACCCATCAAGCAACGGTTGAATTTTTGGCTGGATCAGCCATGACGCAATCGCTGCCTGATGGGTTTCGCGCGTTTGATATTGGTTTCTTTATTAGAAATCCTTCGCGCTGCACCCATCCTACGATGGCAACGGCCCGTCGCCGTGGCAACGGCATGGGGATGTTGGTCATCATCGGCCACGGCCATTCGTGATCGGGGCAAACCCTGCTTGCGTCGCAAAGTGTATGCACTTTAGTATGCACTTTCTACCCGCTGATCAGCCCCACTCAAATCGACCAGCCATGACGCAGCCCCCTTCAGCGATTCGCCCTGCCGCCCGCACGTCTGCCGGGCAGGCCGAGCTGTATGGCGCGGTCAAGGCGATGGCGGTGCGGTTTGATTTCAAGCCGGGTGAGCGCATCAACGAAGTGGATCTGGCGCGGCGCTTGAATGTCAGCCGGACGCCGCTGCGCGAAGTGCTGAACCAATTGATGGTCGAAGGTTTCCTGACTCGCTCCGTGAACCGCGGCTTCATTGCCCGGCTGTTGGACGCCAAGCAGATCCACAGTTTGTACGAGTACCGGACGGTGCTCGAGGCGGGCATCGTGCGGGCCGCCTGCGAGCGCGCCAGCGACGAAGAATTGGCCGAACTGCGCCAGTTCGTGGAACGGTCCCGCGATGTGCCGGAAGACAGCGACGCGACGCGCCTTCTGGAACTGGACGAAGCCTTTCACCTGCATCTGGCGCGCCTGTCTCGCAATGAAGAATTCGTGCGCGCGCTGGAAAGCGTGAATGCCCGCATTCATTTCGTGCGCTGGATCGACATGCAGCAGGGCCGACGCAGCCATACGCAGGGCGAGCATCTGCGTATCGTCCAGACCTTGGAACAGCGCGATCTGGACGCCTTGTCCGCGCTGATCAGCGCACACATCGGACGCCGCCTGGACCAGATCACCGACGTGATCCGTACGGGGTTTTCAACGATTTACATGCGGGACCAGGCCGAACCCGCCACGGTAGCGCCGGCCAACACCACAACAGCAGGGGAAAAACAATGACTCACACGATGAAGCGGATTTTGGCGGGCCTATGCACGCTGGCAGCCGCGGGGGGCGCTTTTGTCGCCGCGCCCGCCGCCGCCGAGGAACGGCCGTTGGTGCTGGTGGTGCCGTACCCGCCGGGCGGCAGCACCGACATCCTGGCGCGCATTCTGCAACCGCGTCTGTCGCAGCAACTGGGCGGACGCACGGTGATCGTGGAAAACCGCCCCGGTGCGGCCAGCCAGATCGCCACCGCGCATGTGGCGCGCGCCGAGCCCGATGGCAGCACGCTCTTGGTCAGCTTTGACAACCATGGCATCAACCCCGCCGTGAAGCCCAAGCTGCCTTACGACACCTTCAAAGACTTTGTCGCCATTTCGCAGACCGTGCGCTTTCCGCTGGTCATTGGCGCCAACCCCAGCGTGCCGGGGGATAACCTGAAAGCGTTCCTGGCGGCCGCCGCGAAAGAATCGGCCAACAAATTCAACTACGCCTCGACCGGGGTCGGTTCGCTGAACCACCTGGCGCCCGAAGAGCTCAAGCGCTTGTCGAAAGTCGAGCTGCTGCACGTGCCGTATGGCGGCGGCGGGCCGGCCATCCAGGCGGTGGTGGGCGGGCAGGCCAATATGACGTGGCTGAGTTTCGCGGCGCTGCGCGGCCAGATCCAGGCCGGCAAGATCAAGCCGCTGGCGGTGGCGGGTGAAAAGCGCTTGCCCGAACTGCCCAACGTGCCGACGGTGGAAGAGTCGGGCTTCCCTGGCTTTGTTGCCTACTCGTGGAGCGGCATGTTCGCCCCCAAGGGCACGCCTGAGGCCACGGTGAAAAAGCTGACGGCCGATTTCAAGGCCGTGCTGGCGGACCCGGAAATCAAGAAGAAGATCACTGAAGCGGGCTTCGAGATCGTGGCCTCGGACGGCCCCGCGCTGGATGCCTACGTGAAATCGGAATACGACCGGTGGAGCGCCTTCATCAAGAAGAACAACATCAATCTGGATAACTGAGCGACGGGTGGCCGGGTGGCGCGCCGCCCGGTCCTGTCGGCCAACTACGTGGAGATGATATGGAAAACCTGAACGGCGCCGAAGCCATGGTGCGGATGCTGCAGCACAACGGCGTCAAACATATTTTTGGCCTGTGCGGCGACACCAGCCTGCCGTTTTACGATGCGCTGTACCGCCTGGATCACGGCATGCAGCACATCCTGACGCGCGACGAGCGCAGCGCCGGGTACATGGCGGACGCCTACGCCCGCGTCACCGGCAAGGTCGGCGTGTGCGAAGGCCCCAGCGGTGGCGGCGCGACCTATCTGTTGCCTGGCCTGGTTGAAGCCAATGAGTCCTCGATTCCCGTGCTGGGCATCACGTCGGACGTGGCGGTGGGGTCGCGCGGGAAATACCCGCTGACCGAGCTGGACCAGGAAGCGCTGTACCGTCCGCTGACCAAGTGGAACCGCACGATTGACCGCGCCGACCAGATTCCCGGCATGGTGCGCGCGGCATTCCGCGCCATGACCACCGGCAAGCCAGGTGCGGCGCACCTGTGCTTTCCGTATGACGTAATGAAGCAGCAGGTGGATGCGTCCGATATCTGGGCGCAGCCCGAGCACGGCCGCTTTCCGGCCATGCGCTTCGCGCCGGATCCCGCCGATGTGGCGCGTGCCGCGCAGCGCCTGATCGGCGCGCGGGCGCCCGTGATCATCTGCGGTGGCGGCGTGGTCATCGCGGGCGCCAGCGGCGCCTTGCAGGAACTGGCGGAAAGCTTGAAGGCGGCGGTTTGCGTGACGGTCAGCGGGCAAGGCAGCCTGGCCGACACGCATCCGCTGAATGCAGGCGTGGTGGGCTCCAACGGCGGCGTGATGGCCACCCGCGACGTGGTGGCGGCGGCCGACGTGGTGCTGTTCGTGGGTTGCCGAGCCGGCTCGACGTCCACGGAACATTGGCGCTTCCCGAACCGCGACGTGCCCATCCTGCACATCGACATCGATCCCATGGTGATCGGCGCCAACTACCTGACCGAAGTCGGCCTGGTGGGCGACGCGAAGCTGGCGCTGGAAGCCTTGGGCGCCGAAGTGCAGGCGCGCCTGGCACACCGTAATTCGGACGCGGTAGACGGCGCGGTGCTGGCCGGCCGCGCCAAGGCCGCGCGCCTGGCGCAACTGGAGCCGCTGGCCAACAGCCTTGAAACGCCGATCCGCCCCGAGCGCGTGGTGCAATCGCTGAACCGCTTGCTGCCCGACGATGCGGTGGTGTGCGCGGACCCGGGCACGCCTTGCCCGTACTTCTCGGCCTACTACGATGTGTCGCGCCCCGGCCGCCACTTCATCACCAACCGCGCGCACGGCGCGCTGGGCTTTTCCATGTCGGCCGCGCTGGGCGCCTGGGTTGGCCGGCCGCAGTCCAAGTGCGTGTCGGTGATGGGCGACGGCAGCTTCGGCTTCACCGTGGGCGAACTGGAAACCATCGTGCGCCACAAGGCGCCGCTGCTGATGATCGTGTTTTCGAATTCGGTCTACGGCTGGATCAAGGCCAGCCAGAAGGCGGGCTACGACCAGCGCTACTACAGCGTGGACTTCAACCGCACCGACCATGCCCGCATTGCCGAAGCCTACGGCGTGAAGGCGTGGCGCGTGGAAGACCCGGCCAAGCTGGACGACGCCATCAAGGCCGCCATGGAACACGACGGCCCGGCACTGATCGACGTGGTGGCGCAGCCGCTGCAAGATACGGCGGCGCCCGTCAGCCAGTGGATGGGTTGATACGCACCTGACGGCGCATTGACCGCGCAGTCAACGCAAGAGGCCCTTCGGGGCCTCTTTTTTTTGGTCGAAGGTGCCTGGGGCTGGTCCTATACTGATCCGCTTTGGCGCGGCGTCGCCGCGTGGCTTGCAACACGTCAAAGGGAAATCGGGCATGGATCTGGGGATCAGTGGCAAGACGGCTTTGGTGTTCGGCGGCAGCCGTGGCATGGGGCGCGCGTGTGCGCTGCAGTTGGCGCGCGAGGGGGTGGCGGTAACCATTGCCGCGCGCAATCCCGAGACGCTTGCACAGGCCGCGGCCGAGATTTCCAAGGAAGCCGGCATTGGCGTGGGCTGGGTGTCGGCCGACCTGACCCTGGAGCACGGTCGCGATGCGGCCATGGCCGCGTGCCCGCAGCCCGACATCCTGATCAACAACGCCGACGGCCCGCTGCCCGGCGATTTCCGGGACTGGACGCGCGACGACTGGATTGCGTCGTTGGACGCCATGATGCTGGGGCCCATCGACATGATCCGACGCGTGGTCGACGGCATGGTCGAACGTCGCTTTGGCCGCATCGTGAACATCGTGTCGCGCAGCGTGAAGGCGCCGCATGCCGAGCTGGGCCTGTCCAACGGCGCGCGTTCGGGGCTGATCGGCTTCGTGGGCGGCCTGGCACGGCAGACGGTGCGCCACAACGTCACCATCAACAACCTGTTGCCGGGCGCCTTTGCCACCGACGCGCAGGTCAGGCACGTGCGGGGCATGTTGGAGCAGTCATCAGACAAGACCTTCGACCAACTGTGGGAAGAGCGCGGGCGCGCCAACCCGGCCGGGCGCTTTGGCCAGCCGGAAGAAGTGGGCGCGTTGTGCGCCTATCTGTGTTCGGCGCAAGCGGGCTACATGACGGCGCAAAGCCTCTTGATTGATGGGGGCGGCTACCCCGGCACGTACTGAATCCCGCCACGGGTGGCGTCGGCTTCCGGCTGGACGCGCGCCGGACTAACGGGCAAGATTGGCTCCCATCGCGTTCGAGAAAAACTCATGGACCAGACTGACATCAAGATCCTGGCGTTGCTGCAGAAGGACGCTACCTGTTCGGTTGCTGAAATTGCCGAACAGGTGAATCTGTCGGTGACGCCATGCTGGCGCCGCATCCAGAAGCTGAAGGACGACGGCGTTATCGCGCGCAACGCCATCCTGCTGGACCCGCGTGCGCTGGGCCTGAACCTGACGGTGTTCGTGTCCATCAAGACCAGCCAGCACAACGAGAAATGGACGCAAAGCCTGATCAACGCCGTCATGGCCTTGCCGAACGTGGTGGAGTTTCACCGTATGGCGGGCGATATCGATTACCTGCTCAAGGTGGTGGTCGAGGACATGGCGGCTTATGACCGCTTCTACCGTCGGCTGATCGGCGCGGTGGACCTGCTGGACGTCAGCGCCAGTTTCTCGATGGAAATCATCAAGAGCACCACGGAACTGCCGCTGGACGCGGTGTAGTGGCGGGGTAGTGGCGTTGTTTTGGCGCCGTTGTGTCGGCGTTGTGGCAATTGAGCAAAAATTTTTCTAGTCCGCCCGCCGCAGCGGATGCAAATTTCTTTCGGCGTGTTGCACAAGGCCTATCTCGCAATGCTTTTGCGCAGTGTGCGGCGTAGGATATCTCTCGTTCCCATCGGGAAATGAATCGGGATATCAGAGGATCCTATGTCGTTCGCAGTACCCGCCGGCTGCGCCGGTATGGCAAAAGCGCGGCAAGCGCGATCGGTGGACGACCTTTTGGCCGACTGGAACGGCGTCGACGACTTATGGGTGTTCGCCTATGGGTCCCTGATCTGGCATCCCGGCTTTGCGTGGCGCGAGCGGCGCTTGGCGACGGTGCGCGGCTATCACCGGTCGTTGTGCCTGTGGTCGCACGATCATCGCGGCTCCCCCGACAACCCCGGCCTGGTATTTGGCTTGAACCGGGGCGGGTGCTGCAGGGGCGTGGCCTACCAGATCGCGGCGGCCGATGTGCCCGAAGTGTTCCAGGCGCTGTGGCGTCGCGAGATGGTCACCGGCGCCTACACCCCCCGCTGGATTACTTGCCATACCGAAGCCGCGCCGGTGCGCGGACTGGTCTTCCTGCTGAATCGCGCCTGCGATGAGTACGCTGCTGATCTCAGCGACGACCGCCTGATCGCGTCCGTGCGCAATGCCGTTGGCCAGTCGGGACCGTGTCTGGACTACGTGGTGGAGACCGAGCGCGCTTTGCGCGCGCACGGCATCGACGACTGGCGCCTGGGCGATCTGGTGCGCAGGCTGGGCCAGGCTTTCTGAGCGTTGGCCCTTGCGCCTTGGCTTAGAAGTGCCAGCGGCCAAACATATACAGCACGTTGCCCGCGCCGCTTGAGCCGGGGATGTAGGTCGCGTAGAACATGGCGTCTTTGTAGCCGGCGCCCACCAGCGGCAGGATGCCGGGAAACGGCATGTAGCTCATGATGTCGTGCCGCGCGGTCAGGAACACCGTGTAGCCCGCGCCCAGGCGGAAGTTCTCGCTGACTTGCCCGATTTTCAAGAAGCCGTAGCCGGCAATGGGTTCAACCTTGCTGTGCGAATCCAGGAACGCCATGGCGTACAGGCCCTGCCAGTCGCCGTCTTCGTCGTAGATGCTGCGGCCATAGCCGGCGCCCCACGCCAGCTCGTTGAAGCTGTCGATTTTTTCTTTGCTGTACATGGCGCGGTTGTGCCAGGCGTAGCCGGAAACGTAGAGGTCGTTGCCGCCTTCGGTCCAGATCTGGTCAATGCGGTTGCACGCGGACTGTGCCCACGAGGGCATGCTTTCACAGGCTTGCGCGGCGGCAGTGAAAGTCGAGAGCAGCAGGCAAAGCATGGCTGCTCGTAATGTGGCGGTCATGATGGGTACTGAGGGATGAAGATGACAAGTTCATGACTGTACTTGTTGTCATCGCTCGATCCCTGTCGGAACGCTTTCATCAAACGGCGTTCGAAGCCCCAGCCCCAGGGAAGGGGCGGTCAGGCGAACGCAAAATCAAGAATTCTCTGTGGTGGCCGCGCTACAGCAGGAATATGGTGGCCAAGCCCAGGAAGATGAAGAACCCCAGCGAGTCGGTGGCGAAGGTCAGCAGCACCGACGACCCCATGGCGGGATCCTTGCCGAAGCGCGCACGCACCATCGGCACCAGCACGCCCACCGAGGCCCCGACCAGCATATTGCAGATCATCGCCGCCATCATCACCAGCGCAATCGAGAGCGAGCGCGAAATCACCCAGGCGAACAAGGCGGCCACCAGGCTGCCGCACAGGCCCACCAGCAAGGTCACGAACAATTCGCGCTTGACCAATTGCCACAGGTTGCGGCCCGTGATCCGGCCCATGGCAAGCGCCCGGATGATCAGCGTCATGGTCTGGTTGCCGGAGTTGCCGCCGATGCCGGCCACGATCGACATCAGGAAGGCCAGGATCACGATGTGGCTGACGGTGCCTTCAAACCGCGACGCCACGAAGGACGCCGTGGCGGCGGTACAGAGGTTGAGCAGCAGCCACGGCGCGCGGTTGCGCAACGCGGTGGTGACGGGCGCGAAGATGTCTTCTTCTTGCAGACCCGCGCGCGACAGCGCTTGCTCCTGGGAGTCTTCGCGCATCACGTCCACCACATCGGCGATGGTCACGCGCCCGATCAGGCGGCCCTGGTCGTCCATCACGGGGGCGGAGACCAGGTCGTAACGTTCGAAGGCGCCCGCGGCGTCGGCGTCGGAATCCAGGGGGTTCAGCGTCAGGAAGTCGGCGTTCATGACGGCGCGCACTTCGGTTTCCGGTTCGCTGACCAGAAGGCGCGAAAGCGGCAGGATGCCTTGCAGCTTGTCTTGGCGGTCCACCACGAAAATCTGGTCGGTGTGGTCAGGCAGTTCGTGCAGGCGGCGCAGGTAGCGCAGCACCACTTCAAGCGTGACGTCCTCGCGCACCCGGACCATTTCGAAGTCCATGATCGCGCCCACGCTGTCTTCCGGATAGCCCATGGCTTCCAGCAACTGCGCGCGCTCTTCTTCGGTCAGGCCTTTTTGTACTTCGGCCACCACGTCGGGCGGCAGGTCGGGCGCCAGGTCGGCGAGTTCGTCGGCGTCCATGTTGCCGGTAGCGGCAACCAGGTCCTGACGATCCATCGCTTCAATCAGCGATTCCCGCACCCAGTCTTCAACTTCCAGCAGCACGTCGGCATCGTGCTCGGGGCTGACCAGTTTCCAGATGGCCTGGCGTTCATCCTTGGGCAGCGATTCCAGGATGAAGGCGATGTCGGCCGGATGCAGGCCGTCCAGCAGCGTCTTGAGTTCGGCCTCGTGCTGGCGGTGAACCAGGTCTTCGACCAGCGTGGCCTTGGCGTCGCCTTCTTCCTGGCGATGCACCAGGTCGGCCACCAGTTGTTGGCGGCGCAAGCGTTCCTGCACTTCGGCCAGGGCGATCTGTGCGTCTTCCGGGTCGAGGCGGCGGGGCGTCGCGGGCGGTTTCTGCGCGGCGGCGGACTGCGTCATGCGTTACGGCTCAAAGAGAAGGGAGGGGGCGGCTGCGCCGTGCTTCATCGGTGGCGACATACGTCAGCGTGGCCTCGGTGACCTTGACGACTTCGGCGTCCAGGCGCTGGCGTTCCGCGTAGACCTCAACCGACACCGTGATGGACGTGTTGCCGGTCTTGACGATGGATGCGTAGAAGCTGAGCAGGTCGCCCACGAAGACGGGCTCTTTGAACTGGAAGGCGTTGACCGCCACCGTGGCGACCCGGCCGGCGGCGCGGCGCGCGGCGGGAATGGACCCGGCGATGTCGACCTGGGCCATGATCCAGCCGCCAAAAACGTCCCCGTGGATATTCGCGTCGGCCGGCATCGGCATGACGCGCAATACCGCGTCGCGATTGGCGGGCAAAGTTGTAAACGGGGATTTGGGGCTGGAGGTCATGCGGCCGACTCCAATGCATGGGAATCAGCCGATTATGCAGGAAAAACGAGACAGCGGCGTGCGTGGCGCAAGCCGTCGCGGCGCTTTGCCGCGACGGCTTGGAAATCAGGTGGCCAACTTCACGATCCCGTAGCCGCCAACCAACAGCCAGGCATACAGGATGAGGCCGAGGGCCATCACGCGGGGGCCCGCTTTCTTGATCTGGGCGAAGCGC
The DNA here is from genome assembly GCF_002812705.1 of Achromobacter spanius. Classification (NCBI taxonomy): domain Bacteria; kingdom Pseudomonadati; phylum Pseudomonadota; class Betaproteobacteria; order Burkholderiales; family Alcaligenaceae; genus Achromobacter; species Achromobacter spanius. Next base: position 510,903 of record NZ_CP025030.1, on the reverse strand, counting down.
GTTTCGATCCCCAGCGCCGTCATGGCCATGGTGAGCGCAAAGACGTCCAGGCGGCGGATGGCGGCAATGGCGTCGGCGGGGATGATATTCAGCGAATTGATGATGGCCAGCACCAGGAAGCCGACGGCAAACCAGGGAATGGGCAGCTTGCCGCCCTTGGCCTGGCCGCCCGCCTGGCTGGCCGCGCTGCGCAGGTACATGCCCAGCACCAGCAGCACCGGCACCAGCAGCGCCACGCGGGTCATCTTGACGATGGTGGCGACTTCGGTGGTGGCGGGGTCGATATTGCTGGCGGCGCCCACAACCTGAGCCACTTCATGGATGGTGCCGCCGATATAGATGCCCAAGGCCTGGGTGTCCAGCCCGAGCCAGCCGGCGTGATACAGGATGGGATACAGAAACATGGACAGCGTGCCGAACAGCACTACGGTAGCGACGGCGACCGCGCTTTTGTGGGGGGCGGCCCGCAGCGTGGGTTCGAACGCCAGCACGGCGGCCGCGCCGCAAATGGCACTGCCCGCGGCGGTCAGCATGGCGGTGTCACGCTCCAGGCCCAGAATGCGTTGCCCGACAACGGTGCCGATCAGCAAGGTGCCCAACACCACGGCCACCGACACGGCCAGGCCGGGCAAGCCCACGGCTGCGATCTGCTGGATGCTGATATTCAGGCCGTAGAAGGCCACGGCAATGCGCAACAGGCGCCGCGCGGTGAAGTTGACGCCCACGCCCCAGTCAGCCGGCATCGTGCCGCGCAGGAAGTTGCCGTACAGCATGCCGCACACAATGCCCACCACCAGGGGCGAAAAGCCCAACTGGCGGATGGCTGGCAGGTCCGCCAACTGCATCACGGCGGCGGCCATCAGCCCGACGAAGAGCACGCCGTTGAGTTTGTCGCGCCAGGGGGTGGCGGTGACGGTGGCCGAGGGGTTGGCGCTGCTGGCCGACGGGGCCGGGGCGGCGGGGGTGAGGGGAACGGTGGTGGTGGTCGAGGTGCTCATGACGGCCCTTTGGGCATATCTAAATAACTTCCCGAAATATTAGAGGCGGCACCGTTATTTGAAAAATCTTTATTTTGAATATTTAATATCGGAAATTCTGATATCGAAGGGGCTGTTATGACACCAGACCAGTTGCTGTCGTTTGCTTGCGTGGCCGACACGGGCAACATCAGCCGCGCCGCTCAGGTGCTGAATTTGTCGCAGCCCGCCGTGTCGGGCCAATTGCGCGCGCTGCAAGACTGGTTCGGCGAACCCCTGTACCGCCGCAGCGGCCACGGCATCGTCCTGACCGAGGCGGGCGAGCGCCTGGCGGAGCAGGCCCGGCAATTGCGGCAGGTCTACCGGCAGGCCCAGGCGGTGCGGGAATCCTGGCGGGGATTGGAAACGGGCGCCTTGCGCCTGGGCGCCAGCACCACACCCGCCAGTTATCTGTTGCCGCGCCTGGTGGCGGATTTCCGCTCGGCGTTTCCGGCGGTCAGCCTGCACTTGTCGGATGGCAACACCCGGGAGATCGTCGAGCGTCTGCCCGCGCTGGATCTGGCGTTCATTGAAGGCGATGTGCCGTCAGGCTTGCCGTCGGACACGGCGGTGCATGCCTGGCGCCAGGACGAGGTGGTGGCGATTGTGCGGGCCGACCATGCGCTGGCCGCCAAAGGGGCAGTGACCTTGCGGGACCTGGCGGCCTCGCCGCTGGTGATGCGCGAGCCGGGTTCGGGGGTGCGCCGACTGGTTGAGCGCGCCTTCGCCGATGCCGGGCTGACCCCGTCCGTGGGGCTGGAACTGGCGGGCGTGGAAGGCGTGAAGCAGGCGGTGCGTGCGGGGCTGGGGGTGGGGTTCGTGTCGGTGATGTCGATGCGGCACGAAGACGGCGCCTTGGCGGCGTTGCGTCTGTTGCCCAGGCCGCTGACACGCACGCTGAGCATTCTGGTGCCGCACGCCGATGCCGCCGCCCGCGCCGCCGAACGCTTTCTGGCAATGTGCCTGGCGGTCGGGGCGGCAGACGGCGGGTAGGGCTCAGGCCTTGGCCAGGCGCTTCAAGGCCAGTTGGACCCAGTACGTGCCGCCCAGGGGCAGCAGCTCGTCGTTGAAGTCGTAGCTGCCGTTGTGCAGCATGCAGGGGCCCAGGCCGTGGCCGCTGTCGCGGTGTTCGCCGGTGCCGTTGCCGATCCAGACATAGCAGCCCGGCAGTTCTTGCAGCATGAACGCAAAGTCTTCCGCGCCCATGGTCGGTTGCACGTGGTCGTTGACGTTGGCATCACCCACGATATCGCGCAGCACGTCGGCGCAGAACGCGGCTTCTTCGGCGTGGTTGATCGTGGGCGGATAGTTGCGCTGGAACGTGAACTCCACTTCGCAGTCCATGGCCGCGCAGGTGTGGCGCGTGATCTCTTCCATACGGCGTTCGATCAGGTCCAGCACGTCCAGCGTGAAGGTGCGCACGGTGCCGCGCAGTTCCGCGTGGTTCGGCACCACGTTGTCGGCGCTGCCCGCGTGGATCTGGGTAATGCTGAGCACCGCGGCATCCAGCGGATTGCGGTTGCGCGTGATGATGGTCTGCAGCGATTGCGCCAACTGCACCGCCGCCATGACGGGGTCGATGCCCAGGTTGGGCATGCCTGCGTGGGTGCCCTTGCCTTTGACGACGATCGAAAATTCGTTGCTGGACGCCATGATGGGGCCGGGGGTCAGGCCGAACTGGCCGGGCTTCATGCCGGGCCAGTTGTGCATGCCGAACACCGCTTCCATCGGAAACCGCTTGAACAAGCCGTCGTCGATCATGCGCTTGGCGCCGCCGCCGCCTTCTTCAGCTGGCTGGAAGATCACATATACCGTGCCCGCGTAATCGCGATGCTGGGACAGGTATTGCGCCGCGGCCAGCAGCATGGCGGTGTGGCCGTCGTGGCCGCAGGCGTGCATCTTGCCTTCGTTCTTGCTGGCGTGCGCGAAGCTGTTGACCTCTTGCATGGGCAGCGCGTCCATGTCGGCGCGCAGGCCCACCGCGCGGTCACCGGGCAGCTTGCCGCGAATGATGCCGACCACGCCCGTGCCACCCAGGCCGCGATCAATCTCGATGCCCCATTCTTCAAGCTTGGCCGCCACGACGTCGGCGGTGCGGAATTCTTCGAAGGCCAATTCGGGATGCGCGTGGATGTCGCGGCGGATCTTCGAAATATCCTGGTGCCAGGCGACGATAGGTTCGAGCAGTTTCATGGGAGAAGGGGGGCGGAAAAAGGGAACGCAACAAGGTTATCATCATTCAAAAATCTGTTTAATGGAGACAAACACCATGACGCGACCGTGGCTTGCTCACTATCCGCAGGGGGTGCCGGCAGAGATCTCCACCGAGGGCTATTCCTCGCTGGCCGACCTGTTGGACCGGGCCTGCAAGCAGTACGCCACCCGCATCGCCTGCACGGCGATGGGCAGCGATATCACCTATGCGCAACTGGATCGGCATGCGCGCGCATTTTCCGGATGGCTGCAAAGCCTGGGCCTGGAGAAGGGCGCCCGGGTGGCGTTGATGATGCCCAATGTGCCGGCCTATCTGGTGGGCATGCTGGGCACGTTGCGCGCCGGGCTGGTCGTGGTGAACGTGAACCCGCTGTACACAGCCGATGAACTTGAACGCCAATTGCAGGACAGCGGCGCGTCCGTCATCCTGATCCTGGAAAATTTTGCGCACACCTTGCAGGCCGTGAAGAACCGCGGCCAGCTCAAGCATGTGGTCGTGACGGCGCCGGGCGACCTGCTGGGCGGCCTGAAGGCGCCGCTGGTCAACTTCGTGGCGCGCCGTATCAAGAAGATTGTTCCGGCCTGGAGCATCGACGGCGCGCAACCGTTGCCGAAGGTCTTGGCGGTGGGCACGAACTTGCCGTTTACGCCACCCACGCTGACGATGGACGATATCGCGGTGCTGCAGTACACGGGCGGCACCACCGGCGTGCCCAAGGGCGCGATGCTGTCGCATCGGAACCTGACCGCCAATGTGCTGCAGACCGAAGCCGTGGCGCAGCCTGTGGTGCATGACTTGTCGGATACCCAGCTTACGATCATCAGCGCGCTGCCGCTGTACCACGTGTTTGCAATGACCGTCTGCGGCTTGTATGGCATGCATGCGGGCATGCGCAACGTGCTGATCATCAACCCGCGCGACCAGCCTTCGCTGATCAGCGCGTGGCGCAAGGTGCCGATCAATCTGTTTCCCGGCGTCAACACCTTGTTCAATGCGCTGGCGCATAACGCGGATTTCGCCAAGCTGGATTTCTCGGCGCTGCGCCTGACGCTGGGCGGTGGCATGGCCGTGCAGCAGTCCGTGGCCGAACGCTGGTTGAAGATCACCGGCCGGCCGCTGATCGAAGGCTACGGCTTGTCGGAAACCTCGCCCGTGGCCACGGTGAACCCCACCAACGCCACGGCCTATTCCGGCTCTATCGGCCTGCCGCTGCCGTCCACCGACATGGCCATTCTTGATGATGCCGGCCACGAAGTGCCGTTGGGCGAACGCGGCGAAGTGGGCATACGCGGGCCGCAGGTCATGCTGGGCTATTGGCAGAAGCCCGACGAAACCCGGCAGTCCATGACGGCGGACGGGTTCTTTCGCACGGGCGACATCGGCATCATGGATGACAAGGGCTATACGCGCATCGTGGACCGCAAGAAAGACATGATCGCGGTGTCCGGATTCAAGGTCTATCCGAACGAGGTCGAGGCCGTGGTGGCGCAGATGCCCGGTGTGCTGGAATGCGCGGCCATCGGCGTGCCGGACGAACACTCGGGCGAAGCCGTAAAAGTGTTCGTGGTGAAAAGCGACGCGTCATTGACCGAGGCGCAGGTGCAGGACTGGTGTCGCGAAAAGCTCACGGGCTACAAGCGCCCGCGCTTTGTGGAATTCCGCGATGAACTGCCCAAGAGCAACGTGGGCAAGATTCTGCGTCGGGAATTGCGTCCCGACGCGCCGGCCAAAGCCTCTTAGGCTTCGTCGGGAGGCTCGCCGCCCAGGTGCGGCGCAATCATCTCGTGCAGGGCGCGTTCGATGGCGGGGTTGCCCGCCACAACGCGCCCGCCGATAGGCCAGGGATCCAGCTTGTGCATGTCTGAACACGTGCCGCCCGCTTCGCGCAGGATCAGCGTGCCGGCGGCCACATCCCACGGCGCCAGCCCCATTTCCCAATAACCGTCGTAGCGGCCGCAAGCCGTCCAGGCCAGGTCCAGCGCTGCCGCGCCCATGCGACGCACGCCGCGCGCGCGCTTGATGGCGTCGTTCAACATGGGCATGTATTGCCCGGCGAAGGAAAAGTCGCGAAACGGAAAGCCGGTGGCAAGCACGGAATCTTCAATGGTCTGCGTGCGCGAACATTTGATGCGGCGTCCATTCAGCCAGGCGCCGATGCCATACACCGCGGTGAACAGTTCTTCGCGGTTGGGGTCGTAAACCACGCCGGCCACGGGCGTGTCTTCAGTGAGGGTTTCCGTGGCTGACACCGCGGTGCCCGCATGCGCGATCAGCGCGATCGACACGGCATAGTGAGGGATGTCGTGCAGGAAATTGGTGGTGCCATCCAGCGGGTCGATGTACCAGGTGGCGCGGCCTTGGGGCTTGCCGCCCGTCTCTTCAGCCACGATGCCGAATTTGGGCGTGCGCGTTTGCAGTTCCTGGATGATCACGGCCTCGGCTTCGCGGTCTGCTTGCGATACGAGATCGTTGCGCGCCTTGCGGTCGATCACGAGGTCGGCCCGATGATGCGCGTAGGATTGCAGGATGGCTGCACCCGCATGCGCCGCAGTGACTGCCGCGTCGATCGCGGCGCACAGGTCGATGGGTTGGGCCAGTGAGCGAGGCTGATCATAGGTGTCCATGTAAACCAGTGTAAGCCCAGGTATGCGTCAAATCCGCGGCAGCCATGGGAATCCGCGCCGCCGCGTGGCGTCTATCCAACGCCCGAGCCGTGGCCAGTCGATAATTCGCGTTTGTCACCACCTTGATCCTTTCTTCAAAGAGTCCATGTCCGCGCCTTACGTTCCCCTGACCCCCGCAGTGGTCGACTTTGATGCCGACGGCAAGCTCTATAGCGCCGAGTCTGGCGATGTCTATCCCATGGTTTCTGGATCGTTCGGCGACCGGGAACACGTATTCCTGCGAGGCAACGGTCTGCCCGAGCGCTGGCGCGGACGCAGTGCATACACCGTCTGCGAGACCGGTTTCGGCCTGGGCCTGAACTTTCTGGCGCTGTGGGACGCGTGGCGGCAAGACCCGCAGCGGCCCTCGGCGTTGCATGTCGTGTCGATGGAAGCGCACCCGTTCACTATGGGTGACTTGTCGGCATTGCTGGCGCGTTATGCGCCGGCGCCCATGGTCGAGTTGGCGCGGCGTCTGGTGGAGCAGTGGCCCACGCTGTTGCCGGGGCTGCATCGGCTGGAATTCGAGAATGGCGCGGTGACGCTGACGCTGGGTTTTGGCGATGCGCAGGTGCTTGCGCCGCGCCTGGACGCGCGCGTGGATGCATTCTTTCTGGACGGCTACATGCCAGAACGCGATTCCGACCCGAAGTCAGCGCCGTTGCTACGCGCGCTGGCGCAATTGGCGGCGTCCGGGGCCACCTTAACGGCTGCGGTCGGCACGGAAGCATTACGGCGTGCGTTGCAGGATGCGGGATTCGACGCGCGCTGCGTGCCGATCGACGGCGGCAAGCCGCAAATGATCCAAGCCACCGCCCGCGTGCAGGGCCGAGCGGCCGGGGCTGCCGCGACGGCTGCGGCCGTCAAGCATGCGGTGGTGGTGGGCGCCGGGCTGGCGGGCGCCGGCATCGCGCAAGCGCTGGCCGGGCGGGGTTGGCGAGTCACCGTGTTGGACGCGGGTCGGGCGCTGGGGACGCCGGCGCATGCCGGTCATGTGGCTGCGGCGCTGACGCCCGTGGTGGCGCGTGATGACAATGCGCGGGCACGCCTGTCGCGCGCCGGCAGCCAGCGCGCGCTGGCGCGATGGCAAGGGCTGGCTGGCGACGCCGCGCCGCGCGTGTGCGGCACGCTTCAGGTCGAGCGCGACGCAGGCAAATCCGCCGCATTGGCGGGCACATTGGAAACGCTGGCGTTTCCGCGCGACTGGGTACGGCAGGTGGATCGCGACGAGGCCAGCGCCCTGGCCGGCTTGCCGGTGGCGCGCGGTGGTGTGTACTTCGCGCAGGGCATGCTGGTTCAACCGAACCGACTGATCGACGCCTTGCTGGAAACCCCCGGCGTGAGCGTTTTGCCGGGCAAGGCGGCCCGGGTCGAACGACAGGGGCAAGGATGGAGCGTACGCGATGCGCAAGGCGGGGAATTGGCGCAAGCCGACACCGTCATCCTGGCCAATGCCTTTGGCGCGCGCGCGGTGCTGGCTGAAAGCGGGCTGCTGGACCCCTTGCCGCGTGTGGAGCAGATGCACGCGCTGGCGGGCGAGGTGACGCTGGTGCCCGGCGAGGCCCTTGCGGGCGGGCCACGCTGCATCGTCGGTGGCGAGGGCTATCTGCTGCCGGACGTGGGGGGCGGCTGCGTGGTCGGCAGCACCTACGTGCATGGCGCCACGCAGGCGGTGGTCAGCCCGGAAGGGCAACACACCACGCTAGCCAAGGCGGCCGGACTACTGAGCGGTCACTTCCCGGTATTCGATGCGTTGGTGCCCGGCACATTGCCCGGTTGGGCGGGATGGCGGGCCGTGTTGCCCGGGCGCCTGCCCGCAGTCGGGGAACTGCCGCACGCGCCTGGCCTGTGGTTGGCCGTGGGCTATGCCTCGCGCGGCTTGTCGTGGTCGGCTTTGATGGGCGATTTGATCGGCGCCCGCCTGGCTGGCGAACCGGCGTTGCTGGAAACCGATCTGTCCAAACTTATTTCACCACGGTGAAAAAAAGTTTGGCCACGAATGGGGGCTCGACCCAGGTGGCGTAGAATTGCGGTAATTGCCAGGATTTGGCGCCAAATAGGCCGTATTGGCCTCGTTGTTGGCGTTTCGACGGCGCGCGGCTCTAGGCCGATAGGCGCTGATCGAGGGCTTTACGACCCCTTTTTATGGATGAGAAACCCATCCAGAAGAGGGACCGAGTTTATTTCAAAGCTCAAATCCGTCAAAATAGCGTCTTTTGATGGTTTTTGGCTTAAGCCGGGGGATGCTCTGTGCCGCCCAAGTTCGACTTTGCCCATACTACCCAGCTCGACACCATCGAGCTGCTGACGTCCCGCCCCAGTCGCTTCGATTTCGACGCGGGCGATGGGTTGCACCTGGTAGTCGAGGCGCATGCGCCTGGTGTTTTTCGCCTGCGCTGCGGCGAGGCGAACCACCTGAATGATGACAAGCCCGGCGCGCGTGCGCGCGCCGTGGCCGAGATGTTGCTCGCGCGCCAAGAGGCCGTGGGCGAGGCCTCTATTGCCCCTCGCGAAGGCGGGGACGGCTGGCGGATCACACAGGGCGACGTTGCCCTGGAGATCCAGTCCAACCCCGTGCGCGTCGCGATCTATCGCAACGAGGAACGGGTGTTCGAGTCCGAGGTTTCCGCGCATACGCCCGCATTCGGGCACAACGCGCTGGACCAGGAAGACGATGCGGTGTGGACGGCGGGCTTTACCCTGCTGGCCGACGAACGCATCTTCGGCCTGGGGGAAACACCGGGCGACCTGAACCGCCGCGAAGAATCGGTGGTGTCCGATGACCCCGAGCACCGCGCCTTGCCTCTGGCATGGAGCCCGCGTGGCTGGGGCGTCTACGTCAATACGATGCGCCGCGTTGAACATTCCGTGGGCGTCGCCCCGGCGGATTCGGCCTACGTGCTGACCGTTGACGACGCCGTGCTGGACGTGTTCCTGTTTGCCGGCGAGCCCGCCGAAATCCTGAACCAGTACACCGCGTTGACCGGCCGCGCCGGCCAGCCCGTGCTGTGGGCGATGGGCGCGTGGCTGCAACAGGCCACGGGCGAAATGCCCACGCAGACCGTCGCCTTGCTGGCTCGCATGCGCGAAAACCAGATTCCCGTGGATGCCGTGACGCTGGCCCAGCCGGCGGCGTGGGGCTTCCAGTCGGATAAGGCGGTGTTCGAATGGGACGCCCAGCGTTTCCCCGACGCCAAGCAGATGCTGGCCCTGTTCCACAAGCACAACGTGCATGTCGCGGCATCCGGTTTCCCCGGCGTGCTCAAGACCAGCCCCTTGTTCGAGGAACTGGAAGACCGCGGCTGGCTGTTGGCCAAGGAAGACGGCGCCGCCCAGGTGTTCGACGGCATCGCCGCCACGTCGGGCCAGCCGTTCGGCCTGCTGGACCTGACTTACCGCGACATCTACAACATGTGGGTGGAGCGTCACCGCCAACTGATCGAAGATGGTCTGGACGCGCCCGCTTGCGATGCCCAGCTTGCCATTCCCGACGGCGTGACGGCCCGCAACGGTGAAACCGGCCCGGCGCTGCGCAGCATGTATCCGCTGCTGGTGCGCCGCGCGCTGTTTGATGCCGTGGCCGGCCTCAAAGTGCCGCCCGAAGGCGTCGTGCCCAGTTCCGACCTGTTCCCCGCCGCGCAACGTCTGCCGTGGCAGGTGGGGCCGCAGGCCGAGAACTCCTGGGACGGCTTGCGCCATACGCTGCGCACCGCCTTGTCGATCGGCGCCAGCGGCGTGCCCGTGCAGGTGCACGGCATCGGTTCGGCATCGCGTGACCGCGCGGGCATGACGTCCGAACTGTATTTGCGCTGGCTGACCGTGGGCGTGTTCTCGGCGAACTTCTCGTTCCAGGGCGTGGAAGGGCTGATGCCTTGGGATTTCGGCGACGAAACCCTGGCGCAGGCCAAGACCTGGATGCAGTGGCGCTATCGCCTGGTGCCCTATGTGCTGGGCGCCATCGAGGACTCCGCCCGTACCGGCCTGCCGGTGCAGCGTTCCATGGCCCTGTCTTTCCCGAACGATCCGCACGCCCACGAGTGGGACCTGCAATACCTGCTGGGCCCGGCCCTGCTGGTTGCTCCGGTCACCGAACCGGGCAAGCAGGTGCGCGTGTATCTGCCCAAGGGCGAGGCCTGGTGGGATCTGAACACCGGGCATCGCTACGAAGGCGGTACCACCTGGACGATCGACTGCGAACTGGGCCAGTTCCCGGTTTTTGGCCGCGAAGGGCACATGCTCTGTCTGGGACCCGCCGCGCAGCATACGGGCGAGTTCAACTCGGCCCGCATCCTGGACGAGGTCTGGATGTTTGGCATGCCGGTGCATAACCCGGTTGTCATGCGCAACAAGATCCGCGTGATGCAGATGCAAGGCTCCAGCTACATCAAGGGGCTGGAAGGGCTGCGCATCTCGCCGTCCGAAGGCCTTGAGGTCAAGCGCCGGGGGGCGGAAGTCCGCATTTCTCGCGCTCGCTGATATCGACGCGGCCGGCTTGCCGGCTACCGTCATCAAAAGGGGCAGTCAGGAAGGCTTTCCTTCCGACTGCCCTTTGCGCGTTTTGCCGACGCCCTATTGCAGCGCGCAGCCGCCCCTTGGTGACGAGCGGGCGGGGCTCTGAGGGCGCAGCATATTACTTGTAGTTATTAAAAATGAAAAAAACGGTCGTTCTCTTTAGAAGAGAAAAGATACAAAATCGCTTGCCATGATTCACATCGAGAACCTATCCAAGACCTATGCCACGCCGCATGGACAATTCCAGGCGCTGCGAGGCATCAACCTGCATATCGAGCAGGGCGAGGTCTTCGGCATCATCGGCCCCAGCGGGGCCGGCAAAAGCACGCTGGTCCAATGCATCAACCTGCTTGAACGTCCCAACGAAGGCACGATTGCCATCGGCGGACAGCAACTTACCGGCCTGAACGAGGCGCAGCTTCGTGGCCAGCGCCGCCGTATCGGCATGGTGTTCCAGGGCTTCAACCTGCTGTCGCGCCGCACCGTCTATGGCAACGTGGCGCTGCCGCTGGAAATTGCCGGTGTCGCCAAGGCCGAGATTCCGGCCCGTGTGGAACGCCTGCTGGCGCTGGTGGGCCTGGAACATCTGCGCGATCGCTATCCCAGCCAGATCAGCGGTGGCCAAAAGCAGCGTGTGGGCATCGCCCGCGCGCTGGCCAACAACCCGGACGTGCTGCTCAGCGACGAAGCCACGTCCGCGCTCGACCCCGAAACCACGCACAACATCCTGGCCCTGCTGCGCGACATCAATCGCAAGACGGGCGTGACGGTCGTCATGATCACGCACCAGATGGAAGTGGTGCGCGAAGTGTGCGACCGCGTGGCCGTGCTGTCCCAAGGCGAAGTGGTCGAAATCGGCAGCACGCGCGAAGTGTTCGCGCAGCCGCGCCACGAAGTCACGCGCGGCATGGTGTCGGCCGCCACGGCGTCCGACCTGACCGACGCCACCTTGGCGGCCGTGAAAGAACGCATCGCCACGCTGGTTGCCGCCGCGCCCACCCAGGCCGTGCGCCTCTTGCGCCTGTCCTTGACCGGCACGGATTCGTCGGGCTCGTTCCTGACCGATCTGTCCAAACAGTTCTCGCTGGACGTGGGCCTGGTGCAGGCCCGTGTTGAAGATATCCAGGGCGTGGCCGTGGGCACGATGTTCGTGCTGGTTCAAGGCGCGCCCGAAGCGGTCAAGGACGCGATTGCCGCGTTGGCCGCCCGTGACATTACCGTTAAAGAAATAGCTCATGAGTCCGCAACTGATCGATCTGCTTATTACGTCGCTGCTTGACACCCTGCTGATGGTGGGCGTGGCCAGCGCCATCGCGGTGGTGATCGGCATCCCCCTGGGCGTGACGCTGACCGTGACGGCGCGCGGCAACATGCTGGAAAACCAGCCCGTCAACCACGTGCTGGGCGCCATCATCAATGCCACTCGCTCGGTGCCCTTTGTCATCCTGATGGTTGCCATCATTCCGTTCACGCGCCTGATCGCGCAAACCTCCATCGGCACCACGGCCGCCATCGTGCCGCTGTCGGTGGCCGCGATTCCGTTCATGGCCCGCATCGCGGAAAACGCCATGCGCGAAGTGGACCCGGGGCTGATCACTGCGGCGCGCGCCATGGGCGCATCGCCGATGCAGATCATCCTGAAGGTGCTGTTGCCGGAAGCCTTGCCGGGCCTGATCGCCGCCACCATCGTTACCGTGGTCAGCCTGATCGGCTATTCGGCGATGGCCGGCGCCATCGGCGGCGGCGGCCTGGGCGACCTGGCCATCCGCTACGGATATCAACGTTTTCAATCGGACGTCATGGCCGCGGTCGTGATTGTGCTGATCGTTTTGGTCCAGGCAATCCAAAGCCTTGGCGACCGCTTCGTGCGCCGCATGTCGCATCGCTGAGCGCCGCGGCGCCCTCCGTTTTCGCTGCAATCTTCTTTCTACTTCCGTTACTCGGGATATCGCAACATGAGCATCAAGGTTTTGAAGTCGCTGGCTGCATTTGCCCTCGGCGCAGCCGTATTCGCCCAGCCCGCGCTGGCTCAGGACAAGCCGCTGAAGGTTGGCGTTACCGCCGGCCCGCACGCGCAGATCTTTGATGTGGTCAAGGCCGAAGCGGCCAAGCAGGGCTTGAACATCCAGGTCATCGAATTCACCGACTACGTGCAGCCCAACGTGGCGCTGGCCGCGGGCGACCTGGACATGAACAGCTACCAGCACCAGCCCTATCTGGACAACGCCAACGCCGACCGTGGCTACAAGCTGGTCAGCATCGCCAAGACCGTGATCTTCCCCATCGGCATCTACAGCAAGAAGATCAAGTCGCTGTCGGAACTGAAGGACGGTGCTCGCATCGCCTTGCCGAACGACCCCACCAACGGCGGTCGCGCCCTGTTGCTGCTGCAAGCCAATGGCCTGATCAAGCTGCGTCCGGAAGCGGGCCTGAAGGCAACGCCGATCGACGTCATCGAGAACAAGAAGAAGCTGCGCTTCATTGAATTGGACGCCGCCCAACTGCCGCGTTCGCTGGATGACACCGACGCTTCGGCCGTCAACACCAACTTTGCGCTGGAAGCCGGCCTGGATCCGGCCAAGGATGCCATCGCCCAGGAATCGCCGGATTCGCCGTACGCCAACGTGTTGGTCGTGCGCGAAAAGGACAAGGACCGCGCTGAATTCGCCAAGCTGGTCAGCATCTATCACAGCCCGGCCGTGAAGCAGTTCATCCAGACCAAGTACAAGGGCGCCGTGGTGGCCGCCTGGTAATCCAGGTCCATCGCAAGCCCCGGAACGGCCGCCGCAAGCGGCCGTTTTTTCTGGGCGGCTCCAGGGCTTTACCGGCTGGCGACGTTAATCTTTTTGACAAGACCAAAGAAATCCGCCATAATTTCTGGCTTCGGTCGGGCTGATAGCTCAGTCGGTAGAGCAGCGGACTTTTAATCCGTTGGTCGCGAGTTCGAGTCTCGCTCAGCCCACCACAGAACACCGGAATGAAAAAGCGCCGCAATGAAGAAGCGCCGCAATGAAGAAGCGCCGCTATTACTAGCGGCGCTTTTTTTCGTCTGGCGCCGGCCTTAGAACCGCATCGCCAGCTTGAACATGCCCGACTGCTGGCGGTTGCCGCCGCCGAACTGCGCGTCGTAGGCCACGCCTGCCGTCGTGTTGCGGGTGATGGACATTTCAGCGCCCAGCCCCACCACGGCGGCGTCACGCGCGATGGGAACGCCCGTCACCGAGAACGTGCTGCCACCTTCAAACGCCAGTTGCTGCTTGGGCTTAACGTCACCCATGGCATGGCGCCATCCCAACGACGCAGTCAATCGACCCGGTGCGCGGTCCGCTCCGAACTCCCAGGCGCCGCGCAAGCCCAGCGTGGTGCTGGTCACGTCGTCGGTGGTGCCCGACCCGTGCAGGGCCGCCGTCCCCCCCGATTCCTGGAAGTCGCGCGTGCGCAGCTGGTTCCAGGCCAGGCCGGCGTAGGGTTCGATGCTGGTCCCGTCGTTCAGCGGCAGCTTGTAGCCCAGTTCCGTGAACACTTGCGTCGACGAGGCGTGATACGACGATTCCAGTCGCTGGTTCAGGCTGCCGGCCGCGATGTCGCGCTTCGTGTCGATGTCGTGCCAGGTGTAGGCCGCGCCGGCCATGAAGCGGATGTGGCCGGGACCCGCGGAGAAGTTTCTCCCGCCGAACATCGTGGCCGTGTAGCTGTCGACGCTGGTGCGCGACGCGGCGTCCGCGACCGAGCTATGGCTGCCGGTGTAGCCCACCGCGCCGCCCAAGCGCCAGCCGTTGCCCACGGCGCCGTCGCCGCCCACAAAGAAGCCGCCGGCCGACTGGCTTACGCTGGCCGCGTTGCCGTCACTACCGAACTTGCTCCAATTGCCAAACGCTTGTGCCCAGAGGGGATAAGCGCCGCTTTGCGGCAGTGCGTCGGATGAGGACGAACCCAATTGGGCCGTCGGCCGTCCGGCCTGCATCGGTGCGTCAAGGTTGCCGCGCAGGTGGGCCATCGGCAGTGTGCGCACGGTGTCTCCCTGGCCCTGCAACACACTGGCGGTGCTTGCGTATGCTTCGCCGGAAAGCTGCGTCAATGCCGAGCGCGCTTGCGCCGGCGTCATGGAAAGAACCGCCGTCGTCACCTGGCTGGCGCCAGTGTCCTTGCCTGCGGCGCTGCCGCTGGCGATGAGCGACGAGCCGGCTTCGGGGGCCGTCGACGTAGTCCCGTTGCCGTTCCCATTCGACGACGATCCATTTCCTGCCGACGACGATCCGTTCCCGCTCACGGGCGGGTCTTCCTGGTCCAGCGCATCGCCCACGCTGCTCTCGTTGCCGGTTTCGCCCACGCTGCCGATCGGCACGTCGTTGCGCGTCAGCGTCATGAAGGCGTTTTTCGCGTCGTAGCTGAGCGTGGGGGTCAGGAACGCATACGCGCTTGAAGCGCCGGTGAACCTGCCTTGTATGCCGCCGTCCGCCGTCAGGATGTTGTAGGTGGTGCGCGGCGCATAGTTGCCGTTGGGGCCCACGTGCGCCACGCTGCCATCCAGAGTGGCCACGCCGGTGACGTGGATGCGGTCGCTGGCGTTGCTGGTGGGGTCGGCGTGTACGCGATAGATGGCGTTTTGGCCGAAGCTGAGGTTGCCATTGACGGTGAGCGTGCCCATGGGCGAACCATCATTGCCCGGCGAGATGACTGCGGTCGGGTAAAGGGTCGTGGTGCCCACTTGGCCGACGCCCGCCAGTACGACTTCGCGGCCGATATCCATCGGGCCGTTCAACTTGCCGTCGATTTCCAGGGCGCCGTCGGCGATCAGGATGGGGCCGGTCAAGCCGCTGCTGTCGGCGGTCAGGATCACCGAGCCCGGGCCGGTCTTGACGAAGCCTTCCGTGCCTTGCAGCGGGTTGTCGATGATGTCGACGAACTGGCCCGACGCATAGGTGCCATCGCCAACGACGATGACCGGCGGGTTGCCGCCGCTGCCGACCAGGGTGATGGGCGCGCCTTGCAGGCGATAGCGGTCGGTGGCGAATTGCAGGCCCGACACGCGCACGGGGCCCGCGCCGCCATCCACGGTGACCGTGCCGGCCGCGCCCGTGAAGATGGCGTAGCCGCCGTCGGGCAGGGCGCCGGTGGCATTGCTGGGGCTGTTCCAGTTGGTGCTGGCGGCGGTCCAGGTGCCGTTGCCGCCACCCGCGCGCGAGGCGGATGCCGCGCCGTCGCCGTTCCACAGATTGGTGGTGCTGGGGCCGAGGATCAGGTTGATCTGCTTGTCGCCCGTCAGCGATTGAATGGTGGCCCCGGGCACGGAGTCGCCGCTGACGTTGCCCAGCGTCAGGCCGTTACCACTCAAGGTGCCGCCGTACGACAGGATGCGGTAGTAGCCGGCGTTTACGCCCAAGGTATTGACCGTGACGTTCAACGTCGTGTTGTTAATGGCTGCGTTGCCGCCGACCGTGATGTTGTCGCCGGTGCCGGGTTGCGTAATGGGCAAGCCCGCGTAGCCGGTCTCGAAGGCGAACTCGGCGTTGTTCATCGACAGGTTGCCGTTGACGACCAGGTTGCCGTTGGAGACACCGGTCGGCGTGCCGACTTCGTAGCCGGGGGCGACCCGCGCGCCGCTCACGTTGAGGTCGCCATTGATGGAACCAAAGCCCGCGACGATGCCGTTTGAGGTTGCGTTGACGTTCCCACCCAGCGTGACGCCGGATCCGCCACCGTTGCCGCCGATCACCAGCGTGCCGCCGTTGACATCCACCCCGCCAGGAAAGTTGGCCGAGCCATCGAATACTTGGGTATTTCCCGGGGAAACCGTCAGGTCGGCGGCCATGACGCCCCCGCAGTAAGTCGTGCCCAGCGCCAGCGTCGCCGTCAGCCACTTCTTCGTGCCGTAGTTCAAAACTGCGTCCTTTATCTCGATTAATAATCCGAGGTTCAAACATTGCTGGATTGCTTTAAACGTATTGCTACGTAACAAGCCGATCTGCTTGAATCCAATGGGCTATCGAAAAAAAGGACGCAATTTATACCAGTTTTTTTATATAACCAAGAATTAATGCAGGGATACCATCCTGATTAAAAACCTATGGCGGTATGGATACCAACCGTAGTATTAATTAATCAGTGATGGATACCATCCGAGCTATATAAATCGTGCGAGTTGAAACATTAATTATTATTGAAAGACAAACTCGCACTGAAATATTTTGACGCACGCGACGCCAGATTTCACCTCCCCGCATTCGGTGCCCTGAATGCGGGGATGGCTTGTCAATACCGCCAGGTCATATGCAGGGAACCCGCGTTTTCGCGGTTGCCGCCGCCGAATTGGCCGCTGTAGGTCAGCCCAATGGTGGCATTCCTGGTGATCGCGGTTTCGACGCCAAGCTCAGCCATCGCGGCGTCGCGTGCGATGGGCGCGCCTGCCACGCTGAAGGCCTGGCCGCCATCGAAGGACATGATGGTCTGAGACTGCACGTCGCCAAAAGCGTGCCGCCAGCCCAAGGTTGCCTGCAGGCGGCCTTCGGTCTGGCCCACCGCAAAGTCCGTCAACGCGCGCAAGCCCAGCGTGCTGGTGGTTTGTTTGTTGCTGTCCTTCTGTCCGCGCAATGCGGCGGAACCGCCGGACTCCGAGAAGCCGCGGGTGCGCGTATCGCTCCAGGCCAGGCCGACGAAGGGCTCGATACTGACGCGCTCCGACACGGGCAAGGCGTAGCCCAGCTCGCCGAACAACTGGGTGGTGCTGGCGCCATAGTCGGCGGTCAGCGCCTGGGACACGCCCGAGACGCTGGCGTGGCGTTCGGTGGAAATGTCGTGCCAGGTGTAGGAGGTACCGGCCATCAGGTTCAACTTGCCGGGGCCGACTTCAAACACTCTGCCGCCAAACAGCGCCGCGCTGTAGCCGGCAACGTCCGCCTGGGACGAACGGTCGTCCACTTGAATGTTGCTGTCGGTGAATCCCACGGCGCCACCCAGTCGCCAGCCGCCGCTTAAGGCATGGTCGACGCCGGCGAAGACGCCGCCTGTCTTCTGGCGGACTTGTCCGGCGTCGCTGTTGCCTTTCAAGGTCTGCCAATTGCCGATGACTTCGGCCCAGGCGGGCTGCGCGTTAGAGGAGGGCAAGGCGGAAGCGGGCAGGGTGCCACCGGCTTGCGCCGTGGGAGCGCCCGCCCGCATGCCCGCGCCCAGATTGGCGCGCAGGTAGGCCAGGGGCACGGTACGCACCGTGTTGTTGAAGCCTGTGAGGCTGGACGTAACGCTGGCATGCGCTTCGCCAGACAAGCTGTTGAAGGCTGCGGCCGTCTCGCCTTCGGGCAGCGTCAGGATGTAGTCGTGCAGCGGATTGCCGGCGGGCAGGCTGTCCAGGGCGTTGGCCACGGATCGCTGGTTGCCGGTTTGCGCCGCGTCGGCAAAGGTGATGGGGCGGGAACCCGGGCCTCCGGGCACCTGCTTGCGGCTAAGCTGCATCACCACGTTCTGGGCGTCGTAGCGCAAGGTGGGGTCCAGATAAGCGTAGTTGGACGATACGCTGCCGAACTGCCCATTGATCGTGCCCGCGCTAAGAATGGTGTATTGCTGTTGCGCCTGGAACCCGCCGTCCGGCCCGATGTGAACCGCCGACCCCGCCAGATTCGCCGTACCGCTGACCACCACACGGCTGCTTGTCGACGATTGCGGATCGGCCGCCACCTGGTAGACCGAACCCGGCGAGAACGTCAGGTTTCCGGCCACATTCAGCGTGCCGCCGACTTTGCCCGGCGCCAGGGTGGCGCCGCTTTGCAGCGTGGTCGTGCCGACCTGGCCCACGCCGTGCAGAGAGGCGCCGCTGGCCACGTTCAGGGAGCCGCCCAAGCTGCCGTTCACCGTCAAGGCGCCGCCCAGCACGTTGGTCTGCCCGCTGAAAGCGCTGGAATCGCCCGTCAATATGGTCGTTCCCGCCAGCAGATCGATGGTGCCCATGCCTGGCGACAAGGAGCTGATGGCGGGGGCAAAGGTGTAGTTCGAGCTGGAATGGTTGAAGACCAGCTTGCCGGTCCCGTTGCCAAAGCGCACGCCCTGCGCCGCCTGCACCACACCTGGCGCCGCGGGGGCATTGCCCGCGGCCGCGCCGATATTCACGGTGCCGGTCGAGCCCGTGGCATCGGCGATCCGGAGTCGGTTCGCCGTTTCGATGGTGGCGCCGTTGGACACGGTGGCGGTGCCATCGCCGTTATAGCCAACCAGGAAGACGCTGGAGGTTCTGAGCCTGGTTTGCGGGCCATCGGCGATGATGATGCCTTCGGTTGATGCGTTGAACCCCGCGATAATCTGAAGCGCATCGACCAGCGCGCCGTCGGTCGCGATCAATTCGCCCTTTGATCCTGCGTTGTAGCCAAGGGAAATCCAATGGTTTAACGTTGAAAACTGGCTGCCGGTGCCGGAAACCAATAGCTTGCCAATACCACCTGCCTCTTGCCCCACATCGGTTCGGTTCCCGGACGTGGCCGAGGCGCCACCTTTGATGTCTACCGTGCCCGTACCACGGGAGCCAATCGTCATGCTTTCGCTGGTTGTCAGTGAAGCCCCCGGGCCAGTGATTTCGACAGTGCCTTGCGAGCCCGCGCTATTGCCAACCAGCAAGCCGGTAGCCTGCGCCGTGCCGTGATTGGAAATCCTGACGAGGCTGACGCCGCTGTCGCTGACGGTGAGCTGCCCGGACGTCAACGCGCTACCGGAACCCACGATATTCAGCGTGCCGTGGGATCCCACGTGGGATCCCAGCGAAACAGTGGTGGATGCGATGGCTTTGGCGCCGCCCGTAATGTTCAGCGTGCCCGTGCCATAAAAGCCAACGTTTAACGATTCCGCGTTCCATTGGGAGCCAACGCCATTAACGGTGGCCGTGGCGGATTCAAGTCCGGAAACGCCGGCCGTAAAACCATTGGTGGAGTTGCCGATAATGGCGGTGCCGCTGGTCAGCTGTCCGCCATTTTGCAGGGTGAGCGATGGCCCGCCGATGGCACCAAGAAATACGATGCCTGCCTGTGCAATGCTGTTGTCAATAATGGGGGCGTTAGGCGTCACGCTATTGATGAATAGATAACCGGTGGTGCCGGGAAGCGATGCCGACGACCAATTCAGCGGGTCTTGCCAATCACTGCTTTGCGTGCCGTTCCATGTAATGTTCTGCGCGGCCGCCGGCGAAGCGGCAACCAGGCTTAGCGTGCAGGCGCCGGTCAGGCCAAGCGCTTGCAACGCAAGAACAATCGCCCGTTTTTTCAGTTGGTAAGGAGGCATTTTCGCTATTCAGTAGATACACGGAAGACGGCGTAATGGCGCAAGTCTTCAATAGCCATGTCGCAGACGAAGAGAAAATAAATCGGAAAATGAATTGAGTAAGACGGCACGCGGCAAAAAAATGACGGCGCGGTGCTGATCGGGCTCACAAACCAGTCGATTATTTTCAATCTGGGGATAACTGGAATGCGGTGAATGAGCTTGTCAATCACGCTGGGGAAGCTTGCCTTTTGCGAGGTGCGAAACAATCTTACGGATTGCTGACACGTTCAAAGCCGTAAAGAAGGGCTGTGGAAGTGCCTATATTTCGAATTTCCATATGTCCCCGTTTCGCCTTTCAGGACGGTGTGCGAGTCGCCGCACCCGACAAGGCGTGCAGGCTTAATCCGCAACTGCGGGCGCGTTCGGACAGCGATTCACTTTGCGCCAACGCGCGCCTGCTTTCTTCCAGCAGCACATCCAGCTGTTCTTCCAGCGTGGCCGCCATGACCCACGCTCGTTCAGTAAAACGTTCCGAGAATTGGTCCACGCAGTTTTTGCAGATGGCGGCGCCGTTCTTTTCAAGCAGCGGCGCGCCCTGTGCCAGCGTCGAATGGCAAAAAATACAGGCAAGTGCGCGATTCATGCGGCGGGCGGCTCATCGTCGGTTGGCGGGGGCGCCGCGGAGTCGCGGCACCTTACCCTTAGACAACGGCCTGCCGGGCCAACTCTTAAGCCGACATCCGCCCTGGGACGTACGTATTAATACGAAAGTATGAAATCGTCACTGAGTCTCAGCTTGCGTAGGCGCGGTTTAACGCAACTGGCTGCGGCGTGACGTCGATAATGGTTTCGGCGGGCACCTTGAAGAACGCGGCGGTTGCGGCCAGGCGTTTGGCCTGGTCTTCCAGCGACGAGGCCGCGGCGGCGGCTTCCTCCACCAGCGCGGCATTCTGTTGGGTGACGTCGTCCATCTGCGTGACGGCACGGTTGATCTGGTCGATGCCCAGCGACTGCTCCGTCGACGCTTCCGTGATTTCAGCCATGATCTGGGTCACGCGCTGCACCGACGAGACAATCTCCTGCATGGTTTCACCGGCTTGGCGCACTTGCTCGGCGCCGCTGTCCACGTTGCCCGTGGATTGCTCGATCAGGTCCTTGACCTCGCGCGCGGCTTGCGCGCTGCGTTGCGCCAGCGACCGCACCTCGCCCGCCACCACTGCGAAGCCCTTGCCTTGCTCGCCGGCCCGGGCGGCTTCCACCGCCGCGTTCAGGGCCAGGATGTTGGTCTGAAACGCGATGCCGTCGATAACGGAGACGATCTCCGCGATGCGGCGCGAACTGTCCGAGATGCGGGACATGGTTTGCACCACCTGATTCACCGCTTCGCCGCCACGCATGGCCACGCTCCGGCTCTCGGCGGCCAGCGCGTTGGCCTGGTGGGCGTGTGCGGTGTTCTGCTTCACGGCGGTGGCCAGCTCTTCCATGCTGGCGGCGGTTTCTTCCAGCGATGCGGCCTGCTCTTCCGTGCGCGAAGACAGATTGGTGTTGCCCGATGCGATCTCGGCCGAGCCGGTGTTGATTTCATTCACGCTGCGGCGGATTTCGGCCACGGTGCGCGTCAGGCTTTCCTGCATGCGCTTCAAGGCCGCGAACAACACGCCGATCTCGTTGTCTGCCCCGGCGGCCACGCGATGCGTCAGGTCGCCCGAGGCGATGCGGTCAAAGTGCACGGCGGCGTCTTTCAGCGGCGACAGCACCTGGCGGCTGATGAACCGCCAGCACCCAATCGCCAGGATCAGGGCCAGGCCCAACATGATGATCGCGGCGGTTTCGGCTTGCAGGTAGCGCCGGTCCGAGGCGTCATTGATCTCGATGGCGCGGCGTTCGGTGTGGTTCAGGAGCGCACTGATCCGCTGTTCAAATTGGGCATCGGCGGTACGGGCCTGCGCCACGGCGTTGACGTAGTTGTCGGCGGACTGCTTCTGTAGCGCTTCCGCCAGCGCATCGATGCTGCGCACATAAGCGTCGAACACGCCGTCCAGGTCCGCCGTCATTTTTCGGGCGGCGTCAGACAGTTTGGGCACCTGCTGAAAGACGGCATAACGCTGGCGTGCGTCGCCCAGGAACTTGGCGGCCTGGTCCACGCTGGCTTGCGCCTGGGACGCGCGGCCGGCCTGCACATCCAGGAAGGCGGCTACAAGCGTGATGCGGGTGCGCAGCAGCAGCACCTGGGTCTCGTAGAGCGGACGGGTCTGTTCCGTGGACACCCGGTTCAAGTCGTCGACGGCGTCGTCGGCCGCTTTGGCAAAAGACCAGCCCATGGTGGTGGCGCCCGCCAGGGCCAGGACAAAGAGAGTCAGGACGGCAAACAGTCCGGTTCGAATTTTCAGGTTCTTAAACATGCGCGAGGCTCCTGCAAGGGTGGCCGGCCATCAGGCCGCCGCCGTGATCTGGTGATAAACCCGCGTCAAATGTAAATATGCATTACAAATTTAACAATTGATCATTTTTCACTGGCACGTTCTTGTTTTGGCAACGCAAGGCCCAGGCGTCCCGGCACCGGCCTGCGCCGAGGCCGCTCCGGGATCGCCGGGGAGCAACCTCGCTCAAGCGGTCAGAACAGGTCCGCCGTGTCGCTGCGCATGAAACGCAGGAAGCGGTGCGCGGCATCCGGCAGCGGCCGGGACACATGGGTCTGGACCTGGATTTGCCCGCCATTGAGCAGGGCATCATCGACCGGGCGACAGATGAGCTTGCCGTCGTTCAGTTGTGCAGCTGCGGTCAGTCGCGCACACAAGCTCACGGCATTGCCGGCCAGCACATAGTGGTAGACGGCCTCGGGATAGTTGGACGTGAACGCCGGCGACAGCGTGGTGTTGTACAGGCTTGCCGCCGTGTCCAACAGCCGCCGCAATGCGCTACCGCCTTCGGGCAGCGCCAGCGGATACGCCGACAGTTGCGTCAGGTGCACCGTGCCATGGGCGGCCAGGGGATGGCCGGGCCGCATCACGGCAACGATCTCGGCAGGGCGGGCGTAGACCACCGCGATGTCTTTTTCGGCGGCATGGCTGTAGGTCACCCCGATGTCCGCCTGCGCCGAGCGCACCCGCTCGGTGACCAGGCCGGCATCCAGCACCGTCAAGTGAAAGCGCACGCAGGGATGATGGGCCTGGAACGCGGCAAACTTCGGTGGCAATGCATTGGCCGCGACACCATGGGCGCCGGCGATTTTCACGGTCTGCGTGTAGCGGCCATTGTGCCCGCCGATCTCGGCATAGGTGCGCGCCGCGTCGGCTTCCACCCGGCGCGCGTGGTCGGCCAGGATGCGGCCCGCTTCGGTGACGCGCATGCCCTTGGGGTGCCGCTCGAACAACTGGTTCTGCAGGCGTTGTTCCAAACCCGCGATCTGCCGGCTGACGGCCGAACTGACGACGTTCAGCCTCGCGGCGGCGCCGTTGACGGATCCCGTGTCGACGACGGTAAGGAAATAACGAAGCGCTGTGCTATCGAAGTGGAATCGCTTCATTGATGTGGATGCCGTAAATCTCAATGTCGAGTCCAGGTGCTTGGCAGCCGCAAGTTCGGCGCGCGCGGGCGGATGGCATCGAAAACGGCCTTCGCAAGCGTGGAATTTATGCCAGCAACACCTTCTGCCACAATCGCAAAATTATCAATATTGCATTCTAATTTCGGCAATCGCCGGGATATGGCCACTTCATGGGTCACTTCATGGGCTGGCTCATGGGTCACCTCTTGGGCTGCGTTGCCGGCCGCGCCACCAACACATCGGCGGCGCGCCAGAAATGCAAAGCGCGCCCGAAGGCGCGCTCAGTAAGCCGGCATTAAATCAGCAAATCAGTCCACGACAAATCCACCTGGGCCGCTGTGGCCCAGCAGCTCACGCGCGCATTGCAAGGCTTCGGCGGGAGTGGCCACGGCCAGGAACGGCATGCCGAAGGCGCGCGCCATTTTTTCGCCGCGCTTGCGGATCTTGTCCAGCGCCTGCGGTTCGCGTTCCACGGCGATGAAGGCGCGGCAACGCGCTTTCAAGCGGGGCATGTTGAGCGTCTGCCATTCGATCATGGCTTTGCGGTCGTCGTGGCCGGCTTCCTGGCGCATGTCCGGCACCACCATGACGAAGGATTGCGGGTTGTCCACCAGCATCTCCATTTCGCGTATCCAGGTGGCGGCATAGCCCTTGGGGGCGCCGCCGTGCTTGGCGGTCACGATGGGAAAGCGGGATAGGTCGTGAAAGAAAAAGTGGTCGCGGTTCATTCGAATTCTCCGTGGGCAATGGCGGGCGCGCCGGGTTTGCAGCCGCAGCTTCCGTAGAGCACCAGGCTGTAGGAGTCCAGCAGGAAGCCGTTCTGCTTGGCGATCTTGCGCACCAATTGCGCCACGGCGGGGTCGCTGGACTCCAGGATCTGCCCGCAGTGCGTGCAGACCAGATGGTCGTGGTGTCCCTTGTCGTTAAGTTCGAACACCGTGGTGTGGGCGTCAAGCTGCGTTCGTTTGAGCAGCCCGGCGTCTTCAAGTTGCGTAATCACGCGATACACCGTGGCCAGGCCGATATTGCTGCGCTCGGAAAGCAGGTTGCGGTAGATGTCGGCCGCGCTCATGTGCTGATTCGCGTGCTGATAAAAGAGGTCAAGAATCTTGAGGCGGGGGAAGGTGGCTTTGATGCCGGCGTCGCGCAGCCGCGTGGTGTCCATATGATTTCTCCATTCGGGGGGCTGATGCCCGACTAATGAGAATGATGTACATTTTCATGTGCGCCCGCTAACGGGAACCCGTCAACCTGTACCTCAAACTTGCCAACCATGCTTCACGTGGCTATCGCGCCTGCCCGGCCAGACATGCTGCTGACTCCGTTCAGCGTGCAGGGCCGGCGGGTATCCAAAGGAATTGCCGTGCCCTCGCATGTCCATGACGAGGGCATGCTGGTGCTGGTGCACGAAGGCTTGGTGGTGGTGCAGGCAGGCAGCGAGGTTTGGACGGTGATGCCCGGCAGCCTGGGCTGGATTCCGCCCGGCACGCCGCATGGCGCGCGCTGGTTTGGCGAGGCGCGCGGCTCGTTCCTGTACGTGCGGCAAGACGTCTGCGGCCGTTTGCCGGCGTGTTGCTGGTCGTGGCCCTCGTCCAAATTGATCGAGGCCCTGATCGACCGCTTCACCAGCGGCCAGCCCGGCGACATCTCCGACGCTTATCTGGCGCAGCTATTCGATGTACTGCTGCATGAACTGGATACGCGCGCGCATGCGCCGCAGCCCTTGCCCATGCCGGTTGATCCGCGTTTGCAGGATCTTGCCCATACCTTGCTGGATACGCCGGACGACACGGCGGGCATCGACGAATGGGCGCAACGGCTGAACATGTCGTCGCGCACGCTGATGCGGCGCTTTCGCCAAGAGACGGGTGTGACGCTGGGGCAATGGCGCCAGCAGGCGCGCTTGTTGCGCGCCCTGGAAATGCTGTGCCGGGGCGGCTCGGTGACGCAGGCTGCGTTGTCGGTGGGATATGAAAGCACCAGCGCGTTCATCGGCAGCTTTCGCGCCGCCTTCGGCATGACGCCCACGCGCTATCTAGCTGGATTGCGGCCGCTTTAACTTTCAGTTGCTGAGCTGCCTCAACCCGCTTTATGCCGCCGCCGGCTGATCCGGATGCATCGGCCCTTGCGGGTCGTTTTCCGCATCGGGGCGGGGCGCCACGGGCGGCAGGCCCAAGCCCAGCCGCAGCCGCTGGCAATCCGGATTGGGCGAACCGTCCGGCATCCAGATATCGAATTCCCGACAGGGCGTGGGGCGATTTTCGTAGATGGCGCAGTGGATGCCGGGCTGGCCCAGTTCTCCGCGCAACGACACGCAGCGGCCGCCGCCCATCTCGGTGCCCTTCATGCAGGCTCGCAATGGGCTCATCTGGGTCACCAGGTCCAACGGCACCTGGCCGCCGTTTTCACCCGCCAGTTCGCCGACATAGAACGACACCCTGAAATGCGAGCAACAGGCCCCGCAATCCAGGCAAGGGTTGGCGTCCGGCTTGTCACCGGCCAGAACGGCGGGCGACACGAACGTAAGGACAGCGGTCTCTAGCAGCGACATGTTGGGGGTGGCGACATGTGGGGGGAGTAGACGCAAAACGGGCTTGCATCGGCGCAAGCCCGTCGGGGATCCGGGGCGCGCTGGGACGTGGCCAGCGCGGGATCTGCGCTGCAAATAGTAGCGGGATTCCGACTGCGGCCGCTACGACTTTTTTCAGGGACGTTGCTGCGGTAGCATCGGTGCCTGATCGCCGCCTGGAGCTTTGCCTTGAACGCCAAAAACGATTTTCCCGATGGCCTTGCCCGTTGCGGCTGGGTGGATACGTCCGCCGAATACATGGCCTATCACGACACCGAATGGGGCCGCCCGCAAGGCGACGACCGCGCGCTGTTTGAACAGCTCTGCCTTGAAGGTTTTCAGTCGGGGCTCAGTTGGCGCACCATCCTGAACAAGCGCGAAGCGTTCCGCCGTGGGTTCGCCAATTTCGATCCCGCCAGGGTGGCGACGTTTGGAGACAAGCAGGTGCAGGCCTTGCTGGCCGACGCCGGTATTGTGCGCCATCGCGGCAAGATTGAAGCCGTCATCAACAATGCGGGCCGCGCGCTGGAAATGATCGACAAAGAGGGGTCGCTGGCCGCGTTCTTCTGGCGCTTCGAGGCGCCGGCGGGGGCGCCGTCCACCTTGGGCGCTTCGACCTCGGAACAGTCCATTACCTTGTCCAAGGCGCTGAAGAAGCTCGGCTGGAAATTCGTGGGCCCCACCACCGTCTACGCGTTCATGCAGTCGGTGGGCATGGTCAATGACCACAGCCCGGGCTGCCATTGCCATGCGCTGAGTGACAAGGCGCGCCGGGGTTTCAAAAGGCCGGTGTAGTCACGGCCGCTGTCGTAACAGCCGCTGTCGCTATCGCGGATTTTCCGACGAGGGCGCGGCGGTGGTTTCGGGCGTGTGCCCGGGCAGGCAGTAGCGGCCCTCGCGGTACGCCCAACTGGGCCACAGCGCATGCGCCAGCGCTTCGGTGGCAAGTTCAGGGTTTAGCGCGACGGGCGCATAGTCTTCCGGCGCGGTGTAGCGGTACTGCACCGGCGTCTTGTTGGGCGCCAGCACCAGCAGGTCGTTTTCCTTCAGATAGCCGTAGGTGCTGTCGTACTGCATGATGGCCCGGCCCGGGGTGCTGCGTGTCAGGTCGTGGCCGATCATCGGGTGCTCGGTGTCCACGCCAATCAAGGACAGCAGGGTGGGGGGCAGGTCGATCTGGCTGATCAGGCGGTCGTCGCGGCGCGCTTCGATGCCTCCGCCCAGGATCACGGCAGGAATATGGAAGTGGCGCACGGGCACCAGGCTGGCGCCGAACACGCGCGAGTCATGGTCGGCCGCCACCAGGAACACGGTGTTCTCCCAATAGGGCGAGGCCTTGGCGCGTTCAAAGAACTGGCCCAGGGCCCAGTCCGCATAGCGCACGGTGTTTTCCACGGTGGCCGGGTTGCCTTCGGTCTGGATGCGCCCGGCGGGGTATTCCCAAGGGGTGTGGTTCGATACGCTGAAGGCCAGCGTGAAGGTGGGCTTGTCGCCGTCCTCGCGCAGCAGGCGGTCTAGCTGATTGAACATGTCTTCGTCCGAGGCGCCCCAGGTGCCCACGAAGGCGGGGTCGACGAAGTCGGCGCGGTCAACGATTTGCTTGAAGCCGTTGCCTAGGAAGAAGCCCTTCATGTTGTCGAAGTGCGATTCGCCGCCGTAGATGAAGCGCGAATGGTAGCCATGGCGGCCCAGCAGATCGGCCAATGAGAAAAAGCCGCGTTGCGAACGGGGCAGTTTCAAGACGGCTTGGGCCGGCGTCGGCAGAAAACCGGTGGTCACCGCTTCCAGCCCGCGCACGGAACGGGTGCCGGTGGCATAGGCGCGGGTAAAGGTCCAGGCCTCGCGCGCCAGCGCGTCCAGTTCCGGCGTCAGGTTGGCGCCGCCCAGCCCCGCGCTGTACTGCGCGCCCAGGCTTTCTTCCAGGATGATCACCAGGTTCAGCGGGCGCGCCGTCTTGCGCGTGGCGGTCTGGCGATGCAGGCTGGGGTAGTCGGGGTTGGCGGGCGGGTTGGGCAGGCCGGACTGCGTCAGCACCCGCTCATGCATCTTGGCCTCGTCCATGCCGCCGTATACCGCCGACGCCGACTTTTCGTTCTTCATGCTGTAGATGGCGTAGAACACGTTGTAAAGCGAGTTCAGCGCCAGCGTGTTGAGCATGCCGTCCGAGCAATAGGCCACCGACGACGGGTTGATGGGCCGGTGGCTCAGCGTGCCGCGTATGGCAAGAATGACGATGGCCAGGATGACCACGCTGGCGATCGGCATTTGCCACCACGCAAGCTGCGCGTCCGGTTGGGCGTGGCCGAATAGATTGAATGCACCCCACCCAATGATGGCCAGGGCGCCAAAACCGCCCAGCAGCGCCAGCTTGTAGCCGCGCCAAAGCATGCCCGAGACTTCGCGCGGATGCTTCAGGTATTCGACAAACAACCGGTTGGGGCGCGAGTCGTATTCCAGAATGAATGGCGGCGAGGCCACTTCCAGGAAGGCCAGCAGGATGAAGGCGACCAGATACCAGTAGCCGGCTATCGATGCGGCAATGGGAAAGTGGCCCAGCAAGGGGGACAACACCGCCGGCAAGGCGGCCAGCACGGCGATCTGATGCGCGTCGATGCGCAGCCCGCCCAGCAGCAAGGGGACCAGGCCGCCGGCATTGCGCACGCGCTGCCACTGCCAGGCGGCCAGCGCCAAGCGGCTAAGCGTCAGTAGCGCAAACGCCGCCACGACAAAAATCAAGGTTGAATGCCGCATTGGGCCTCCAGGTTGTGCGGAACGGTCGAAGCCATTTCGCTTTGTAACTGCATAGCAGTGCGCCGAGCGCCCCAGGCACGCCGCATGCTGCGCGCAGACGCGACGGCATGGCGTTGCCGTGCATTGTCGCCCCGCCCGCGCCGTATTCATCTGGAAAAATCCGCACACATTATGGGGCCGGGAAGCTTAACCCTGCTGATGGGCCGCGATACCCTTGATGGTAACGAGCGCCGGCGGTCACAGGCTGGCCATAACGCCAAGGATGATAACCATGACGCGCACAAGAAAAATAGCGATCGGGATTGTAGGGGCTATGGCCCTCATCGTGCTGGTGTTCGTGGTGGTGATTGCCACCTTCGATTGGAACCGGGCCAAGCCCATGATCAACGAACGCGCCAGCGCCGCCATCGGGCGGCCCTTCGCCATCAATGGCGACCTGAGCGTCGAATGGGGCCGCGAGCCGGCCGAGGGCGGATGGCGCGCCTGGGTGCCCTGGCCGCACGTCGTCGCCAATGACATCTCGGTGGGCAATGCGCCATGGGCAAAGGCGCCGCATTTCGCCACGCTCAAGCGCGGCGAATTCAGCTTGGCGCCCTTGCCGCTGCTGCGCCAGCGCGTGGTCATCCGCAAGATCCAACTGACCGAGCCCGCCGCCGACCTGGAACGCCTGGCCGATGGCCGCGCGAACTGGGTCTTCACGCTGCCCGAATCCGGCGAACCGTCGCCGTGGGTACTGGACATCAACGAGATCGGATTCGACAAGGGTCGGGTCGGCTACGTCGACGAGGTTCTCAAGGCGGATCTGACGGTGCTGGTGGATCCCTTGGGCAAGCCCGTGCCTTTCGCGGACGTGGCCGGCGCCGCCTTCGTGCCCCAGGACGGGCAGGCGCCCGCGCCCCGTGACTACGTCTTCGGGTGGAAAGTGGATGGCAAATTCAAGGGCCTCGCGACCCAGGGCGAAGGCAAGGTTGGCGGCATGCTGGCCATGCAGGATCCCAAACAACCGTTTCCTATACAGGCCGACGTGGCCATTGGCGGCACCAAGGCGTCGGTCACCGGCACCTTGACCGACCCCGCCAACCTGGGCGCGTTGGACCTGCGCCTGAAACTGGCGGGTGCGTCGATGGCGCAGTTGTATCCGCTGACCGGCGTGACGCTGCCTGACACACCCCCGTATTCCACGGACGGGCACCTGGTGGCCAAGCTGAAGAATCCCGGCGGCGCGGTGTTCGACTACAAGGATTTCAACGGCAAGGTCGGCAATAGCGATCTGCACGGCGACATCTCGTTCGCGCTGGGCGCGCCCCGGCCCAAGCTCACCGGGAAATTGTTGTCCAAGCAATTGCGCATGGTGGACCTGGGGCCCTTGATCGGGGTGCCGGCCGACGGCACCAAGGCGGCCCCCGCCGACAAGGCCAAGGACGCGCCGGCCAAGCCCAAGGGCGGCAAGGTGCTGCCCACGCAGGCGTTCCGCACCGACCGCTGGCGCGACATGGACGCGGACGTTGAGCTGGATGCAGGCCGCATCGTGCACGACAGCAAGCTGCCCTTGTCCGATTTGTCGGTGCATGTGCTGCTTCAGGACGGCAAGCTGACGCTCGACCCATTTCGCTTCGGCATCGCGGGCGGCACCATCGGCGGCACCATCAAGCTGGATGGCGCCCGCGAGGCCATGGATGGGCGCGTGGACCTGCGCGCGCGCCGCCTGCGGCTCAAGCAACTGTTCCCCGCTACCGACGCCATGCAGAAAACGCTGGGCGAACTCAATGGCGACATGGCCGTCAGCGGCACCGGCAATTCGGTGGCGGCGCTGTTGGGCACGGCCACCGGCGACGTCAAGATGCTGGTCAACGACGGCGTCATCAGCCGCAGCCTGATGGAAATCGCCGGCTTGAACGTGGCCAACTACGTGGTGTCCAAACTGTTCGGCGACGATGAGGTGAATATCAATTGCGGCGCCGCCGACCTTGTCATGAAGAACGGCCAGATGACGCCGCGCGTTTTTGTCTTCGACACAGAAAATGCCTTGATCAGCATTACCGGCAGCGCCGACTTCAAAAACGAGAAGATCGATATGGACATCACGCCTGACAGCAAGGGCTTCCGCATCTTTTCCCTGCGTTCGCCCTTGTACGTGCGTGGCACTTTCGGCGACCCCGATGTGGGCGTACACGTGGGGCCGCTGGCCGCGCGCGGCGCGGGCATGGTGGCGCTGGGCGTGTTGCTGACGCCGGCGGCAGGCTTGCTGGCGCTGATTGCACCCAGCACGAACGATGAGAATGCCTGCGGACCCTTGCTGGAACAGATGCGCAAGCCGCCGACCGCGCCCGCCCCGAAGGCGAAATAGTCGGCTAGCGCGGCAGCCATCAGGCGGCGTGAAAAACGCCGCTTGGCGCCCGCGGCTTGGCGCCCCCGGCTTGGCGCCCCCGCTATTCCTCCGGTGTCACCCGCCGCGCGCCGTCGGGCGCGGTGTCGTCGGCGACGTAGACCCCGTCACGGCCGTGGTTCTTGGCGTGGTACAGCGACTGGTCCGCGCGTTGGTAGACGGTTTCCAGTGTGGCGCCATGGTCGGGAAAGCGCGCCACGCCCACCGACACCGTGATGCGTGTGCCGATGGCATCGGGCATCTGCTGGTTGGCAATGCGGTGACGCAGGCGTTCGGCGGCCATCGCCGCGGATCGTAGCGATGCGCCCGGCATCAACACCACGAACTCTTCGCCACCGGCGCGCGCCAGCGTGTCGCCCGCGCGCGAGCCTTCGTTCATGACCGCTGCCAGCGCCTGCAACGCGCGGTCCGCCGCGACGTGGCCAAAGCGGTCATTGATGGTCTTGAAGCGGTCAATGTCGATGGCCAGCAAGGCCACGGGCGAACCCTCTGCTTGCAGCAGCGCCATCGCTTCGTCCAGGCCACGGCGGTTCAACAAGCCCGTCAGCGTATCCGTCGTGCTTTCGCGGCGCAGGTCCCGAATCTTGTGATGTATCGGTGCCAGGCCGATGAGCAACGCGCGCTTGAGCTCGGCCGCCTCAAAATACCAGGACCGCACGCCGCGTAGGCTATCGGCGGAATCCGGGTCCTGCATGCGCCGGGCAATGCTGGCCAGCTCGCCAAGCGGGCGCGCGATCCAGCCCGACAACAGCCAGATCGTGGCGATGGACAGCAGCAGCAAGGGCAGCGTGTTGCGGGCGGTGGCGATCAGCAAGTCGACCAAGGGGCGCAAGGTGCTGGCCACGGGCCGTTCCGCGACGATGCTCCAGCCGGTGCTGGGCACCGGCGCATAGCCGGCCAGCATGTCGTTGCCGTGCGTGTCCGTGAAGCGTCGTTCGCCAGTTTCACCGCGCCGCGCGGCGGCGAAACCGTCGTTGTCGGGCGCCTTGCGGCCAAGCAGGCTGCGATCCGGGTGATAGATCAACGTGCCATTGCGATCCATCACGTACAGATAGGAGTCGTCACGGTAGAAGTGCTTGTCCAGCAGGCGATCCAGCACATTGTCTTCATGCAGGTACAGCGTGCCGGCGATATAGCCCAGGTAGCGGTAGTCGCGCGAGAAAATCGGATGCGAATACAGAATCACCCAGCGGCCGGAGTTGGCTTGGTAGGGTTCGCTGATGGCGGGCTGCTGCGTGCGGATCGCGTGTTGGGACGCATCGCTGGCCAGATGCTGGCCCAGCAACTGCGGGTACGCCGATGACACCGCGATCACCTTGCCGGTCGGCGACACCACCATGCTGGAATTGAAGTGGCCCAGCTGCGCTTGCTGCCGCCGCGTTTCCTCGGCCATCAATTCGGGCCGGGCTTCCATGTCGGCCAGCACGTCGGCGCTGTACGCCAGGTATCGGCGCAGGTCGGCCAGGAACAGGTCGGTGGTGACGGCAAGCTTCGAAGCGTAGGCGCGGTTGACCTCAAGCGCGTTGTGCAGCAGCAAGTCGCGCTGCACCAGATAACTGGCATGCAGCCCGCCCGCCAGTACCAATACCACCGACAGCAAACAGATCCACAGGATCAGGCGCCGAAGGTCAAGGCGGAACATGGCGGTATCCGTCAGGAACGGGCGTTGCCGGCCGGCGGAACGCCCGACGGCGGACGGCTGCCCGTCAGCGCGTCCCAGGCGCACATGGCCTGGCGCGCCACGGATTGCAGCGTCTTGCGGCTGGCGCCATCGCGCGCCTGGATCGACATGCCATGCAGGACCGTTGTGTAGAAGGCCGCCAGGCCTTTCACGTCGACGCCGGCCGGCAATTCGCCGTTGTCCACGCCGCCCGACAAGCGGGCCTGGATGCGGCTTTGCATTTCTCGGCGGCTATCGCAGAGGAATCCGCCGACGCTGTCGTGGTGCACGCTGCCGGACGGCGCGCCCAGCACGATCATGCAGCCGGGCGGGGTGCCCGGAGCGGTGTAGCGTTCGGCTGCCGACATCAACATGGCCTGGACGCCGTCGCGCGCGGTGGCGCCATCTTGCAGAGCGCGCCGCGACGACCCGCCCGTTGTGTCGCGATACAGCGCCACGGCTTCGCGGAATAGTCCTTCTTTTGAGCCGAATGCGCCGTATAGGCTGGGCGAGTTGATCCCCATCGCCTCGGTCAAATCCGCAAGCGATGCGCCTTCATATCCCTTCGACCAGAAAACCTCCATGGCCTTTTGCAAGGCCTGGTCCCGGTCGAAGTTCCGGGGACGCCCACGTTCTGCCATGGCGGGATTTTACTCGCGTCGCCTATTTTGTGTTGATCGATAAAAAAATGGTTGACGAAAGAAATCGTGTGCGGCGATGATATTTGTACTGATCACTACAAATTAAGGATGAAGCATGGGCAACTTGAACGGGAAAGTGGCATTCGTTACCGGCGGCAGCCGCGGCATTGGCGTGGCCATCGTGCGACGCCTGGCCGCCGACGGCGCCAACGTGGCCTTTACCTACGTCAGCGTGTCTTCCGCCGACATGGCGCAAGCGTTGGCAACGGAACTGTCGGTGGACGGCCGCCGCGTCGTCGCCATCCAGGCCGACGCCGAAGACGCGCTGGCCACACGCCTAGCGGTGGAGCAGGCCATCAGCGCGCTGGGGCCGGTGGATGTGCTGGTCAACAACGCAGGCATATTCGTCACCGGCGAAATCGGTGACACCAGCCTGGACGACTACGAACGCATGATGAACATCAACGTGCGCGCACCCTTCGTCGCCATCCGCACCGCGCAGGCATCCATGCCCGACGGCGGCCGCATCATCAACATCGGCAGTTGCCTGGCCGAGCGCGCCGGCCGCCCGGGCGTGGCGCTGTACGCCGCCAGCAAGTCCGCGCTGATCGGCCTGAGCCAAGGCCTGGCGCGCGACCTGGGCCCACGCGGCATCACCGTCAACGTGGTGCACCCCGGCCCGATCAACACCGACATGAATCCGGCAAATGGTGACCACGCGAGCGAACTGGTGGCCGTGCTGTCCCTGCCGCACTACGGCGAACCCCGCGACATCGCCTGCATGGTCGCGTTTCTGGCCGGCCCCGAAGGGCGCTACGTGACGGGGGCTAGCCTGGCGGTGGATGGCGGATACGCAGCTTGATGTCGCGAAGATGAAAGTTTTTTGCGTGTGACTTGCACAAACAAAAAAACCTACATATAATCTTGCTTCTTCGCACTGCACACACAACGAAACGCAGCCAGCGGCACCGAATACCGATAGCAAATATCGACTAAACGGCGCGGTTGAAAACGAATCAAAGTGGCGTGAATTGCGTAGGGCTGTTAGCTCAGTTGGTAGAGCAGCGGACTCTTAATCCGTAGGTCGAGTGTTCGAGCCACTCACAGCCCACCAGAATTCGTATTGAAATTAATGCCCTAGTCGCTTAGCGACTGGGGCATTTTTCATTGGGCGTCCGAATTGCTCATGACTTGAATGCCTCTGCGCAAACTCAACCAAGGCCGACCAAAGCGTCAAAAGCGGGAATATTCCCTTGAGGGAATATTCCTTGGGGGCTATAGTTTCCCCACTTGCTGAGGACGGGGGAATGATGGCCTGGGAAGTTGAATTCACCGACGAGTTTGAGGTCTGGTGGAATAGTCTGTCCGAGGGCGAACAGGAGGCTGTCGCCGCAACAGTCGGACTTTTGGAAGAGCGAGGCACGACCCTAGGGTTCCCACATTCGAGCGGGATCAACGCCTCTAGGCACGAGCATATGCGGGAGCTCAGAACTCAAGCCGGAGGCCGCCCCTTGCGTACCTTGTATGCCTTTGATCCAAGACGGGCAGCAATCTTGTTGATCGGTGGGGACAAGACCGGTAACGATCGTTGGTACGAGACTTTGTGCCATTGGCAGACAAGCTATATGACGATCATTTAAATCTATTGCGTAAGGAAGGGCAGATAAATGGCTAAGAAATTTGGAATGCTCCGAGCCGCCATGTCGCCGGAATCGCAGCTTCGCGCCAAGGCGGCTACCAAGCATATGCTCCAGGAAATGCCGCTTCACGAACTGCGACAGGCGCGGGGCTTGTCGCAGAAGGTTCTGGCTGAGGTATTGCACGTCCAACAGCCTTCCATCGCAAAGATGGAGAAGCGCACGGACATGTATATCTCAACGCTACGCAGCCACATTGAGGCAATGGGAGGCGAACTTGAGGTGATCGCTCGGTTCCCGGACGGAGCCGTAAAGATCACCAACTTCTCCGACCTGGCCGCGTAATGTTTCCGGCGTCGCGTCAGTGCCTTCAGTTCGGCGACGCGCGCTAGCCCTCGATCTACGCCGCGATCTACCCCGCCGCCGACACATCCCCCTGATTTTTCCCCACCATTCCCTTCAGCACCTGACCCAGCTCGGTGGGGAAGGGGAACACGATGGTGGAGTTGTTCTGCGCGCCGATCATGGCCAGTGTGCTCAGGTAGCGCAATTGCATGGCTTCAGGTTGCTGCGACAGGGTGCGGGCGGCGTTCAGCAGCATTTGGGCGGCTTGTTCTTCGCCTTCGGCGTGGATGATCTTGGCGCGCCGTTCGCGTTCTGCCTCGGCCTGGCGGGCGATGACGCGGATCATGCTTTCGTTCAGGTCGATGTGCTTGATCTCCACGTTCGCCATCTTGATGCCCCACGCATCGGTTTGCGCATCCAGAATCTCTTGCACGTCGTTGTTCAGCTTGTCCCGCTCGGACAGCATTTCGTCCAGGTCGTGCTTGCCCAGGACCGAGCGCAGGGTCGTCTGCGCCAGTTCGCTGGTGGCTTGCCGGAAGTTCTCTACCTGGATCACGGAGCGTTCCGGATCAATCACGCGAAAGTAGATGACGGCGTTCACTTTGACCGATACGTTGTCGCGCGAGATGACGTCCTGGCTGGGGACGTCGAAAACACTCATGCGCTGGTCCACGCGCACCATTTGCTGGATCACCGGAACCATCAGGATCAGGCCGGGGCCTTTGACGCCGGTGAAGCGTCCCAGCGTGAAGATGACACCGCGCTCGTATTCGCGCAGGATCCGCACCGACAGGGCGAAGATGCCGATTATCAGGACAACGATGGGGCCGTAGAAGGCGAGTTGCGTAAACATGGCAGGCTCCTGAGTAGGGTTGGCGTTACGTTGAGGCTTCATCCTCCCCGGGTGGGCTCGGGCGGCAAAAGAGGGGTGTCCGCGCGCACATGCAAGGTGACACCGTGCACGGCCGCGATCACTACCGTGTCGCCAGGCGCCAGGCCCTCGGGGCCAACCGCCCGCCAGCGTTCTCCGGACGCGGCGACATGGCCTTGTTCTCCGTTCCAGCTAAGCACTTTGATGCGCTGCCCGATCAGCGCTTCGGCACCGCTGACGATCGGCGCGCGGCGTGATCGCAGCGCCAGCCGGGCAATCAGGAACGTCATCCCCAGGCTTGCCACGGCCACGCCCGCCACGAGCGGAAGCGATACCTCGTAGGCGGGTGACTCCGTGTCGACCAGCAAGAGCGAGCCCAGCACGAAGGAGATGGCGCCTCCTATTCCCAGAATGCCGATCGACGGCGTGAATATTTCCGCCACCATGAGCGCGGCGCCCAGCAAGACAAGCGCGAGTCCGGCATAGGTCAGTGGTAGCGCGGACAAGGCGTAGAGTCCGACCAGCAGACATATCGCGCCGACCACGCCGGGATAGAGGGCGCCCGGGTTCATGAATTCGAATATCAGGCCGTACACACCAACCATCAACAGCATGAGCGCCAGGTTGGGATTCGTGATGACGCTCAGGAGGCGCGTGCGCCAATCGGGTTCTCTGTGCTGTACCTGCAGCCCCTTGGTTTGCAGTTCAATCTGGGAATTGCCGACTCTGACGGTGCGGCCATCCGCCTGTTCCAGCAGGTCCGGGATGTCGTCGGCGATCAGGTCAATCACCTGCTGCGCGTGGGCTTCGCGGGCTGACAGGCTGGCCGCCGAGCGCACGGCGTCTTCCGCCCAGTCGGCATTGCGCCCGCGCAAGGCAGCCAGTGAACGGATGTAGGCGACTGCGTCGTTGATGGCTTTGGATTCGCTGGCGTTCTTGGGGGCCGCTGCGGGTGGCTTGTCTACGGCTTGCTTTGCCGAGGACTTGTCGCCATTGCTGTCCGTGGCCTTATCTGTGGCCTTATCGGCAGACTTTGCGGGCGACGTCTCGGGCGACTTATCGGACGACGTCTCGGCGGGCTTGTCGCCAGACCCGGGCTCTTTCTCGTCCGGCTTGGGAAACCCACCGCCCAAGGCAACGGGCGTAGCCGCGCCCAGGTTCGTGGCAGGCGCCATTGCCGCGACATGGCTGGCGTAAAGGATGTAGGTGCCGGCGCTGGCCGCGCGTGCCCCGTTGGGACTCACATAGGCAATCACCGGGACGGGCGACGCGAGTATCGCGCGGATGATGTCGCGCATCGACGTATCAAGCCCGCCGGGCGTGTCGATACGCAAGATGACTGCCGCGGCATTCTGTGCGTGCGCCGCAGCCAGGCCGCGGATCAGATAATCCGCCGTGGCGGGGCCGACGATGCCGTCCAGGGATAGCACGATGGCGGATCGCCGCTGGGCGCTATCTGGTGGGGTTTCGCCCCAGGCGCTGGCGATTGCCAGCATCCACAACAAAGCAATGCCGCATAAAGCGCGAAGCATCGAGGGCGTTCGGACCGCCGGCCGCTGAGGTCGACCAATGACCATGAGCTGGGTCCCTCCGTAGTGCATGGGGGAATTGCTGCCTCCCATACTTATGCACGGTACTCCGATTATTGGTGTGCGGCCAATAGCGGGAGGAAGGGTTCCGGCCCCTAGCCAAACTCAAGCTGATAGAAATTCTGGCTGGCGATCAGTGTTGCGCCGCAGGACGTGCGCATGCCTTCCAGCGCCGTCATGCGGTCTGAACTGACGTTCTGCACACCTTCCACGATGGTGTGTGTGTCGCCGCATTTGGGGCAGGTGACGCGGTCGCCAACCCGCGCCATGGGTTGGCCGAAGATGATGACGGTTTCATCGCCGGTCACGACGACGCCGCCGTGCGACGTCTTGTCGCCTTTGCGGATAACAGAGCGTTGGGACATGGCTGGGCGAGTGCTTGGTGTTATGGCTTGGGCTTACAGCTTGAGCGACAGCATGCGCTACAGCTTGAGCTACAGCGGGGGCCTACAGATACGTACCGTCCGGCGCGCGCCGGGCGGGCCCGACCACGAAGGTGCCGTCGGGCGCCATGCGCACGGGGCCGCCGCCGCCTTTGTAGGTGCCGTCCGGTGCGCGCTGCGGGGTGCCGGCCACGTAGCTGCCGTCGGGCGCGCGGGTGATGGGGCCTTCGCCGCCTACATAGGTGCCGTCGGGCGCACGGCGGGGTGCGCCGGCAATGAAGTGCCCGTTGGGCAGCATACGAATCGATTTCGTCGTCATGGACGCTCCTTGGGATAGGAGCGCAAATAATAACGATGCATCGTGATGCGCCTTGTAATAGGACGTGTCATCTTTGAACGTTATGCGTAAGCGAATGTGGGATGATTTCCGCCATTGCCGCCGCTGGCCGCCCGTCTGCATCGCCTGTCTGGGCTTGCTGCCGCCAGCTTTCGTCACCTCTCCATTGCGATATGACCGACATCAACGCTTTGTTGCTACCGATACCCGGCGATGCGCCCTGCGGCGTGGACCTGGTGTTTTCCCCCGAGTTCGACGCCATCCGCGAAGCGCGTCGGCACGACGACCCCCAGCTGGACCAGGGCGATTGGGTCATAGACCTGAAAGAAGCCGATTGGCCGGAAGTCGCGCGCATCTGTTCCGAAGTCTTGCGCAATCGCAGCAAGGACATCCGCATTGCCTCGTGGTTGGCCGAAGCCTGGGCCAAGACGCGCGGCTTTGCGGGCCTGCGCGACGGCTACCTGTTGATCGACGGCCTGTGCCGCGACTATTGGGAAGGCCTGCATCCCGTGCCCGAGGATGGCGACGTGCAGCAGCGCGTGGGCAACCTGGCGTGGTTGTTGTCGCGTTCGCAGCAACTGATCGGCGAGATTCCGCTGACGCAGGCCGACGGCGCGCGTTACGGCGCGGTGCTGTGGGAAGCCGCCAGCCAACTGGCCAACGCCGTCAAGCGCACGCCCGACAATGCCAACGAACTGACCCGGGGCAAGCTCACGCTTGACCGTTTTGATGCCGCGCGGCGCGACACCCCGCCGTCGTTCTATTCCGAACTGGACACCCAACTGGAGGGTTGCGCCCAGGCGCTGGCGCAGCTTGAGCGCACGCTGGACGAGCGCTTGGGCGACGAGAGCCCGGCGTTTTCGCGGGTGCGTGAAGCGCTGCGCAACGTTACCGAACTGGCGCACCGGTTTGCGCGCGACGCGGGCCTGCTGGTGCGCGCCGACATCACGCCAGCGCCGACACCAACGTCGACTCAGGGGGCGCCCGCCGTTCCCACCCGTGTGGAGCCCACCTTGACTGCTGTCAACGCATTCCCCGGCGCCGAAAACTCTTCCACCGCACCGGCCGGCGACGCCGTGCCGCATGCCGCGCGCGGCCCGATCCAGACGCGCGAGCAAGCCCTGGCGCAGTTGCGCGAGGTGGCCGATTTCTTCCGCCGCACCGAGCCGCACAGCCCCGTCGCCTATCTGGCCGACAAAGCCGCAAGCTGGGGCGAGATGTCCTTGCACCTGTGGCTGCGCACCGTGGTCAAGAACGACGAGACCCTGTCGGGCCTGGAAGAGTTGCTGGGCATCAAGAAGGCGGGCGAGAACTCCTGACGGCCGGGGCCTGAAGCCCCCAAGCCCAAGCCCAAGCCGAATCCGAAGCCTCAAGGCCGAAACTTCACGCCCAGCGCCGCCTCAGCGCGCGGCGCGGAACTCGATGCGCCGGTTCTTCGCGCGTCCCTCCGCCGTGGCGTTGGTGGCCACCGGCTGGTCGGGGCCTGCGCCCATGGCCTCGAAGCGCGAGACCGGCAGGCCCTTGTCCACCAGATAATCACGCACCGCATCCGCGCGCGCCTGGCTTAGCGCCAGGTTGGTGCTGCGGCTGCCTGAACTATCGGTATGCCCGATGATCTGGATCTTGTCGGCGCGCAGCTTGGGCACCGCGTCGGCCACGCGGTCCAGCAGTTCGCGGCCGCGAGAGGTCAGGCGCGTGCTGCCCGTCTCGAACTCCACGACGCGGTCGCTCAGCAGGTTGTCCAGCACATCCTGTTCGTCCTTGCTGGCCGATACGCGCAGGCCGTTGACGATCTTGTAGGTGGGGTTCAAGGACGTGGCGAACGTGCTGGCAATCTGCTGCCGCGACGCTTCGTTGTCGACCTCGCCGCGCAGGCGGATCTGCGTGCCGTCGATTTCAAGCTGGCCACGGTTGATCTGCTTGAGCGGGCTGTCCAGCAGCTTGCTCACGTGTTGCGACCAGTTTGGCGGCGCCACCACGCCGCCCACGTCGATGCGGTCGATCACGTTGCCCACGCCATAGACCTTTTGCAGACGCGCCAGCACGTCGGCCTTGGTGGCCTCGTCGGGCACGGCGCCGCTGGCCACCACCTGGCCGGGTTGGGGAATGACGTTGGCCGGAACCACCGTGGCGGCATCCTGGGCATGGGCCGCGCAGGACAGGGCGGCGGCCAGGGCAAGAATAAGCGTGCGCATGCGCTAGGCTCCGATAAAGACTTCGCGGAACGTTTCCAGCGCCTGGCGCAAGGAAAGCCGCGGTTGATCCAGATAGCTCGACAGCTTGGCCAGGCCATGGCTGGCGCTGACGTGGTCGCGCACCCAGGGGGCGCTTTCCAGCACGATGTAGTGCTGCGCCAAGGTCTGCGGCGTGGACAGCAGGCTGGCCAGCGTTTGCGGCGAGGCGCCACGAAAGCCCACCACCAGCCGATGCTTGCCCGCCACCTGCCCAACGAACATCGCAATCTCGAAGTCGGCGCGGGTCAGGAACGGCGCAATCAGCGTCATCCAGTACGTGGCGACCAGATTGATGTAGAGCGGGTCGTCCGGCAGCGGCAGGGCCAGGCCCGTGTCCAACTGCGATGATCCGCTGGACATCACGGGCGCCAGCAGTATGCCCAGCGCCAACACAATGTCGTGCACGCTGGCGGCATGGCCGTTGCTGCGCAGCATGGCCTCGACGCGCTCGATGGTTTGCAGGTCGACAAAGGCGTCAAAGCCATCGTCGGCGGCGGTGCGGATTTCGCCTTCAAGATCGTTCAGCGTCTGTAGCGCGGCGGCCGGGTCGCCGGGCAGCATCAATTGCGCGGCGGCGCTACCCATGCGGTTCCACATGCGGCTGAACGCCAGCGGGCTGCGCGCAATGAAATCCAGCGGGCGCGCCACTTCCACCGAAGTCGCGGTGATGAACGGAAAGCGCCGCCCGGACTGGTCGCGGCTGGGCTGCAAGTGGCCTGCTATGGCCAGCTTGCCGCGCGAGCCCAGCACCGCGAAGGGCACGGGCTGGGCCTCGTCGTACAGCGTCTTCCAGTGGGGATCCTGCGCCAGGATCTCCATGGTGTTGGCGACCCATGCATCCAGCGTCGCCATCAGCTGGGGGTGCGAGGTGTTCTTGACGAAGTCGCCGCGCGACGGGATTTTGCCGAAGTATGCCGTACGGAACATGGGTGACTGCGGATGGCTCATTGCTGCGCTCCGGCAGGCGTCGGGGCGACGGGGGTTTGAGGGGAAGCGCCCACCACCGTGGCGGGAAGGCGCAGGTTGCGCAGGCCTTGGCTGCCCGGCTCGGTGCCGCCGGCGCTGGCCGCTTGGGCGTTGCTGATGATGCGCAGCTTGACCGGCACCGTGATGTTGGACTTGGTCCAGCTCATCTCGAAACTGCCGTCGGCATTGGGCTTGCGCTGCGATCCCGAGATCAGGCGTTCCAGGCCGAAGCGGCCGGGTTCATTGACGATCTCGACCACAGTGCCGTCAAAGGCGGTGGCCGTGATGCGCGCGCCCGGCGCGCCCTGTGCGTTGGGCCACACGAAGTTCACCCATTGCGGTGGCGTGTTGCGGTAGCGCAGTTGCTGCCCGTCGATTTCAATCGTGTATTCCGTAACGCCGCTGGCCGGCTTGGGCTGAATCTGGAACAGCGTCTGCGGCTGGCTGGCGGCGCCGGAACCCGCCGCGCCACCGGCCAGCGGGGCGACCCACTGTGCGAAGTTGGCGGTGAACGAGGGTTGCAGGTCGATGCCCATGTCGCCCCAGGTGCGCGCGGTCAGGATGTCGCCCCGGCGCACGGTCAGCGGGCCCAGCGTGTCGTTCACGTACTTGGCAATGCTGCCTTGCGGGCCGAAGACCTGGCCAATCTCTTCACCGCTGGCCTCGATGCCGGCCTTGGTCGAAAACGGGTACTTGTCGGCCAGGCTTTGCGAGAAGGGTTGGAACACTTGCGCGTTCCAGACCTTGTTCAGCTCGGTCTGTGCCGGTTGCATCGCCACGGCATAGCCCTGGATCAGCGGGCGCACCAGCAACGGCCGCAGGGTCTCGCGTTGCGCCGGGGTCAGGCCCGCCAGCAACTGCTCGTCGACCAGCTTGAGCGCATCGGCCAGCTCGGAGTCCTTGCCTTCCAGCGTTTGGCGCATCAGCAGCAGCGCGCCCGGGCCGGGGTCGCCCTGGTTGTTGATCAGGTTGAAGCGCGTGCGGATCTTCGACAGCGCGGTCATGTAATTGCCCATCAGCGACTGGTTGTCGCGCGTGACCACCAGCCGCGCCACGTCCGAGAACTCGCGTCCCACGGGGCCCATCGGGATCTGCTCGCCGTTCGCCGTCGTTGCCGCCGGCTTGGGTTGGCCTTGACGCAGGATCACGCGCTTGAACCACGCGACCACGCCCGTCTGCGCTTGCGCGATGCCGGTGTTGATCAGCGAAGGGTTGTCCCAAGAGGTCTGCTCGTAGGTGGTGTTGATCAGCTTCACCAGCGGCGAATTCTGCGGATCGCCCAGCCGGTTCATGCCATGCACCGCCTGGTCAAAACTGTTGAAGGGCTTGATCGAGACGCCGCGCAGCATCTTCTGCCATTCCTGCGCGTACTCGGTCTTGTACATCGTGGCCAGGCTCTTCTGGATCTGCTCCGGGCTGCCTTCCAGGGTGAGGTCGTCGCGGGCGTTCACGCCCAGCACCCAGTCACTGGTCTGCACTTCGCGGCGTGCGGCTTCGCCAATGGCCGGCTCGATGTATTGCTCCCACGCTTCGCGGGTGAACGTGCCCGGCACGGCATAGCTGCCGGCCACCACGGCGGCGTCGGCCTCGCCCATGATGCGGGCCACCGTCATGGCCGGGAAGCGCGTGGCGGCCCGCGCCTTCAAGGTGGAATACGCACGCTCGCGTGCCGGCATGCCCTGCATCACGCTGCGCAGATTGCCACGGGTGCGCTCGACCAGCGCCAGGTTGGTGTCGATCTGCGGCCAGTCGGCATCGGCGGCGCGCGCCACGTAGAAAGAAATCAGCCGTTCGGCGCTGCGGATCAACTGATCGCGCGGCATGGCGCCGCGATTGGTTTCCAGCCAGCCGCGCCAGAAACGGGTGATCTGGTCCGACAGGTGGGTGGGGTCCACGTGTTCGCGGTTCGCCATCATCAGGTACGTCTTGAGCGCGTTGTAGGCGTCATCGACGTTGGTGGGCGAGGCGTCCTGGAACAAGGTATCGCCGGCATTGGCGCGCGCGGGTTGCGCTTGGGCTTGGGATTGCGCCTGCGCCACGGCCGGCGTGGCGGTGGCTGTCGCGCCAGCGGCGGCAACCTGCGACACGTCGACGCGGCCCAGATAGTCTTCCAGGCTGGCCTTCACCGGCACCAGCATGAACTGGCGCAGGCCGTTGTAGTACTCGGCCAGCAGGCGTTCCTTAAGCACATCTCCCTGATACAGGCCCAGGCCCAGCGACAGCGGCCGGCTGGAAGAATAGCGATCAAGCTGCTCGATACGGTCCTGCAAAATCTCCATGGCTTCCAGGCGGCTTTGCAGGTCGGTGCGTTCGCTTTGCAGGCGCACCACCTTGTCCAGATCCGCCTGCACGTTGGTGGCCAGTTGCCGGTTGCCCAGGTACGACCAGCTCCAGCCGCCCAGCACCAGCCCCAGCGCCAGCACCAGGCCGAAGAAGCTCAGGTAACGCATGCGCACCTTGTTGGGGCTGGCGTGCTGGCGCACCAGTTTCTTGTCCGCGAAGATGACGCTGGAAAACAGGTCGCGCAGGAACAGGCCCTTGTGCGACGGCGTAGCCTGCGTGGCTTCGCGGGTGGCCGGGCGCAGGCTGAAGCGTTCGGCAAGCTTCTCGGTGGACGTGCTGCGCGAGGCGCCTTCCTGCAAGGCGCTGGTGAAGTAAAAGCCTCGGAACACCGGCTTGTACTGGAAGGGATTGGTCTCGAACAGGGTCGACAGAAAGGTGCGCAGCGCGGGTTTGATCCCGGCGAACTCGGGCGGGAACGTCAATAGCCCCGGGGGCAGGGGGCCGGTGCGCCGCAGCGAAATCTGCGCCGTGCCCATTTCCTTCAGGCCTTCATAGAGCTCGTCGAAGCGCTCGTCGAACTGCGTCAGCACGTCGCGGCTTTCGTCGGCGCCGTAAGGCAGCGTGGCGCCCCAGACGCGGTCGCGCTCGCGCGGGTCGGCGTCGGCGAAGAATTCCGAGAAGCCGGCAATCAGGTCCGCCTTCGTGAAAATCACGTACACCGGCGCAAACACTTCCAGCCGGTCGGTCAGTTCCTGTACGCGCTGGCGCAGGTTCTTGGCCAGGTTGATGGCAAATTCCGGGCCCGAATCAGTCAGTTCGCTGATGCTGGCCGCCACGATGATGCCGTTGATCGGCGCCTTGGGACGGTGGCGCTTGAGCAGGTCCAGAAAGCTCATCCACTCGTTGCGGTCTTCTTCGTGCACCGAATAGCGGCCCGCCGTGTCCAGCAGGATCCCTTCGGTGGTGAAGAACCAGTCGCAGTTGCGCGTGCCCCCCACGCCGCGCACGGCGGCGCCGTTCTTGTCGGCAAAGGGAAACTGCAAGCCCGAATTGATCACCGCGCTGCTCTTGCCCGC
Source organism: Achromobacter spanius (assembly GCF_002812705.1). Taxonomy (NCBI): domain Bacteria; kingdom Pseudomonadati; phylum Pseudomonadota; class Betaproteobacteria; order Burkholderiales; family Alcaligenaceae; genus Achromobacter; species Achromobacter spanius. The sequence continues at coordinate 465,982 of NZ_CP025030.1, read as the reverse complement.
CGCCGGGTTGCCGATGACGATGTACCAGGGCAATTCATACAGCGCTTCGTTGCCCGAGGCCTGGCCAATCTTGGACGTCTTGATCGTGCGCACCGCCTGCGTCAGGCGCTGGCGCAGGGCGTCGATTTCATTGCGGTTGGCGGCCGGGCTGGCGGCGGCGCCCGTCTGCACCTGCTGCTCCAGCATGTCGCCCAACTGCTGGTTGGCGCGCCGCGTGCGCCGCCGCCGCCATAGATGCACGCATAACCACAGCACGAGCAGCACGCCCAGCAGCAGGCCGGCCCAGACCAGCGCAATCTGCATGGTCTGCGCGAACAGGAACAGAAACACGATAAGCGCGATTAACCCGATCACCATGAAGGTGCGCGGGTTGGCGAACACGCGTGAGCTCCAATAGCGGATGTCGCTCATGGAACTGGAAAGGCGGGATAGGAATCCTGAGGGGCTACGCATGGTTTTCGCTGTTATTTTCCGAGTCAGGCGGTAGTGCTGGCGGCGGGTCGGTAGACCAGGGACGCGCAGCGCAATGCGGGGTCTTGCAGGGTAAGGGTCACGACGGCGGGTTGGGGCTGTGGCGCGGGCTGCGGTTCGGACTGCATGCAGGCTTCGCTGGCCACGGCCAGGGTCAATAGCGATGCGGCCACGCCGGTATGGCCGCAGGCAACGCCCACGGCGTGGCAGTCCTTGGCGGTGTCCAGATGTTCAAACAATTGCGAGGCCACGTTCAGCGCTTCAAGCGGGCGGCTGCCGCGATGGTCGGCGTCGCTGATGACGTGGATGACGCTGTCGGGCGCAATGGCGGCGCGCTGCACCAGGTCGCGCGTCAGGTCGGCAAGGGCAGGTTCGGCTTGCGCGCCCCGGGCATCGGCGGGCTTCTGGCGATGCGTCACGGGTGACAGGGCCACATGCACGTCGGTGGCGTCGGCGGTCGACGTGGAATGAGCCTGGCCCAGCAGCACGCCCGCGGCGGCCTCGCCCGGCACGCGGCCTTGCGGGTTCGCGTGCGTCAGCAGCATGGCGTCGGCGTCCCATTGCGCCACCAGGTCCTGGTCCACATAACCGTCGGCGGCCAGCACGATGCGCCATGTGGGGGCGTCGGCGGCGCTGCTCGATGCCGAGGCCAGTTCGCGCAGCAGCATGTCGACGGCCATGGCGTCGCGCGCGCCGTGCTCGGTGGCGCTGACGCGCGTATCGGGCCAGACCCCGGCCGCCGCCAGCACTTGCGCACGCGCGCGGTCGCGGGCTGCCTGTGGCCAGCTTGCGGGCAGCACGATGTCAAAGCGCAGCAAGGGCCAGTCTTCATCGCGAGCCGGCACATCCAGTTCGGTCACGCGGCGATGTGCGTCGTTGGTAAGCGTGGCGGCAATGTCGGCCAGCAGGGCCGTTGCGCGCAGGCCGGCCGTGGCCAGCGCCTCGGCGGGCGCGCCCCGTTCGCGCGCGGCCGCGTAGAGTTCAACGTCATCCAACTGCGGCACGCGCGCCGCAAATATGGGAAAGCCTTGCAAGGTCTTGAGTTCAGGGTCCAGCTCGGGGCGTTGCTGTTCAGCCAGCGCCTCCGCGATTCCCGCCGCGTCCGGGCCGGCGGCTGCGCGCGCCGCCACGGCGACGATGCGCAGTTTGGCCAAGGCCGCCGGCGCTTCGTCTGCGGCGGGCGCGGATGCCAACGGCTGCGGTTTGGGCGCACGCGCGGCACGCACCGCCCGCGCACCCAGCCACAGCGCGCCCAGCACGGCCAGCGGCAGCGCGAACAGATACAGCCCGATGTCCACGCCGGTGGGCAAGGTGCGCGACTCTTGCCACCAGATGATGACGGCCAGCCACACCACCGCGAACAGCGCCAGAACCAGCAGACTTTTTTTCAGCAAGCGTCCCATGGGTGTCCGGTCAGCCTCCCGACCGTTGCATCACGCCGGGCCGGCGCAGCTCTACGTGGCCAAAGTCCATCATCTTCCAGCGCCCGCCCCAGGTCAGCCCGACCAGTTCGGCGGTCTGGCCAAACAGCTCATAGCCGCGCATGGCCCAGGGGTCTTTTTCCGAGATGACGATCTTGCCGTCGCGATAGAACGCGCTGTCGGCGGCAAGACCATATTGGTGATAGCTCTGGAACGCACCCGCGTTCGTCACGTGCGAGCCCATGCCCGCCAGTTCTTCCTGCCGCTCGGGGCTGCGATAGCCCTCGATCAGCGCCATTTCGTAGCCGTGCTGCTCACGCATGATGCGGTAGGCCAGCAGCAGGCGCTGACGGAAATCGGCATCCAGCAGATCCCAATTGCGGCTGGCGCCGCCCAGCTTCGGACGCACCAATTCCACTTCGCGCGTGGTGAACGCTTCGGGCGGCAAGGGGGCGGGTGTCGCCAGCCGTTCACCCTCCAACAAAGCCTGGATTCTGCGGTCCGGACCCGTCATTTGAGGGCTGTAAACGAATGTGTGATTGTGTCGCATGAGGAAAGCAAAAAGTGATGGAAGCAATACAACTGTCAGCCCGATTGCCACTTGCCAACGATGCCGCGCGACCCATCCCGCAGACACTTTCAGCCCACCTTGCACGGCGCCCGCCGTACCGCCCACGGCACCGCCCGCATGGCTTGCGCCGCGCGTAGCGCCCCGTGCCACGCCCTGTGCGCACGCGCGCAAACTCCGGACCGCGCCTTGGCGCAGAGCCGGAAAAAACAGGAGAGCGGAGACGCCCACCGCCAGTAAAAAATACAGGGGCAGTAGCAGTAACAAGATAGGTCCCTCATGTGAAGGCGTAATCTTTTGTTCTATTCGCCCTTGAGGCAAGCGATCCGGCGTTGCAAACCGCGTCGGTCCCTTAGAAATCGTAACAAGGAAGAGTGATCGAAAAGAGGTGTTCGGGTATTCTCGACGGGCTTGGTTACAGGGGGGCTGCACACGCCTCCTGCTGACACGGGAACCCGCATGGCAGAAGACGAAAAAGAAGCTCGCCCTACGACGACCGCGCCGAGTTTGCTCAGTGGCTCCGCGCGTGCGCGTGGCGATGCCGAGCCGACGCGCATCCTGGCCGCGCTTGAAGGGCGCGCGCCCGAAGCCGAGGTCAAACACCTTGCGACGCAGCGTGGAACACGCGCGGGTCGCTGGGTGGCGCTGGCATTGTTGCTGGCGCTGTTGGCGGGCGGCATCACTTGGTTCATACATCAGGACACGGCAGCGCCGTTGCAGGCGCAGGCCAACGACCCTTCCGTGGCGACGGGGCCTTCAACTGCGCCCGTCGCCAACGTGGCGCCCGCGCCTGTTGATAAACCGCCAGAGGTCGCCGCCATCATCGATGAGTCGCCACCCGCGCAAGACGCGGACCTGGGCCGTGGCGATCCCGAACCCTTGCGCGAACCCTCCAATCCGCTGTCCGTGCTGGCGATGACGCCGCCCGCCACGGCGGCCGCGCCTGGTCCCACACGCCAGGCGGCCGAACAGCGCGCGCGGCAAGCCGGCACGCTGCATGGCAACGACGCCCCGCGCGCGGCCAAGTCCGCAGCTGCCCCGAAGGCCAACCCCGCGCGCAAGTCCGCCACGCCGGCCGATACCGATGCGGCCTTGTTGTCGGCATTGATGAACTACGGCTTGCCGCCTGCTTCGCCACCCGGCACCCGCGTGTACAAGACCGATGGCATCTTCATGCGCGAGATGCCGGGATCCTCCTTGTCCGAGCGCTTGAAGGAATGCCGCAAGCTCAGCTTTATTGAAGGCGAGCAATGCCGGCTGAGAGTGTGCGCGGGCCAGTGGGGCACCGCCGCCGAATGCCCCACGCCGCAGGCCAACGTCGACCCCTGAATCGCCATCGTTTAACCGTCACCGTCCCAATGCGGCCCTTATCACCGACGTCCTCCCTTAAGGTTTTTGCTCCATGGCTGTGAACCCTAGCAACGGCAGCGCCAGCGCCGAGTCCCGCCTTTACCGGCTGGACGGTGAGGGCGCGTTGGCGTCCCTGCAAGTGGAAGGCTGGGTCGCGCGCGAAGGCCTGTCGGACCTGGGCGAAACGCGCGTGGTGGCGCTGTCGCAAGACGCGGGCCTGGACCTGAATGACATGGTGTCGCGCCCAGCCACGCTGTGGGCCACGCGCGCCGACGGCAGCGAAGCCGGACGCAGCGGCATCGTGCGTGCCGCCGAAATGCTGGGCGGCAATGCGGGCAAGGCGCGCTACCGCGTCACGCTGGCGCCCTGGTTGTGGCTGGCCACCCAGCGGCGCGATAGCCGCATCTACGAGAACCAGCCGGTGCTGGACATCGTGCGCCACGTGCTGGACAGCTACGAGGGCTACACCTATAAAGTCGCCGACGATGTCGAGCGCCACCTGGCGGACCTGCCCGCGCGCCCCTACACCACGCAGTACCGCGAAACGGACTACGCCTTCCTGTCCCGCCTGCTTGCGGAATCGGGACTGGGTTGGACCACCGTGGAAGACAGCGGCGCGCCCGCGCGCCATGCCGTGCTGATCTTCGCCGATAGCCGTGGCTTGCCCGAAGACACCGAGTCCGCAGGCGCGGGCGTGCGCTTTCAACGCGCGCACGCCACGGAAACGCGCGACGGCGTGCAGGCCCTGGTGCGCAGGCAACGCCGTGCGGCCGAGCGGGTAACGGTCCTGGCGTGGCATGACAGCGGCAAGCATGCCGTGACCGGCCAGGCGCTGGCCGGCCCCGCTAATGGCTCAGACGAAGACAGCGCCGGCCTGGAATGGTTTGAACCGCTGGGCCACGGCGGCTTGCTGAACCAGGCGCACGCGCAGTTTCAGGCGAGCCTGTTGATGCAGGCCGCCCAGGCCAGCGCCGAGACCTTCATCGGACGCGGCAACGTGCGCACCTTCCGATCGGGCACGCGCTTCACGCTGCAAGACATGTCGCCGCTGGGGCCAGCGGGCGAAGCGGGGTTCGAGCCCGCCTTCGCGCTGGATCGCCTGGAACACGTCGGCATCAACAACTTGCCCGGGCAGGCAGACGCCAGCCTGGCCGACAAGCTGGGCGCGCTGGACGACTTCCTGTGCTTTGAAGACGACGAGGCTTCCGAGGCGGAACACGGCGCGGACAGTGGCCACGTGATCCACTACGCCATTGACGGCACCATCGACGACGCCATCGATGACGCCATCGGCCCCGACCTGCATCAAGACGACGCACGTATCGGCGCTGGCCGCCCTGATGCCGCCGTGCTGGCGCGCGCGCACGAGGTCGGCTATGCCAACCGCTTTCGCGCCGTGCGCTGCGACCGCCCATGGCGAGCCTTGCCCGCCGCAGCACGCGGGGCAAGGCTCGCGGGCGCGCCGTCCGCCGTGGGCGTACACACCGCCATCGTTACCAACGCCGAAGGCGCCACCGAGGCCAGCGGCGAAGACGAGATCCACCGCAACGCGCGCGGCGACGTGCGCGTGCGCTTTCATTGGCAGGCCGATGGCGATGGTCTCGCTAAAAGCCGCTGGGCGCGCGTGGCGCAACGCCAGGCGGGCGCGGGCATGGGCATGAGCTTCGTGCCGCGTATCGGCCAGGAAGTGCTGGTGCGCTTCTTGGATGAAGACATCGATCAGCCGCTAGTTGTTGGCGCGCTCTACAACGGACGCGGCGAAGGCGGCATTCCGTCCACGCCGGGCGGCAAGTCCGGCGAACCCATGAACACCGAGGTGTACGCGGCCGCAACGGACGGCAAGTCCAGCGCGCAGGCCAACCTGGCCAGTGGCAACGCACCAGCCTGGCATGGCGCGGCGGCTGGCGACGAACAGCATCGCAACGCGGCGGCGCTAAGCGGCTTCAAGAGCAAGGAATTTGGCGGCGACGGCTACAACCAGATCGTCTTCGACGACACCGACGGCCAGTTGCGCATGCAGATCAAATCCACGCAATCCGCCAGTGAACTGAACCTGGGCCACCTGATCCACCAGGCCGGCAACTATCGCGGCAACGTGCGCGGCGTGGGCGCGGAATTGCGCACCGATGCGTTCGGCGCCTTGCGCGGCGGCGCGGGCGTGCTGCTCACCACCTACACGGCCGGCGGCAGCGAACCCGCCGGCGACGCGGCGGCGCCCCTGGCGCTGGCCGGGCAGGCCGACATCATGGCGCAGTCGTTTGATGGCGTGATCGGCGCGCACCAAGGCGTGCGCCTGGCCTCGGCACGCGGCACCACGTCGGCGGGCGCCAGCCGCCTGGACGGCGAACGCGCACCCCTGGCCGCCATGACGCACGCCGTCTCCGGCACGGTGGACGGCCAGGCTGTCGGTGGAGCGGCGGGCGATGCCTCGGCCAAGCACACGGAAGTGGTCGACGGCAAAGTGCCGCACCTGACCGACCCCTTGGTGCTGATGGCGGGCCGCGCCGGCTTGACCCAGGCAGCCGGCCGCAATGTGCAGGTGGCGGCGGGCGAACTGGTGCATTGGTCGGCCGGACAAGACCACAACCTGGCCGTCGTCGGCTCTTTGCGCGTGCATACCGGCCAGGCGCTGGGCATCGTGGCCGGCGTACAAAAGGGCGGCGCCGAGTCGGGCCTGGACCTGATCGCCGGCACGGGCGAGGTCGACGTGATCTCGCAGCACGACGTGCTGACCGTGCAGGCGCAGCAGGACTTGCGCATGATCAGCGCCAACGCCGGCATTGAATACGCCTCGCCCAAGCGCATCCGCATCGCCAACGCAGCGGGCGCCAGCATCGTCATCGAAGGCGGCAACATCACGGTCACCGCGCCGGGCCGCATCGACGTCAAGACCGGCAACAAGCAATTCTCCGGCCCCACGCAGATGCCGTATCCGTTTCCGCAGTTCACGGTCTGCAAAAGCTGCGTGCTGGACGCCCAGGAGAGCGTGCAGTCCATCACCGACAAGGCGTAAGGGCGATGGCTTATTCCTGGCAGCAAGCGCTGCTTTCCACCTTCGCGGAATTGCCGCATCACCGTGGCCCCTACGGCGAAGCCGCGCGGGCGTACGTGATCGTCGATTTTCGTGGCCACCCCGATCTGCTGGCCCGCATCACCGCCACCGAAGACCTGAGCTTTGGCTCGGTCTGGGCGCAGACCGGGCTGGACATCTACGGCGACGTGGCGCCCCTGCTGATTGAAGTGGACGGCGCATCGCAGGGCGTGCTGCGCGGGCCGCCCCGGGCGGATTTCAGTACGCCGCTGGTCCGCGTACTGAACGCCCTGCACGAACGCAGCAGCGGCCGCTACGCCATGATGAGCTTCGCGTCCGCCGTGCCCCTGGAAAAACTGATCGCGCACTTTGGCCGCTTCTGCGACTACGCCTTGCCCGACGCCAGCGAGTTCTTCCTGCACTGGTACGACACCCGCATCCTGGCGCGCGCCCTGCAAGTCTGGGCCGCCGAACAACGCACCCGCTTCGCCTCACCGCTCATCACCTTGCGCTACGCGCTGCGTGACGGATCGCAGGCGGAACTGACCGGCACAGGCAGGCTGCCTGCAGACCAACCCGAGGGCATCCAACGTTTCACGCCCGAGCAGCACCAGATGCTGTTCGACCTGGACTACCCCGACAAGATCGCGGTGCAACTACGCCGCCTGTATCCCGGTCTGCTGCCCGGCGACCCGGATCAGGACGCGCTGGTGCCGCGCGTGCAAGCGCAGTTGGAACGCGCGCGCGCGCATGGTGTGGCGGGCGACAAGGACACGTTTGACTATGTGGCGTGGGGCGTATCGATTTCGCCGCGCTTTGATGAGCATCCGCTGATCCGTGAGGGCTTGCGGGGGTATCAGCCGGGCGATGACGGCGCGCTGGCAAAGGCGCTGGCAGGCGTGCCGGACGCGGTGTGGGACGAGGTGCAGGCCTTGCATTGGGCTGGTCAGGATAGTCGTGATGCGTAGGGGTGTGACCACCAGGCTGGCGGCCTTAACCGTGGCGCCGAATTTCGATTCAGGAGATACGAATGCGTAAGGGATTGATCGCCGCGCTGTTGTGGCTGGGCATGCTGGCGGGTTGCAATAGCGAGCCGGTCTATCAAGGCGTCAGTTTCATCGCCTATAACTACACGCCGTGGAATATCCGCAGCATCAGCGTCAAGGACAAGGGTGATGGCGTCGCCTCGACGATGCAGGTCAGCCCGGGGGGCGGCGAGGGTTCGGTGACCTGCTGCTTCACGCTCAAGGGCACCGAGTTCACCGTGGACTGGCGCGGCGTCGACGCCGAGTTGCTGCGCAAGCATTTGCACGACGGCAAGGCCGACTCGCTCTATTTCGACCGGCATGGCGCCATCAACTTCCCGGCCGCCGAGATCCCGGCGGGTGATGGTCCGCTGTATCTGGAACTGCACATTTACCCCGACGAGCACATGGAGCTGGCGCTAAGCCGCAAGCTGCTGGGCCAGACGCGGATTCCCATTGTCGATACGGTGGACTGGCTGTGGCGGGAGCATCGCGCATCGCTTGGCGCCTACCGCAGCGACGCCGAACTGCTGCGCGCGACCGCGAAGGTGTTGCAGTCGGCATGGAAGAAATACCGCATTGAAGACAAGCAAGACCTGCGCCAATACATGCTGCTGTACTTCACGGTGGCATCGAATTTCGATTCGGATGCGCAGGTGAAGGCGATTCTGGACAAGCCGGGACGCGCGCCGGGCGACTTTGCCCGAGAGGTCGCGGCGTTGCCGCAGGCGAAGCTGGAGCAGATCAAAGCCATGGGCACCCCGCCGGGAGATAAGAATGTCTGACGCGCAATCCAGTGACCTGCCGCCAGAGAACCGTACGCCGGCATCGGTGCTGAAGGCGATGGCCCAGAACGAGGCGGCTTACCCCAAGGACGACTGCAATGAATGCGGTGCGGTTCTGCGGATGGGGTTCTTCTTTGATGGCTTTGGCCGCAGCCGCGATGAAGATGCGAAGCACCCGACGTACTACTCGAACATCTGCCGCTTATGGGAAGCGCACTACGTCCAGAGCGATCCCGGTCGCCCTGAAAAGCACCACTGGTTCCGGTTTTACTACTCGGGCCTGGGCACGGATCTGAATGCGGATGCGGAGAATGACGACATGATCTATGCCGCCGCAAAGGCGGGCATGAAAGCGGCCAGCAACGCGCAAAAGGCGATATCGGCCAACGTCGGCAATGTCTTGCGCACGGATGAGATTCCGAACCATAAGCTCACCGGGCGCCTGACGGCGGCGGTGAAGAAGTCGCTGCGTGAGTCGTCCTATCAGCCGATGGTCAAGGCGTACAAGGACGTCGTGAAAGATGTGCGAACGCTGCCCGAAAAGGCCGTCCGGATCTGGAACGCGTGGGACCCCGAGCGCGTGGTGAACCGTGCGCGCGCGACCATTCGCGGCTTCTGGTCGGGCTTCAAGAAAAATCCGCTGAAGGTCGCCTGGACGGCCGGCAAGGAAGCGGCCAAGTCAACCATGATGGAAACGGTGCCGATCATCCGTGACCAGGAAACGGTGGCCTACCTGATGGGCACGGGCGTTGACGTGCGCGTGGACTCGGCATTGCGCCAGTTCAAGGCGGCCTACGACGCCGTGAGCGAAGGGCAGAATGTGCGCCGCATTGAAATCACCGTGTTCGGCGCGGACCGGGGGGGCGTGGTCGCGCGCCAGTTCGTCAATGACCTGGTCAAGAAGTACCGCCGTCGTCACGATGCGGACCTGGCGGTGATTGGCGACCGAACCAAGAACAAGTCAGATGCCGATATCCAGATCCGCTTCATGGGTCTGCTTGATTCGGTCGCGTCCATCATGGACGAAAACACGTTCCTGGGCTTCTTTCCTGTCACTGACCTCATCAAACAGACGCACAAGGATCGGACGCTGACGGTGCCGGCCGCGGTGCAGATGTGCGTGCATTACGCGGCCGCGCATGAGTTGCGTCGCAACCAGCGCATGGACAGCCTGGAGAAGACGCGCGGCCTGCAGTATCTGTATCCGGGGTCCAGTGGCGATGTGACGGGCGTCAGTCCGCCCGGGTCGCTGAATGCGCGCGTAGAGCTGTCGCGCGTGGCGCTGCGCGACATGATGAACCAGGCCCTTTCGCACGGCGCGGCCTTTCATAGCATGGAGAGGCTGGCCGACCTGAAGCCCGACACCTATCTGCAGTTTTCGCTGTCCGAACCGATTGTGGATGGCAGTACGAAGAACCAGATCCTGGATCTGGTCAAAGCGTATCGAGAGGTGGTCAAGTACGAGCCCGGCATAGACTTCATGCCGCATATGGAGGCATTCCTGCGTTGGCTGGCCGTGCGTTATCAAGACCCAACGTTCCGCGCCGAACTGTCGGATCCGGCCGAGGCTTGGATCAAGGACCGGGATTACTTCACGCCGGAACAGGAGTACAACGAAGAGCTGCGGCGCGTGTCGGCATTGCCCGCCGAGGAACGCAACAAGCCGGAAAATACGGCCCGCTTGCGCGAGCTGGAGGCGCTTAAGAATGAGCGTTGGGAACGTGCCTCGGAAAGCCGTGGCGAATTGCCGCCGCAACGATTCAAACCGCTCTGGGAACGTCTGGAAGAGGAATACAAGAGCCTGGAACGCGCTGAACAGCAGGATGCCGATACCGCGCAGCGCCGCGCGGACCTGGAGCGCAATAGCCCGCAAGTCTTGCGCACCATGGAGTTGATGGATCAGGACATGCGCGACCGCGAGAACATGCGCAATGACCTGATCAAGCGTGGCGGCGGCACGCCTGAAAAGGCGGTCGATCCCCTGGCCGACATCAAGACCGAGCGCGCGGTTCAGCAGCGCCTGCTGACCGCCTGGCGCGATGCCCGCGACGGGAAAACGCAGTTGCCCCCCAAGGTCATGACCTTGTTCGACTGGCTGGTGCACGACGCCATGTTGAGCAGTTGGCCCGATCACCTGCTGGCCAGCACCACGATGTACTTCCGCGTCCGCGACAAGGACGTGTTCGCCAAGACCGACGCCAAGGCGGAGATGTCGCAGCGAGCCAAGAACATGCGCAACGCGGAAAAGGTAGAGGCCCAAGCCGCGCGAGCAGAGCAGAACATTCAACAGATGACCCCCGTGCGGCCTTGACGGGGCAAGCGACAGACATGCGTCGGGTATGGGGCGCGGTGCTAGGTGCGGCCTTTCTTGCTTGCGGGGCGGCCCGACTTTGATCCGGTCTTGAATCTGCCTCGATTTCCGCCCTTACTTTTTCCCCGCCTCCACCTCGATCGTCACCGTATTCGACTTCACGTGCTCTGCCTCGATATACACCTCGTACGTGGCGGGCGTGGCGGGCAGGTGCAGTACGCCGGCCATATCAGTGGTGAAGCGCGTTTCTACCGTCATGCCGGGCGGCAGCGGAATCTTGGGCGGGGGCGCGCCCTCGCTGGGGTCGACCGACACATTGGGCAGCTTGGGCCGCACGTAGTTGAACGCGATACCGCGATACACCTTGCCGGTGCGCGTATCCACCGCCACGAAACGCGGTAGTTGCGGGTCTTCCACCACGGGCAGGATGCCGCGTGCGCAGACGGGGATGGTCAGCGTGCTGCCGTCGCGGATGGTCACGCGGGTGGGCGCGGCGATGCGCATCTGCGCGTCGTAGCCTTGCAGCGGCGGCATGCAGGCGTGTTCCTTCTGCGAGTGCGCGGGCACCGAAGCAAAGGTGGCGGGTTCAATCCAGTCGGTCGTCATGATGGGCATGTCGGTTTTCTAAAAAGGGCCGGCGTCAGAACGCCGTCCAGCCTTCGGAGCAGTCGACCTTGCGCACGGCCTTGCTGCAGCTTGGGCAGAAATGAATGTTCGCGCAGGTGATGCCGTACATCACGCATTGCCCGATTTCTTCGTTGTATTCGCCGTTCTGGTCGGGCAGGCCGTAGTAGCAGTGGCCTCCTGCGTTGTAGTAGAAGTGCGGCGGCGGGTCCAGCTTTGAATCGTCCGCCGAGTCGTCCTGGGTGCGCAGGCCGGGCCAGTCGGGGCCGCTGGGCACCATGCCCAGCAAGTGGCCCATTTCGTGGGCAAGGGTCTCGGTCAGGTAGGCCTGCGAGTTGGGCTCGTAGGGGTCCAGCGTCGAGACGAACAGCAGGTTGGTGCCCGTGATGGCAAGGCCGGCGTAGCTGGCGGCCACGGTGTTGAACTGGATGTTCAGTATGCCGGTCAGCGGCGTGGGCGACACGCGGGTCAGGTCCACCGACACCGACCAGACCGAGCCATTGCTTTCCCGGATGGGGGTGATCAGGTGGCGCGGAATCGGAATCGACCGCTCGGCGCCCGAGGCGTCCGTGTGGATGTAGCGTGCGTGCACCAGCCAGTCGTCACTGGCGTCGAACTCGTACCAAAGGCTGGATTGGCTGCGGTCGTCGTTGACGATGGGTACGGTCATGACGCGCCCGCCCGGGCCGGCGGGCACCGGCAGGCGCATGTCGCCGCTGACGCCCGGCGCGGCCAGGCGGTCGACATGGCAGACCACCAGCGTATACGGCTCGCGCTGCTTGCCGGCGGAACTGGCGTAGACGCCTCGTACGGCGTTCATGATGGCCTGCTGGGACTCGGGGGTGTCGGCGGCGTCAACCGCCGAGCGGCCCCGGAATTGCAGGCGCGGAAGCTGGATCATGTCGATGCCGTGCAGCGCGAATTCCGCGGTGACCGGCGTGACGTCGGCCAGATGATGCGCCGGACGCGCGCTCATGCACATGACTTCCTGGATGTACAGGCGGCGCACGGTCTCGACGCGCTCGGTCTTGATCAGTTGGCCGCGTTCGTCGCGCACCTCGAACAGGTACAGGTTCAGGCCGGCGGCGGGCAACGCGATGTCGTCGACGATGCGGGTGCCATCGGCGTTGGTGACGTAGCTGCGCGGGTTGCTGTGCGGTTCCTGATAGCTGGCGCGACGGCCGCGTTCACGGGCGGAGTAGGGGATGTTGGCCGGGTCGGCCTTCACGGTGATGGTGAAGCGGTGCTGGCCGGGGCGGTTGAACTCCACGTGGATGCGTGGGCGGTTCGACTGCCGTTCAGTGGTGGTCAGCGCGTTGCCGTCGTTCCAGCGTTCGGCAACCTGGTCCAGGTTCACGTATTGCAGGCGCGCGCCGTCCTGGCGGGCGCGATAGGTCGATACGCCGGGCACGACGCGGCCGGAGCCACCGGCTGGCGGCGCGCCGCCGGGCAGGTTCGTGCCCTGGGTGCGCGCCACGGGACCCAGCCCGACCAAGTCCAGCACGTCGCGCGCAATCTGCGGCAGCGGGGAGTCGGCCACGCCGGGAATCTTCATCAGCACCTCGGCCACCTTGGGCAGCGTCTCGGTGGCCAGCGTGGGCGATTGCAGGATGGCGCCGATCACGCTCGGCACCGAGGATGAAGACAGGCCCGGCATGCTGAGGATGGCGCCCGCTACTGACGGGATGTTGGCTTGCTTGACGTCGGGCAGCGTGAAGAGCGTGTCCACGGCGGAACTCAGGGCCGCCATGCGGTCGCCACTGGCGTTCAGCGCCTGCGTCATGACCGGCACGATGGCCGCGCTGACGTTGGCGCTGACGCCGCCCGCCGCAAACGTGGACGCGCTGGATAGCGCGGTGGACGCGGCGCTGGCTTGCTGCGCGAACGTCGCCAGCCCGCCACCGCCCGCGACGGCGGCGATGCCTGACGCGCCGGAGCCGCTTGCCGTGGTGGCAGCGGCCGACGCGCCCGCGCCGCCCACGGCGGAAAGATCCGTGGCGCGGGTGGCGGGGGTGCTGTCGGACATGCCCGCCGCGCGCGCGGTAGCGCTGCCCAGGTTCGCGTCCGGCGTGGCGGGGGCGGCGGTGATCGCCGTGCCTGCCGAGGCGGGAGGGGTGGCGGCGGGCGCCTTGGGAATGGGAGCGCTACCGGCGGGCGAGGACGGGGCGGCTGAGGGCGACGCGCCGTTGGCGGAGGCTGTGCTGGCCGTTGCTGTCGAGGGAGAGGTGGCGGTGGCCGATGCGTTGGCCGACGCGTTGCCAGGCGTGTTGGCGCCCGTGCCTGCCGACGCAACAGAGGCGGATTCGCTTCCGGCTCCATCGGCAACCCTGGAGTCTCCGGCCACGGAGGCCGTGCCGGCATTCGTGGGGGCGGTGGCTGCGGCGCCGGTCTCGGCGCCAGCCTGGGCCGCCGAGGGCGCGGCGGCGGTGGCGACGCTGTTGGTGGAGCCGGTAGCGGCGGTGGTCGTGGCGGTGGTCGAGCCTGCCGCGCTGCTGCCGGAGGCTCCCAGGTCCGCGCTGGTGGCACCTGCACCAGCACCAGCACCTGCACCTGCACCTGCACCAGCGGCACCGACGCCCGCCACGCCGGATGCCGCGCTTGCGCCAGCAGAGGCTTGTGTGCCGGGAAGGTTCAGGCCTCCTTCTCCTGGGCCGCCGGGCAGGCCCGCGCCTTGCGGCAGGGGGCTCTGCGTGTTGGAAACGAAGCCAGGCGTTTGCGTGGAGACGCCGGGGGGCAGGGGCGGTGCGTCGCCAGACAGGCCGCCGGTCGTCGGCATGGTGTCGCTTGATGCGATCAATGTGTCGGCATCAGGCGTGGCAAGGCTTGCTGCGTCAGCGGAGATATTGGCGGGGATATCAGCGGACATCTCAGCGGGCACCCCAGCGGAAACCTCAGTGGAGACACCAGCGGAGACATCAGCGGCGGAGACATCAGCGGAAGTGATCGTCGCCAAGTTCGTGCCGTGGTCGGCGCCTGTCAGTTGCACGAGCGTTTCGTCGTTCGCCATGCCCGCGGCGGAGGACGCCGCTGCGCCGCTTGCGGCGTCGGGCAGGTTGACCCCTTGCAACGTGGCGGCCGATGGGTCAACGTTGCCCAGGTCGACGGCGCCAGACATCGCGCCGCCAGCAGCGGTCGCCGACGGTGTCGCGTTCGCCGCATTGCTGGCTGCATTAGCCGCGCTGGCAAACAAGGCGCCTGCGCTGGCGGCCAGGGACGCAAGCAACGTGGCGTTGGGCAACGCGGATACGCCCTGCGCCTCGCGAGCATCGGCGCGTGCGTCGACCGAAGCCGCGTCTTGCACAACGGGCGTGCCGGGGGCGGTGAAGGACGACGAAGGCGGTGTCGTCGCGGCGTTTGAGGAGCTGGCGGCGTGCGTCGAGTGTGCGGCATTGCCGTTTGCCTGGGCGGACGCGGTGTCGGATGTGACGTGGAGTGCGGCAGAGCCGGCTGCGATGCGGGCATCAGCCAGCCTCGGTTCCGACTGCGCGCGCGTCTTCGGTTCGGTGCTTGCCGTCGCGTGGAATGCAGTCGCAGCCGCCGTCGCAGCGGTTGCGGTATCGCGGGCAACCGAATCGACGGATCCGGTTGGGCTGACGGAAGCAGGGGATGAGGCCGAAGAAGAAGAGTCCGACGCCGAGGTGGCGGCCGATGCAGAAAGACGGGTCGAGTCAGGCGCGTTAGCCAAAGCAGGAGAGTCGGCCGACACCTCGCACATAGCCGACGTGCCAGATGCTTCGGAATCGTCGGTAACGCGCGCTTGGCCTTGGTCATTCGCGTGCGCGCGCAGCGAGGTGGCCGCGCCTGCCGTCGCGACGGCGGCGGTGAGCAGGCCATTGCCGCTGCCGGAAGCGCTCACGAGCGCTGCGGCGGCAGACATCGGCGGGTGGTCCGTCGTCGCCAGCGTCGATGCGCTTGCCACGTCCAGCGTCGTGTCGGACGCGTTGCTAAGCGCCGTGGAAACTGTGCTGGCGTCAGCACCGAAAAGCGAGCCGGCAGGCAAAGCATTGATGGATGTGTCGGCAGGCATGGACGTCGCGATCTGGCTGGTGCCGACAGTCGGCATGCCGAGATCTGTCGCGGCGATTGCCTGAGGCGTTGCGATGGCCCCCGTGATGCCGCCGACCGCCGGGTCGGCTAGCGCGGGTGCAGTCGAAGCGCCAATGTCGGGCAAGGCGGGGCTTGCCGCAGACGCCGTGAAGACGGGGGAGGACAGCAACGAGGTTGGCGATCCTGCGGTTTCAAGGGTAGGTGCTACGAAGGCATCTGAAGCCGAACCCATGGAGGGCGCATCGAAGGACGCACCCGTGGGCCTGACGACAGAGGCCAATGAAGACGCGCCAGCCGCCGCGCCTGCGGCGGTAACCGACGGCTGACCCACGGTCGCGACGGACGCAACGGTCGATGGCGCCGATGCGGAATCCGCCGTTGCCACGGGTGATGCGCCAAGCGAACCTGTCGAAGGTGTATCCACAGCGGTCGTCCCAACGAAGGGCGCACCCGTAGCGGCATTCGCCGGTGTAGCGCTGGCGACAGGCGGCGACGCGGATGGGGACGTGCTTGCAATCGAAGGTTCTGACGCGACGGTGGACGAGCTGACAGCCGGATCAGCAGCGGCGGATGTGGCAGATGCAGCAGATGCTGTAGATGTGGAAGACGCGGCCGGTGCGGCGCTAGCCACGGACGTGGCTGCGTCACCCGATGCTTGCGAGGCGGCTCCGCCCGCAACGGCGCTTGCGCCAGCGTCTGTTCCAACACCCGAGGCTACGCCCGATCCAACACTTGAACCAACACCCGACCCCGCACCCGAGCCCATCCCCGCGAACTCCGCCGCTCCGGAAATCATCGTCGATGCCCCTTCCGGCGCAACCGAAGCCAGCATTTCCGTGGCAGCCGGCAGTGCCGCCGACGGGTCCTTGATCAGCGCGGCGGCTTGTGACACCTTGCCGGCCGCCGATGCGGCGGAATCGATCATGCCGCTTGCACCCGGCGCTACCGAGCCAAGCAGCTTCGACGCAGTCGGCAGGGCCGACATGGGGTTCGCGGCCAAAGCCTGCGCCTGCGAGACCATGCCCATGGCGCTCTTGGCGCTACTGAGCATGCCGCCGATGGCAGGGCTGGTGTTGCCCAGCAAGCCCGGCGCGGCAGACAGCGCGCCCATCGGGTTCTTGGCCATCCCGGCCAGCGTATTCGCCTGGCCGGCAAGCTGCGACAGCTTGGACGCCGCGCCCGCAGCCTTCTGGCCCAGTTCCGCCAAACCGCTGGGCATGATGTCGCCCAGCCCGGCAGTCCCAACGCCGGCAGCGCCAGCGCCGGCTGCACCGCCGAAGCCCGCCATTAATCCAGAGGCCGCCTTCTTGGCGGCAGACGCCATCGCGCCGTCCTTGTGTACCAGTTCCGCGCTGACGATCAGTGGGTCGTCGACGGTGGTGCTGGGCAAGGCGGGCAGGTTGGCGGCGTCGCTGCCGGGGCCGACGAAGTTGTGCGTGGCGCCCTTGACCGAGAACAGGCCCGGCCCCTTGAACACGATGTCGGCGCCGTCCAGCGTGACGCTGCCGCCCGCGGCCTGCAAGGTCACGCGCTGGTTGCCCAGGATCTCGATGCCTTCGGCCGACGAGGTCACGGTGATGTCCTGGCCTGCCAGCGCTTCCAGGATGTCGGTGTGCGCGTGCAGCGACACCGGTGCCTGCGCCGAGATGGCGCGAATCGGGCCCTGCTGCGCGAACACGCTGGCCGAGCGCGCCGAGACCGCCGAATACGTCTGCTGCGCGGCCACGTGCGCGTCCGACTGCGCGGTGGCGTGCAGGTGTTCGCCCGCATGCAGCACGGCGCTGGCGGGGGTGGCCAGGTTCAGGGAATTCGGCGCGTCGATCAGCAGATGCGGGCCGTTGATGCGTTCAACGGCGGCCGAGTCGGTGCGTTGGCCGTTCGCGGCCTTGCCGGCGGCCTGGCCGTTGACCTGGGCGGTATAGCGCCCGTCTTGTTCAGGGTCCAGCACGGCAAGCAGTTCGTCGTAGCCCTCGGCCGCCGCCATCGGGCGTGCCTGATGCTGGCCGGCGCTGTCATTCAAGCGGCGCGACGCGTCTTGCGCGCCGCGCAGCAGCAGCAAGGCTTCTTGCGCGTCCGCCTGGGTGGACTTGGCTTGTTCGCGCGCGGTGGCCGACACCAGCATGCCCTGGCCCGAGCGCACGACCGTCCAGGCGTCGGAGCGCAGTTCAAAGCCCGTGCCGCGCCATGCGCCACGGTTGGCGTCGTCCAGTTCCTGTTCAACCAGATGACCCAGCCCAAGCTGGGTCGCGGCGGTGGAGCTGGCCAGCCGCGTGCGCAGTTTGCCGCGCGTGTCGTCAAAGACCCATTGGTTGCGGCCCGCGCCGTCCAGGCCTTGGCTATGCCATCCGCTCAGCACGCCCGCGTGATTGGTCTCGGCATTCTCGCCGGCGGACCAGGGCGGAAGATCGGCGTCGTTGTAGAGCTGACCGGCAACAACCGGTCTGTCGATATCGCCATCAATAAATTCCACGATGACCTCGGTGCCGCCCCGGGGCAGGTGATGCGCGCCCCAGTTGGGGCCGGCTTGGGCGCTGGCCACGCGCAGCCAGGTGCCCGAGCGTTCGTCGCCGGGGGCGTTGCCGCTGGCGTCGCCGTGCGTGCGATGCGGCAGGCCGCCCGTCAGGGGCTTGTCGCCGCGCTGCCAGGGGAATTGCACCTTGACGCGCAGGTCGCGGTCGGACGTGATGGGGGCGTCGCTGGCGCTGACCACCACGGCGGCCAGGCTTTCGGGGGCGGTGGGGCGGGGGCGCCACGCGGGAATCAGCGCGGCCGCTTCGGGCTGCGCGGTGAAGCGGTTGCGGTAGGTGCCGCGTTCCATGTCGGCGGTGTTCAGCACCTGGGTGGCCTGGGCCCCCAGGTTGTTGCTGGCTTCGTGCACCACCTCCAGCACCACATAGCGGTTGCCGGCCAGTTCATCCACCGCCTGCTTGCTGCCACCCTCGCTGCCTCCACCGCCGCCGTCGGCATAGCGTTCATGCTGGGTCATCGCGAACAAGCGGCCGGGGGCCAGGGACCTTGCCGTGCCCGCGCCCGCGAACCGGACGATGCGCGATTCATGGGCGCGCAAGGAGCGCGCCGCGCCTTGTTCGGCGGCGTCGTCATCGGCGTAGCGGCCGTGTCCGGCGTAGTCGTAGTCTTCCAGCACCGGCAAGGCTTCCACCTGCACGGGCGAGCGGCTTTGCGCGGCATGCGCGGTCAGCGTGCGTTCGTTCCAGGCGGCGCGCGCCACGGCGTTGGGGCGCACGGCCTGCGCCGCCGAGAAATGCGTGATGCTGTCGCGGGTTTCAGTGGCGTCGCTGCGATGAAAGCGCAGGGGCGACGCCGGGTCTTCGGGGCGCGCCGCGCCCGCGTCGAAGATCACGACGCGATGGCGCGCGCCGCCACCCGCCGCCTGGCCGTCGTCCTGTTGATGTTCAAAGCGATACGACAGGCCCGCTTCGGCCAGGATGCGTTGGACGAATTGCAGGTCTGACTCGCGGTACTGCGTGCAGGTCGCAAGCGGGGGCAGGGTGTCGCTGAGTTCAAACGCAAAGGCCGCCTGCGGATAGTCCGCGAAAATCTCGCTGACGATGTCCTGCACCGACCGGTCCTGATAGATGAAGCTGTCGCGCCGCAAGGCCAGCGCGGCCAGCCAGGGCGCGGCGTGCAGGCGGTAACGGGCCAGGCCGCCATCGGCGCCCAGCGCGTCCACGCCTTCGACGACGGCATGCCAGCGGCGCATTGAACCGTCCGCCAGCAGCAGGCTGACGCTGATCTCCTTGCCCAGCAAGGACGCCACATCAAGCTCGGCGCTGGCCGCCAGGCAGTCCAGCGTCAGCGTGAACAGGCGCGATACGCCTTCGCGCAACGTCATCTGTTCGGCCACCAGTTCAGCATCCAGCGGCGTGCTGACGCGCAGCATGCGCGCTTGTTGCGACAGGGTGGCGATGTTCATCGACAAGTAGGCCGATGCGGTTGACGGGTTCGAAGGCAAAGCGTTCATGGCAGCGAGATGGTCAGGTGCGCGGCGCGGGGACCCAGCTTGACGATGTCGTGATACGGCGCCATCGCCGTCTGCATTTCCGTGTTCAGAAAGTGGCCCATTCCCAGGAAGGCCAGCAGGCCCAGCAGGGCGAACACGGTCATGATCGACCACAGCGGCACGTCGCGCTTGAGCGTGTGGGCTACCTTGTCGGGCAGCGGCCAATGCGGCGCGAAGCCGGTGCGCTTGCCGCGCAGCAGCGCGATCTCGTCGCCCAGCCGCGCCGTCAGGTAGCCCAGCTTTTCCTGGCCTTCGATCAGGTACTTGCCCTGGAAGCCCAGCAGCAGGCACATGTAATAGATCTCTAGCGATTGCAGGCGCGGCGCGCCTTGCGCCCGCAGGTCTTCCAGGCGCGCAAAGAAGTTCTCGCCCGCCAGTTGCTCGCCGAACAAGGTCAGTTGCAGCGGTTGCAACATCCAGGCGTCGCGTATCGCGAAGCCGGAATTCAGCACGGTTTCGTCGACGGCGGCGCAGAAGGCGTACTTGGTGGCGTAGATGTCTTCCGCCGCAATATCCAGCTTCTTGGCGGCGCGTTCGTAGTCGGCCAGAAACTGCTGCACGCGCGCCGAGAACGCGGCGGCGTCGGTGGGCTCCTGCCCGCTCTTGACCAGGAACAGCATCAGGAAGCCGTCGTAGAGCAGGTCCAGCAAGGACTTGGCGGGCCGGCTGGCATGGAATTCGGCGGCACGTTGAGGCAGCGTTGCGCCGGGCATCAGAGAGGGGGCGTCAGCGGTCATGGCGATGTCGTTCCTGTCATCGGGTAACTGCGATCAAATCCAGCTTGAGTTCGGGAATGCCGGCGGGGGCATAGATGGCGATGCTGCGCGCTTGCAGCATGCGGTCGTAAAGCGAACCGCGTGTTTGCAGCGCGAAGTACACCGCGCCGGGCTTCACGGGCACGGCGGGCGGCACTTGCGGCGTATAGGTCAGCGGCACGCCCGGCATGGCGGACAGCACCAGCTTGTCGACGTCTTCCGGGGCGCCCACCTTGAAGCGCATGGGCACGCTTTCCGAGAGCTCGCGTGCGGGCATCGCGGCTTGCACCGACAGGTAGAGCGAGGTCGTTTCGTCTAGCTTGTCGGAATCCAGCCGACCCATGTGGAACGACGGCCGCAGCTCTTCCAGCACGATGGAGAAGTAGCGCGTCGAGATCACCGTTTCCAGCAGGTCGCGCAGAATCTCGTCCATGCGCGCGAACGCCGGGCCGGGGGCATCGTGGCGGTACACCGGCAGGTCGGCCAGCGTATGCACCTTTGAAAAGGTCATCAGCGCGCCCGCCAGCCGCGCCAGTTCCTGGAACAGGCGTTCGGGATGCAGTTGCGGGTGATGGAACAGGTGCGACAGCGTGGCGTAGGCTTCGTTGGCGGTGTGCAGCAGCCAGAAGGAAGCCACGTCGCCCGAGCGGAATTCAATGATGTTCTTGCTGGGCTCGCGATGAAAGCCGTACAGCGCGTTGACCTTGGCCTGTAGCGCGTCCAGCAGGCGGCGCAGTTGTTCATGCAGCGCGCCGGAGGCCGTCAGCGACAGGCTGGGCGCGATGAACGAGGTGTCCAGTTCGTAGCCGGCGCTGGCCGTGCGGCGCACGCGCGCCACCGGAATCGCCAGCAGTTCGTCGCGCGGCTCGAATTCGGAAATCAGCCGCACGTCTTTGCGCAGGTAGGTCAGTTCGGCCGTGGTGGCGCCGGTGTACAGGTCGGGCGCGGGGGCGTTGTCGTGCGTGTAGCGGGTGTCGAAGCTGGCTGCCGCCTGGCCGTCGCGGTAGTTGCCGCCGATGGCCTTGAGCGGATGGATGGCCAGATAGAACACCGCTTCGCTCACGCCATCCAGCGCGGTCAGCGCGACGGGCGGGGGAAGCTCGTCGCCGTGCGGCGCGTTGTAGAGCTCGCCGTCGGGAAACACGGCCGTCATTTCAATGGCGCGCAACATGCCGTTGGCCAGCGCCGAGGCATCGAAACGCGCCGAGCGCAGGCCCCAGGCATAGGGATGCAGCGCGCGGGCCATCTCGGCCAAGCGGTCTTCGTGATACGCATCCTGCCGCTGAAAATGCTGCGGGCGGAGGAACAAGCCCTCACCCCAGAGGACTTTGGCTGAATAACTCAAGTGACGCTCCTTCAGGTCTTTCTATCTCTATATATATAGAAGGCGGGCAGTCGCGCGGTGCGCGTCAACCGGGACACTGGACGCCGGAAAGGCGAGACGGGTCGTAGGTTGGTATGCCCGCCGGCAACGTGGGTTTGCCAGTGGCGACCGTCAGCGCGCAGGCGTGCGCGCCCAGGACAATGCCACTGTCTTCAACGTCGTCGACTTTGAATACGTACTTCCAACGCATCGGCGCCGGCGCATAGAACAGCCCGGCAACCGCGATGTATTCCGCTTGCTTGGGGACTTTTTCAACGGTCTCGACACGCTGTCCCGGCGTGAGCGTGAGCTCGCGCGAACCCAGCACCGTTTCCCCCAGCGCGGTTTTCTCCTGCGCAGTGTCTATCAATTGCGTGAGCGGCGCACGTTGGAATTGCTCAGGATTCTTCAGGTAGTATATTTTTGTAACTACCGCCGTCGCTTGTCCGCTGCCGGCGTTCAAATTTTCTCCGGCGTGCACCGTCAATTTCACTTCCACGGGCGCGTTTTCCTGCTTTTTCAAGCCCGCCATCTCCATCGCATTACCGGTCAAACCGGCCACTGCGCCGATGGCCGAAACGGCCGCACATCCAGTGATTGCGGTGCTTGCGAGCGAGCAGGCGGCCACTGCGAACAAACGTGATAAATGGATATGTTTGGACATGGCCCTTTATACCGGAAGAGTGTGAAGCAATACAGATGGCTGCACGATGCGTGCAATTTCGACGTGAGTAACATGAAGACACGCGCTGTAGCGCTGTACTAACAAAAGGTTGTTGAAATACGGCCCCTAGTTACAACCCTGCTAGGTGCTTAAAAAATGCCCTTTTCCCGCCTCGTCGTTGTCGCCGGTCTTGTCGTTTTGATGGCCGGCTGTGCGTCGGTAAAACCGCAGTCGGAAGCCGAATACAAACAGTCCATGGCCGCAGCGGAAAAGACGCTGGCGCAGAAGGGCGCGGATCAGGCCGTCGCGCAGTTTGAAGAGATTGCCCAACGCAATCCGACCAAGGGCGAGCCCTGGTCCTACATTGCGAAGATCCGTTTTGACGAACAGAAATATGGCCAGGCCATTGTTGCCGCCGACGAAACGCTAAGCCGCGACCCGCAGGATTTCGTGGCCAAGACGGTGCGTGCGGTGGGCGGCCTGCGCGTGGCGATGCAGTCCCTGGCCGATCTGCGCGCCGATGCGCTGCTGGCCGGCAATGCGCGTGCGGATGCGGTGGCGCTGGCCGCCGCCATGCGTGAAACCTTGGGGCAAGATGTGCTGTTTCCCGAAGGCCGCCGTCCGCCGCCGCGTCGCCAACAACAACGCAAGGTGGAACCCGCCGTGCCCGCGGGCAGCGCCGCAACGCAAGCCGCTTCGGCGCCTGCATCCGCTGCGCCGGCCGCATCGCCTGGTGCTGCACCCGCCGCAACTCCCGCCGCGCCCAAACCCGTTACTCCACCCGCCTCGCAGCCTAATCGCGCGCCGAATCCCTTCGGCGATCTGCTCACCAAGTAATTCGCCTCAGCGTGCGCCGCGGCCTGCGGCGCACGACTGACCGACAGACAAGATCCTTTGCACGGAGCCTTCCATGGCCAAGAAAGAAAGCGTTCAGAAACGACTGCAGAAAGTCCGCCCGCCGCGTGTTCAGTTGACCTACGACGTGGAGAAGGGCGACGCCATTGAACAGAAGGAGCTTCCGTTCGTGGTCGGCGTGGTGGGTGATTTCAGCGCGCAATCCGAAGCCGAACTGCCGCGCTTGAAAGACCGCAAGTTCGTCAACATCGACGTCGATAATTTTGACGACGTGATGCGCGGGCTGGAGCCGCGCGCGGCGTACCGCGTGAAGAACAGCCTGACCGAAGAGGGCGGCACGTTCGGTGTCGACCTGAAGTTCCGTTCCATCGAGGATTTCCGTCCGGAAGCCGTGGTGCAGCAGGTGGACCCGCTGCGCGAACTGCTGGACATCCGCACCAAGCTGGCCGACCTGCGCAACAAGCTTGCCGGTAACGATAAGCTTGAAGACCTGCTGGGCGAAGTGCTGACCAGCACGGAAAAACTGCAACAGTTGACCAGCGAGACCGACAAGGGAGGCCGCAATGAGTAATTCCGCCGCCGCACAGAACGCCACCGCCGCCGCATCGGCCGACGCCCAGAACGGCCTGCTGGACCAGATTGTCGAGCAGAGCCGCGTGGCCAAGTCCACCGCCGAGCACGACCGCGCCAAGGACATCATTGGCGAGCTGGTGCGCGAAGTCATGAAGGGCACCGTGGTCGTCTCCGACAACCTGTCGGCCATGCTGGACGCGCGCGTGGCCGAGCTAGACCGCCTGATCTCGGCGCAACTCAGCGAAGTGATGCACGCGCCCGAATTCCAGAAGCTGGAAAGCACCTGGCGCGGTCTGCACTATCTGTGCCAAGAGACCGACACCAGCCCGATGCTGAAGATCAAGGTCTTGAACACCACCAAGCGTGATCTGGTTCGCGACTTCCAGACTGCGATCGACTTTGATCAAAGTTTGATGTTCAAGAAGGTCTACGAAGAAGAATTCGGCACCTTCGGCGGCGCGCCCTTCGGCGCCTTGCTGGGCAACTTTGAAATCACGCGCCAGCCCGAAGACATGTACTTCATCGAGCAGATGTCGCACGTGGCGGCGGCCTCGCACGCGCCGTTCATCGCGTCCGCCTCGCCGGAACTGCTGGGGCTGGACAGCTTTGCCGACCTGGGCCGCCCGCGCGACCTGGCCAAGGTGTTCGATACGGTGGAATACACCAAGTGGCGCAGCTTCCGCGATTCGGAAGACTCGCGCTACGTCGGCCTGACCATGCCGCGCTTCCTGGGCCGTCTGCCCTATGACCCGGTGGAAGGCACCACCGTCGAAGGCTTCAACTTCGTGGAAGACGTGGATGGCACCGACCACTCCAAGTACCTGTGGTGCAACGCCGCGTGGGCGTTTGGCGCCCGCCTGACGGCCGCGTTCGCGGACTTTGGCTGGTGCGCGGCGATCCGCGGCGTGGAAGGTGGCGGCCTGGTCGAAAACCTGCCCACCCACACCTTCAAGACGGACGACGGCGAAATCGCGCTGAAGTGCCCGACCGAAATCGCCATCACCGACCGTCGCGAAAAAGAACTGAGCGACCAGGGCCTGATCCCGCTGGTGCATTGCAAGAACTCGGACTACGCGGCCTTCTTCGGCGCCCAGTCGGTGCAGAAGGCCAAGAAATACAACACGGACAGCGCGAACGCCAACGCGGTCTTGTCGGCGCAACTGCAATACATCTTCTCGGTGTCGCGCGTGGCGCACTACCTGAAGGCGATGATGCGCGACAAGATCGGCAGCTTCGCGTCGGCGCAGTCCGTAGAGAGTTTCCTGAATCGCTGGGTCTCGCAGTACGTGCTGCTGGACGACAACGCGACGCAGGAACAAAAGGCGCAGTTCCCGCTGCGCGAAGCTTCGGTGCAGGTGGCCGAGGTGCCTGGACGTCCGGGCGTCTTCCGGGCCGTGGCGTTTTTGCGGCCGCATTTCCAGCTTGACGAACTCTCGATCTCGTTGCGCCTGGTTGCCGAATTGCCGGCGCAGGCTCAGAAATCCTGATCGTCGTTGCACTGACAACTCATCCATTCAAAGAGGTTTACAACAATGAAGGACATCTACGTCAAGTTCGGCAATCCGGCGCTCAAGGGCGAATCGCAAGACAAGGACCACCCGGATTGGATCGAAGTCAGCTCGTGGCGTCACGAGATCATCCAGCCGCGTTCCGCTACGGCGTCGACCTCGGGTGGCCATACCGCCGAACGCACCGAACATGGCGAAATGGTCTTCACCAAGGACCTGGATGTCGTCAGCCCGCTGCTGTATCAGCACGCCTCGGGCGGCACCACATTCGATGAAGTCACCATCGATTTCCTGCGCGCCGACGGCGAGGGCAACCGCGTCAAGTACCTGGAAATCAAGCTCAAGTACGTGATCATCGCGCGCGTGGCGCCCGAAGTGGTGGCCGAAGGGCTGCCGCACGAATCGTTCTCGCTGAAGTACGCCGCCGTGCAGTGGAAGTACACGCAGCAGAAGGTGGGCGGCAATCAGGGCGGTAACGCCCAGGGCGCCTGGAGCCTGACCAAGAACGACAAGACCTACTCGGTCTGATCGCGGCCTGGCAGGCAGAAGACCGCGGCCCGAGCCGGGTCGCCGTCTTTTTTTGTTTGAGGCCCCGATGAAAGGATTCGAACCGAGTCTGTTCGACAAGCTGTTCGAAGGCGAGGGCCAATCGCCCTACGCGCTTCGGCGCCTGTCGATCGAGGAAATGAAGGAAACGGTGGCGCGCGATATCGAGGCGCTGCTGAACACCCGCATGGTGTTCACCGAGGAAGACTTGCGGCGCTACCCGAATTGCCAGCGCTCGTTACTGACGTATGGGCTGTCGGATTTCTCGGGGCTCAGCCTGGCCAGCCACTACGACCGCGAGTTCATCTGCCGCTCGCTGGAGCAGGCCATCGCGCGGCACGAACCCCGGCTGACCCATGTTCGGGTGATGCTGCAGGTGGATAGCCGGGCGACCTCGGTACTGTATTTCGCGATTACGGCCATGCTGGACGTGGGTCCCGCCCACGAACCCGTGACCTTCGACGCGACCTTGCAGCCGTCGACCTTGCAGTACTCCGTGACCCGTGGCTGGGCCAAGAGTCCCGCCACGGTCTGAAGAATAAATT
Source organism: Achromobacter spanius (assembly GCF_002812705.1). Taxonomy (NCBI): domain Bacteria; kingdom Pseudomonadati; phylum Pseudomonadota; class Betaproteobacteria; order Burkholderiales; family Alcaligenaceae; genus Achromobacter; species Achromobacter spanius. The sequence goes on along the minus strand of NZ_CP025030.1, from coordinate 439,519 downwards.
TGTCGTGCGGATGCACCTTGCGCGCTGGAAGGGAAGACAACAATGGAAGAATTGCTGCCTTATTACGAGCGCGAACTGGGGTTTTTGCGGACCTCGTCGCGCGACTTCGCCGAGCGCTATCCGAAGATTGCCGCGCGCCTGGGGCTGTCGGGCGAAACCTGCGAAGACCCGCACGTTGAACGCATGATCGAATCGTTCGCCTTGTTGAGCGCCCGCATCAACAAGAAGCTGGACGACGATTACCCCGAATTCACCGAAGCGCTGTTCGAGGTGATGTACCCGCATTACCTGCGGCCGTTTCCGTCATGCAGCGTGGCGCAGTTTGACCTGGGCGGCGCGGGCGCGCAGTTGTCCGCGGCGGTGCGCATCGCGCGCGGCACCGAATTGAAATCGCATCCGGTGCGCGGCGTGTCGTGCCGCTTTCGCACGGCCTACGACGTGACGCTGGCGCCCATCGAGGTCCTGCGCGCGGGGTTTTTCTCTAGCGCGAATGCGCCGGCCACGGCCAAGCTGCCGGCGGGCGTCACGGGCCGCTTCACCGTCACGCTGGGCTGCCAGGGTGAAAATCAGCATTTCGGCATGCCGGGGTTGGACAAGCTGCGCGTGTACCTGCACGGCGAGCCCTCGTTCGTGGCGGCGCTGCGCGACGCCTTGTTCCTGCGCACGGCGGCGGCCTATGTCGAGCTGCAACCCGGCCGCTGGGACCGCTTGCCCGAGATTCCGCTGGCCCAGGTGGGCTTGGCGGAAGACGACGCGCTGATTGATTTTCCGGCCAGCTCGCATCCCGCGTATCGGCTGCTGGCCGAGTACTTTGTTTTCTCCGAGAAATTCAATTTTGTCGATATCGACCTGGCCGCGCTGCGCCCCTACCTGGGCACCGTGCGCCAGTTCACGCTGCATCTGCCGGTGGCGGGCCTGCGCGCTGATTCCAACACCGCGCGCCTATTGGAATCCATCACGGCCGACAACCTGCGGCTGGGATGCACGCCGGTGGTGAACCTGTTTGCGCAGCGCGCCGACCCCATCCGGGTGACGCACGCCTCCGCCTCGTACCCGGTGGTGGCGGACGCGCGGCGCGCCTATGGCTACGAGGTCTATTCCATCGACCGCGTGCGCCAGGTGCGGCAGAACGCCCAGGGCGACGCGGTGGTGGACTTCCGCCCCTTCTATTCGCTGCACCATGGCGAATCGCCGGAAACCGCCGGGCACTATTGGACGATGCGCCGCGATGCCGCGATGGCGCAGCGCAGCCCCGGCTACGAAACCGAGATCTCGATCGTGGACATCGATTTCGATCCCTCGATTCCGCAAACCGAAACCCTGAGCCTGGACCTGACCTGCACCAACCGCGACCTGCCCTCGCAGATTGCGGTTGGCCAGTCGGGCGGTGACCTGTTCATGGAAGGCGGCACCGTGGCGCGCGCCATCCGCATGCTGCGCCGCCCCACCCACACCCATCGCTTTCAACAGGGGCGCGCGGCGCACTGGCGCTTGATCTCGCATCTGGCGCTGAATCATTTGTCGCTGGTGCAAAGCGGCTTGCCCGCCTTGAAGGAAACGCTGCGCCTGTACGACCTGTCGGGCTCGGCGGTGGCCGCGCGCCAGATCGAAGGGCTGGTCGGCCTGGACTACAAGCCGGCCACGCACTGGATGCCGGGCGAGCCTTTCGCCACCTTCGTGCGCGGCATTGAAATCCGGCTCACGGTCAACGAAGACCATTTTGTGGGCACCAGCCTGCACACCTTCGTGGCCGTCATCAACCGCTTCTTCGGCCTGTATGTGCACGCCAACAGCTTTGTGCAGTTGGTGGTGCTGTCGCGCCGAGGCGCAGAGGAATTACTACGATGCCCCCCATGCAACGGCGACGCCATACTAGCGTGATGGACGCGCTGCTGGCAGAGCCGCAGCGCTTCAAGTTTTTCCAGGCGGTGCGTCTGCTGGAGCAGTGCTTTGCGCGCCAGGAACGCGGCGGCACACGCCATACGGTGCCGGTGCATTTGCGGTTTCCGAATTCGCCCGGGCTGGGGTTTCCGCCCAGCGAAATCGTGGACGCCGTGGCCTACGACAAGAACGGCGACGTGCTGGCCGACGAGGCGTCGCGCCAGGCGGCGGTGGCCGAAGGGCGGCTGGGCCGCGTGGACCTGACGCCGGCGTTCTTTGGATTGCTGGGCGCGCAGGGCGCGTTGCCGCTGCACTATTCCGAAATGCTGGCCAACCGGGAAAGCCTGCGGCGCGACCGTGGCGCCCGCGCCTTCTTCGATATTTTTTCGAACCGGGCCGCCGCGTTGTTCTACGCGGCCTGGAAGAAGTACCGCATGCCCTTGCGGCATGAAACCGAGCAAGACCACCACTACCTGCCGCTGTTGCTGGCGCTGGGCGGCATCGGCCATCCGGCGCTGCGGGACCGCTTGCACAACGGCGCGGGCCGCATCTTTGACGAGTCGGTGGCGCATTACGCGGCCGCGGCGCGGCAACGGCCGGTGTCTGCCCCTTTCTTGCAGCGGGTGTTGCAGGACTACTTTGGCGTGCCCTTGCGCGTTGAGCAGTTCGTGGGCCGCTGGTATGACGTGCCCCCGCAGAACCGCACGCAGTTGGGAAAACCCGGCGCCGTGCTGGGCGTGTCGGCGCTGGCGGGCGATCGCATCTGGCAGCGGGACCTGCGCATCCGCTTATGGATCGGCCCCTTGTCGCGCCAGGCCTTTGCCGATTTTCTGCCGGGCGGCGAACGCGCCCAGGCGCTGGAAAAGCTGCTGACGATGTTTGGCGGCATGACCTTTGAATATGAAGTGCGGCTGGTGCTGGCGCGCGAGGCCATCGGCCCCAGCCGCCTGGGCGCAGGCGGCGATGTGCGGCTGGGCTGGAATTCATTCCTGAGCACCGAACCCGCCACGGCCGACCGCGACGACGCCAGCTACGAACTCCACACGATCCACTGATCCACAGACCAAGAACAAACTCATGGCCACACCGCTGAAGACCTTGATTGGGAAGTTGAACCAGACCTGCCGCCAGGCCGCCGAGCGCGCCGCCAGCCTGTGCATGGCGCAAGGCCATTACGAGGTGGACCTGGAACACCTGTTCCTGGCGCTGCTGGAGAAGCCGGCCAGCGACGTGAGCATCATCGCGCGGCGCTGCCACATCCACACCGATGCGCTGGAAGCGGACCTGAAAGCCGAAATCGGCCGCTTCAAGAATGGCAACACGCGCACGCCGGTGTTCTCCGCGCATCTGCCCAAGCTGTTCGAGCATGCGTGGCTGATTGCCTCGCTGGACACGCAGACGACGCGCATCCGCTCAGGGCATCTGCTGCTGGCCTTGCTGACCGAGCCGGACCTGGCGCAGTTGGCGCGGCGGGGTTCGTCGTTGTTCGAATCGTTCCGCCTGGATGCGTTGAAGCATGACTTCGCCGCGTTGACGGAAGGCTCGGAAGAGGCGGGGCAGGCGGTGGGCTTTGCGGATGGCGCGCCGTTGCAGGGGGATGACGGCCAGCCCGCGCCCGCCTTGTCGCCGTCGCCCGCGCTGGACCAATACACGGCGAACCTGACCGAGCGCGCGCGCGACGGCAAGATCGACCCGGTGATCGGCCGCGATGCCGAGATCCGCCAGATGATCGACATCCTGACACGGCGGCGGCAGAACAACCCCATCCTGACCGGCGAGGCCGGCGTGGGCAAGACCGCCGTGGTGGAAGGCCTGGCGCTGCGCATCGTGGCGGGCGATGTGCCGCCCGCGCTGGCGGACGTGACGCTGCGCGTGCTGGACATGGGCCTGTTGCAGGCGGGCGCCAGCGTCAAGGGCGAATTCGAGAACCGGCTGAAGAACGTGATCGACGAGGTAAAGAAGAGCCCGTCGCCCATCATCCTGTTCATCGATGAAGCCCACACCATGATCGGGGCCGGTGGGCAGGCGGGCCAGAACGATGCCGCCAACCTGCTCAAGCCCGCGTTGGCGCGCGGCGAACTGCGCACCATCGCCGCCACCACCTGGAGCGAATACAAGAAGTATTTTGAGAAAGATGCGGCATTGGCCCGGCGCTTTCAGGTCGTCAAGGTGGAAGAGCCCGACGAAGCGCTGGCCGCGTCCATGCTGCGCGGCATGGCGCCGCTGATGGAGCGGCATTTTGGCGTGCGCATTCTGGACGAGGCCATCAGCGCGGCGGCCCGCTTGTCGCACCGCTATATCACCGGGCGGCAGTTGCCCGACAAGGCGGTCAGCGTGTTGGACACGGCTTGCGCCAGAGTGGCGCTGGGCCGTAGCGCCACGCCCGCGCTGATTGACGATGCGCGCCATCGCCTGACGCGCTTGCGCACCGAACAGGCGGCGCTGCGCCGCGAAGCCGCCACCGGCGCACCGCAAGCGCGTTTGACGGAACTGGATGCCGAGATCGCCACGGTGGAACAGAGTTTGGCGGACGCGGAAGCGCGCCATGTGGCGGAGACGAGCCTGGTGGAACGGATCCATGCGCTGCGCGCCGAGCTGGAAGCGCAGGGGCAGGATGCGTCCGCCGCCGATGCCGATGCCGCCGCCCCAGCCCCGGCATCTACGACCTCACGCCGCAAGGCCGCAAAGCCCGCGCTGACGCCGGAACAGCAGCGCCTGGCCGGCCTGATGGATGAGCTGCGTGCGCTGCAAGGCGAACAGCCGCTGGTGCCCGCCTGCGTGGACGGGCAGATCGTGGCGGAGATCATTTCGGCCTGGACCGGTATTCCCTTGGGCCGCATGGTCAACGATGAGATCCGCACCGTGCTGCAATTGCAGCCGATGCTGGCCGAGCGCGTGATCGGGCAAGACCACGCGCTGCACGCCATCGCACAACGCGTGCGCACGGCGCGCGCCGGCCTGGAAGACCCGGACAAGCCCAAGGGCGTGTTCCTGTTCGTAGGGCCGTCGGGCGTGGGCAAGACCGAGACGGCGCTGGCCCTGGCCGACATTCTGTACGGCGGCGAACGCAAGCTGATCACCATCAACATGAGCGAGTACCAGGAAGCGCACAGCATTTCGGGCTTGAAGGGTTCGCCGCCGGGCTACGTGGGGTATGGCGAAGGCGGCGTGCTGACCGAAGCCGTGCGGCGCCAGCCCTACAGCGTGGTGCTGCTGGATGAAATTGAAAAAGCCCATCCGGACGTGCTGGAAATGTTCTTTCAGGTGTTCGACAAGGGCGTGATGGACGACGCCGAAGGCCGCGAGATCGACTTCCGCAACACGCTCATCATCCTGACGTCCAACGTGGGGTCCAGCACGATCATGCAGGCCTGCCTGAACAAGCCCGCCGAAGAGCGCCCAACGCCGGAGCAGTTGTCGGAACTGCTGGCGCCGCAGTTGTACAAGGCGTTCAAGCCCGCGTTCCTGGGGCGCATGAAGACCATTCCCTACTTTCCGGTGGATGACGACGCGCTGGCGCACATCATCGGCCTGAAGCTGGGCCGCATCGCGCGCCGCGTGCAGGCGACGCACCGCGCGTTGTTCGAGTGGGACGACGCGCTGGTGGAAGCCGTGCTGGCGCGCTGCACCGAGGTGGACACCGGCGCGCGCAACGTCGACCACATTCTTAATGGATCGCTGCTGCCCGAGATTGCCGAGCAGGTGCTGGGCCGCATGGCGCAGGGCGAAGCCATCGCCAAGATCCGCGTGGGCGCGGGCAAGAATGGCGATTTCCGTTTTCGCATGAGCTGAGCCGGGAGACGTCGACATGGCCCTCGAACTTGCCGCCGCCAGCCTGTTGGGAGCCGGCTTCACACAGGCCGATCGCCTGCTGGACCTGAGCACGCCGTTGGGCCAGGACAAGCTGCTGGCCGAACGGCTGCACGCCACCGAGCAATTGAGCGACGGCGGCTACCTCTTGCACGTGGATGCGCTGTCCGATGACGCGCATATTCCGTTGAAGACGCTGATCGGCCAACCGGTGCAGGTCGCGTTGCAGACGGCCTTGGGCCGCGATGAACCCCGGGTGTGGTGCGGGCTGGTTTCCGAGGCGCGCTTTGAAGGCGCCAACGGCGGCTTTGCGCGCTATCGGCTGCGCATCGAGCCGTGGCTGGCGCTGCTGCGCCAGCGGCGCGACAGCTTTGCCTTTCAGGACCTGTCCGTAATCGACATTGTTGACCGCGTCTTTGGCGACTACAACGGCCAGGGCGCCGTGGCGCCGCAATGGCGTTGGGAACTGAAAGACCGCGACGGCTACGCCAAGCGCAGCCTGACGATCCAGTATCGCGAAACCGACTACGCCTTCGTCGAACGGCTGCTGGCCGAAGAGGGGCTGTTTTATTGGGTTGAACACGAGGCGGGCGACGGCGAGCCGGGCACCCATACCGTCGTCATCGCCGACCACAACGGCGCCTTCAAGAACGGCCCGCAAGCCAGCGTGAAGTTCCAGCGTGCCGATGCCACCGAAAGCGAGGACACCATCCAGGGCTGGCGCAAGCGGCGCGCCTGGCGCACGAACGCGGTGCGCATCGCCACTTGGGACTATCGCGCCATGCAGGCCCGCCAGGCCAGCGCGCAGGTCGATGACAAGATGCCGAACACGCTGGAATTGGCCGACTCGGACTATCCCGGCCAATACTTGTTTGAAGACAGCGGGCAGGGCGAGCGCCTGGCCCACAATGCGTTGGCCGCGCAGCGCGTGGGCCAGTCCTTGTACGAAGGCGACGGCACGGTGCGCACGCTGGCGCCGGGGCAGCGCTTTACCCTGACCGGCCATTGGGCGCCGTCGCAAGGTGAAGGCGGCGATTTCGTGGTGATGCGCATGCAGCATGAGGCGCGAAACAATTTCGATGAAGACCTGGGGCGGGCGGTGGCCCAGGCGTTGGGGGCCGCCGGTACGCAAGAGGACGGCGATACGGAGTTCTATCGCAACCGCTTCGAGGCGATTGCCGCCACGCTGGAATATCGGCCCAGCACGCGCGACGGTCACGGGGCACGGCTGCATCCGCGGCCCACGGTGCACGGCGCGCAGACCGCGCTGGTGGTGGGCGCGGCCGACCCCGTCCACACCGACCGCGACCATCGCGTGAAGATCCAGTTTCATTGGCAGCGGGGCAGCGCGTCCAGCAATCGGCAGGCGCATCCCGCCGGGGACGACAACGCGCCCGCATCCGAGGCGCTGGGCACCTGGGTGCGCGTGGCCGAACCGGTTGCCGGGTTGGATTGGGGCGGGCACTTCATCCCGCGCCTGGGCCAAGAGGTGCTGGTGCAGTTTTTGCATGGCGATATCGACCGCCCGGTGGTGGTGGGCGCCTTGTACAACGGCGCGGGCACGGAGAATGCCGCCAACAATCAGGTGCAGGGCGGCGCGGCCAAGGCCACCGGCAACGCACCGGCGTGGTTCGCGGGCACGCAGGACGGGCACGCGCATAACGTAGTGATGTCGGGCTTCAAGACGCAGGCCCTGGCCGAAAGCGGCCGGGGCATGGGCGGCTACAACCAACTGGTGCAGGACGATACGCCGGGCCAGTCGCGCCTGACCGCGTCGACCACGCAGGCCGAGGCGCGGCTGAACCTGGGCCACCTGAAGCAGCAGCGCGACAACGAACGCTTGTCCGACCTGGGCCATGGCGCGGAACTGGCGACCAGCGAAGCGCTGGCGCTGCGCGCGGGCGAGGGCTTGCTGATCAGCGCCGACAAGCGCGAGGGCGCGACGGGCGGCCTGCTGGACAGCGAAGAAGCCATCCAGCAGATGGAAAAGGCCATCGAGCAAGCGGCCGAGCTGTCCGCCTCGGCGGGCCGCCAGGAGGCGGGCTTGTCCGGCGACGGGGACAAGACGCGGGCGGTCAATGAGTTGGAGGCCGTGCGCAAGGTGATCGAAGGCACGAAGGAGGCTGAAACCCAGGGGGCTGCAACCCAGGGTGAGGAAGCCACTGCGGTGCCCGCCTACACGCTGCCGCACATTCAGGTCAGCGCGCCCAAGGGCATCGGCCAGTACACGCCGCACAACGCCTACACCGTGGCGGGCGCGACCTTGTGCCAGGTGGCCCCGGACGTGAATTGGGCGGCGGGCGCGAACCTGGCCGTCTGCGTCGCGCAAGGCGTGGTGCTGTTCACCAAGGGCCTGGGCGGCAACGGACGCGCGGTGGCGGAGCAAGGCATCCGCTTGCACGCGGCGGGCGGCAAGTTGCGCTTGCAGAGCCAGAAGGCGCGCATGCGCCTGGCCGCCGAAAAGGCGGTGACGCTGGTGTCGGCGCAGGGCGCGGTGGATGTGAACGCATCGAAGAAGGTCTTGGCCACGGCGGCGGGCGCTTACCTGCGCGTCGAAGGCGGCGGCATCCAGTTGCACGCGCCGGGCAAGGTGGAGCTGAAGGCGGGCGTGCATAGCTGGGTGGGGCCGCAAAGCGGAACCGGTCCGGCGCAGCCGCCGCAGGGTGAACTGGAAGGCTGCGCCGCGGCGCTGGAAGACGCGGCCGGCAGTGGGGCGCTGGCGGCATGAGGATAGACCCGACGCACCCGGTGCATCCGACGGACCTGAAGGACCGGACTCACCCGGCGCCGCCGAAGGACCCGACGCACCGGACGCACCCAAAGAATCCGAGGGATCCAGCGGACCCGACGCAGGCAGGCGCCGCGTCCCGGTCGGCGCGCGCGGAGGCCGCCGTCGAACACGCCATTGCCGGCATGCGCGCGGTACTGGACGCGCGCGCCAGCCGCCGCGTGCTGCTGCTGTGCGACTCCACGCTGGCCGACCCCTTGGCTGATGAGATCGCCACGGCGGGTTTGGCGCGGCGCGCGGTGGACCTGATATCGCAGGGCGCGTCCGCGCCGCCCTTGTATCTGGCCGAGGTGCCCGACGAGATCCGGTACGAAAGGCTGGTCAACGCCAGCATTCGGCTGGCGGTGGACGAAGCCCTGCGCCCCGCGCCCGCGGTCAAGCGTGCGCGGTCGATGTCGGCGTGGCTGGCCACCGACCTGCCTTTGGCGGAAGTGGCCCAGCGCCTGATCCTGCGCGCGCGGCTGCGCGACGCGCAGGGGCGCATGCGCATCCTGCGCTTCTGGGATCCGCGCACGACGCAGTTTCAAAGCGAGCTGTATGCGGGCTGCGCGCCCGCGTCGTGGATCGCGGGCGCGGCGTGGATGTGCATCGACGGCTTTGCGCGCTGGCAGGCGCTGCCGGACACGCCCGGCCCCATGCAGACGGCCACGCCGGACTGGCCACGGCTGGCGCGCTTGGGCCAGGTGAACGCGGTGCTGCAACGGTTGAACGCGGGCGGGCTGGACTACGGCCCATCGGCGCTGGAGCCGATACGCCGCGCGCTGGATGTGGCCAGCGCCTGCGGCATCAACGACGACGAAGACGCGGCGTTGTTCGCGGCCTGGCGCGTGCGCCTGGACGCGCCGCTGGAACGCGCGCCGTCGTTTGCCGCGCTGCTGCGCGAGATTCAGGAAGAGGGCGGCCGCTTGCGCAACGCGGCCGAAGACATGGATGACGAGGATTGGCGGTTGTTTGCGCGGCAGGCGCAGGCACGGGAGGATCGACAAGCATGACGACTGACTACGACGCGCTTCCCTGCAAGGGCAAGTTTTGCGGCCGGCCGGGTTTGCCGATCCTGCCGATGCGGGTGGCGTATGTGCCGGGCGGCCGGAACGATCTGCCCAACGGCGTGTACGCGGACGCCGAACTGCACTACGAAACCATGCGCCAGGGCGCCTATATGCTGCGCGCCATCACGGCGGGTTATGTGTACGTGTGGGACCCGCGCCGCAGCTACGGGTGGCGCGCCTTCGCGGCCACCGCCACGGGCCAGATGAAGGAAGTGCCGGTGGACGACGACAACCGTCCGTCGGAGCAGCCCACGTTTACCTGCACGCGAGAAGGCCACGGCCTGGAATCGGCCTTGATCAACGTCGAGGCGCCGGCCAATGCATCACGCTCGGTGTGGGTCGGCTATTCGCGCGTGTGGTGGACCCGTGACATCCGCCGCGAGCTGACGCGCGACGATCGGTGGCGCGGCAAGATCATGGTTGAACTGGATGCGCGCGCCGTCTGGGGCGGCGGGCATCCCAAGCCGGATACCGGCTACCGCGTGACCGAAGACGGCGCCAACCTGGCCGCGCATTCCATCGAATTCCGCGATGCGGCCAGCGCCGCCACCTTGTTCAACAACACCTTGAGTCCGGGCGTGACCACCTTCGGCGGAAAGGCCGCCGAGATGGCGACCAAGATGCGGCAGATGACGCCCAAGGGCGGGGTGGTGCTGGCGCTGCGCGACCCGGTGGGCCTGCTGGCGGACATTTCGACGTGGCGCAACAAGCGCATGGGCGAATTGGCCGAGCATCACATGGACCCGACGCGGCTGCGCGAAGTGGGCGTGGCGCAGATCATCCTGGGCCTGGAAAAGCAGATGGACTCGTCGGGTGATGAGATCCGGCGAATGCACGAACGCATCAACATGAGCAAGGTCTCCAGGACCATCAGCGACAACCGCGCCAGCGTCGACCGCATGAAGGACCTGATCGAGGGGGCGGGCAAGGACTGGGCGTGGTGGTACGGCCGCGAGGCCTTCTGGATGACGCTGAAGGCGTATTCGCCCAACGACGCCGTGGCGGGCCAGCGGCTGGAGGAAGACCTTGCGCTGTGCGTGGACGGCGCGGGCGCGGTGCACAGCGAACACAGGGCCATCGATGAGTCCTTGAAGGAAGACGACAAGGACGGACTGTACGAAGCGATCTGGCGCGGGCTGGCCTCGAACGACGGCGAACTGCTGGCCTTCCTGCAAAAGGAGGCGCGCGGCAAGCTGTCCAAGCAGATCTCCAACGTCCGCAAGATGATCAAGAGCTACAACGACTGGCTGAAGGATCGCCGGGCAAAGGGCTTGCCGACACCAACCCGGGCGGCCACGACCGCGATCGGCCGCTTCATGGCGACCCAACTGCTGCGGCTGACGCTGGCGCGCGACCCGATCGCGGAACGGGTTGCCGCGCGCGTGTCGATGACGATGGCGGCGCGCATGAATACCGTGCTGGTGGTGCGCAGCCACACGACCACGGTGCCGCGCATGATCGCCGACATGCACGAGATCATCTGGGAACCCAACAACCGGTCCACGTCGATTACGGCGGGGGGCGGCGTCAGCGCGACCCAGCACATGAACGCCGGATGGATGGGCACACAATCCGAGGCGTCGCGATCGGTCACGATCAACTACGTGATTCCGGAGGAAGTGGACGCGCAGATGAATTCGGCTTCAACGAATGCGGCTTCAACGAATGCCGCATCCACGACGCGCCCACGACCCGGGGCGGGCGCATCGCCGCCCTTGGGCCTGCCCGCGCCGCTACCGGTGCTGGCCTTGCCCGCGCCGACCATGTCGCCCATGGCGGGGCTGATCAAGTACGCCAAGTCGCGCGATGCCTCCTACGCGGGCGCCACGGGCGTGATGGCGCTGGTGGCCATCTATACATCGGTGTCGGAGCTGAATGCGGCGCAAGCTGTCCAGGATGCGAAGAAGGAACGCAAGGCCTGGTTCGGCATCACCACCGGCGTGCTGGGGGTGGGCAGCGTGGCGATCGAAGTCACCACCGGCGCGATCGGCGCGCGCGTGGGCGCGAACACCGCGTTCACGATGAACCTGCGGCTGAATATGCGGCTGGCCACCTTCCGCACGGCGGGCGCGGTGTTCGCCACCGCGGCGACCTTCGTCGACAGCGCCAACAACGCGCTCAACGCCAAAGACCAGTACGACGTCCACAACTACGAAGCGGGCGGCGCTTATGCAACGTCGTCCGCCTTCCTGTTGATGTCCAGCCTGACCGGGGTGGCCACCGCCGTCATCGCGGTGGGCGGCGCGTTCAGCACGGCGGGCGTGGCGGCGGGCGCGGGGGGCTTCGGCGGCGCGATGGTGGGCCTGACCAGCGGCGGTACGGTGCTGCTGGGCATTCCGGTGTGGGGCTGGATCGCGCTGGGGCTATGCCTGCTGGTTGCAGGCCTGTACTTCAAGTTCTGGGGCGACAGCGCCACCGAAAGCGAGCTTGAGGTCTGGTATACGCGCTGCTGCATGCGGGCCGAAGAGTTCGAAGGCGTGGAGGGCCGCGAGGTCTACGCGACGCGCGAGGACGAACTGGACGACTTCAACCGCGCGGTGTTCGGCGTGCGTGTGTCGCTGCAATGGTATGGCTTCTGGAGCGGGGAAGTCCTGGGCCGCGACCGTCTGGTGCTGGAAGTGATCATGCCCGGCTATACCCAAAGCAGCGACTACGCCTACAGCCTCAAGCTGGGCGGGGCGGGCGTCACCGCCGTGGTGTCCAGCAAGGGCTCGGTGCGCGCGCAGGACCCGGAGCTGCAACCGCGCGGCCCGTCGCAGGCGCAGATGGTGGCCGGCCGGCCCGACCCCAAGACGTGGATGGACAAGGCGGACGACTACGTGAACAGCCTGAGCTCGCGCCCCGGGTGGGCCGACATCTGGCGCTGGGTACGCAAGGACCGCAGCCAGTCCGTCGAATTCACCAGCAAGCCGTGGGAAGATTCGGTTCAATTCCAAGTTCATAATGGCTACGCGGTGTTGCGCACCGAGGTCCTGGTCGATGACGATATCTTCACCGAAGCGTTTCTGAAGGTGGAATTCTGGCCGGATCCGGAACGCATGCCGGAAGTGCGCTCGCTGCCGGTGGGCGGCAACGGCACCAATCTTGTAAGAGCCGAAAATTGACAGGGTCCAAGCATGAATAGCAACGAAGGCATCCAGGCGGCCGTCTATACGCGCTGGCATCAATTGTCGGTGCCCTTGGCCTTTGCCTTGGCGGCCGGCAGCTTCATGCTGGTGGTGTTCAACCGGGGGCCGATCGTGCTGGCCATCGTGCTGGCCGTGCTGGGCCTGTTGGTGCCGCCGCTGGTGGCGTTCAAGGGCTTTCCCACCCGCAATGCCGTCAAGGTCACGCCTGATGGCCTGGAGTTTTCACGGCGGGGGCCGATTGCCTTTGCCGACCTGAAAAGCTGGGGCACGGACGATTACCTGAAACTGATCCGCCCGGGCCTGCCGACGCTGCTGGTCAGCGCGGTGGACCTGCCCAGCCGCGAGCGCTTGCTGCGCGACTTCGAACAGGCGCTGAACGCCTGGCAAAAACGCCAGCCCGCCGGCACCGAGCCCGCGCGCCGCACGCATTTCTATGGATCCACCGGCGGCCGCCTGGTGGGCGCGCTCATCACCGGGCTGGGCGTCGCGGCGGCTGCAATGGCGCTGAACATGCGCGAGCCGTCGATCTCGCTGGCGATCGTGGGCGGACTGGGCGCGTTGTTCGGCTTGGCGATGCTGGTCGGCAGGCGCGGCTGAACCGCGGCCAGTACAAAATGTTGCGCGTGGCGCCGCGTGCCCTTGCTAGCATGGACTACGCCGGAATGACCCGGCGCACGCAGGAATCGTGGAGGTTGCCATGAACTCAAGAACAATGCTCAACCGGATGGCGGTGGTTGCGGCGGCGGGGGCCTTGCTGGCCGGTTGCGCCACGCAGCAGCAAACCAATACTGCCGTGGGAACGGGCGCGGGGGCGGCGGTGGGCGCCGGCATTGGCGCGCTGATCGGGCACGGCAAGGGCGCAGCCATCGGCGCCGGCATCGGCGCCGTGGCGGGTGGCCTCGTGGGCTACAACTGGAAGGTCGTCAAGGAAGACGTACAGCAATCGGGCGCATCGTCCTTGGGCATCGATGTCGTCGAAATGCCCGATGGCAGCCTGAAGGTCAACATCCCCAGCGGCGTGTCGTTCGATACGGACAAGACGCAGTTGAAGCCGGCCTTGCTGCCGGTGCTGGACAGCGTGGGGCGTTCGCTCAACCAGCATCCCGAATTGCGCGCCAAGGTGGTTGGCCACACGGACAGCACCGGCGCGCTGGCGCATAACCAGACCCTGTCGGTCAACCGCGCCAAGAGCGTGACGGACTACCTGGCCAAGCAGGGCGTGGCCGCCGGCCGCATGAGCACGGAAGGGCGCGGGCCAAACGATCCCATCGGCGACAATGCCACCGCCGAAGGGCGCGCGCTGAACCGGCGCGTGGAGATCTACTTGTACGCCGTCAAGCAATAAGGCCTAGCCATGAGCATGCTTCCCCCCGCCCGTATCGGCACCGATACCGCCGTGGCCGCCCTGACCGGATGGCAGGCCGTGGCCATGCGTGATGCCATTGAAAAACGCTTCCGTTTTCCAAATTTCAATGCGGCATTCGGGTTCATGGCGCGTGTGGCCATGTTCGCGGAAAAGCTGAATCATCATCCAGAATGGACCAACGTCTACAACCGGGTGGACGTGACGCTGACCACGCATGACGCGGGCGGGGTGACCGAGCTGGATGTGCGCATGGCGCAATTCATGGACGAAGCGGCTGCGCAGATGGGCGCCACGGCGCCGAAGTCCGACGCCTAGCCGTCGTTTTCCTGGGTTTGCAGATGCTCGATCAGGCGGTCGAGCATCTCTCCCAGCACCTGCTGTTCGCTGGCGTTCAGGCAGCCGAAGATCTCTTCATTGCGCTGCGCAATCAGGTCGATGATGCGCTGGTATTGCGCCATGCCCGCCTGGGTGGGCGTCAGCACCACGCCGCGCCCGTCGGACGTGGACAGCGCCTTTTCAACCAGCCCGCGATCCACCAGCGCCTGCGCCGACCGGCTGGCCTGCCCCTTGTTCAGATTCGCCGCGCGCGCCAGGTCGTTGACGGACAGCGGCGCATAGCGCCCGATCGCGGCCAGGCAGCGCGCCTCACCCAAGGGAATGCCGCAGTCTTCCAGATAGGCGCGATTCGTATCCCGGTCCGTGATCTTGTTGAGCACGTGCAGGCGATACGTCAGGAATCGTTCCAGGGCGGGCGGTTTCACGTCGGGCGGGCAGGAGTGGTGGCGGGGTAGTTTGCCACAGCGGCTTCGCCCTGGCAGGCGTTTTCCGCTTCGGCCAGCAGCGCCAGCGCCGTGGCCGCGTCTGGCTGCCGGCTTAACAGCGACAAGCCCAATATCGATAGAAACAGCGGCGCCTGGGATTCCCCCACGCGCGTCAGCGTCTGCGCCATGCGGGTGTAGACCTGGTCAAGTTCGTCGTTGTTCATGCTTGGCCTTCCTGTGTTGCGGACTGGGCGATCACGGGGTAGTAGGGCGCCAGGGCGGCACGCAGTTGCGCGGCTTGCGGTGCGGACCAGCGGCCCAACACATAACCGTCGGGGCGGATCAGGATGACGGCGCCCGCGCTGGCGCCATAGCGCTCGCGCAACTGGCCGTGGGCATCGTCCAAGCCGCCGTCGCCAACGCTAAGCACCCGCAGCGGATGCGGCGCAGCTTGCGTGTCAGCGGCCAGGGCGTCCAATCCACGCGCCAGCGATGCCGAGGGCGACACAGCCAGCAACACGAAACCACGGCCGAAGCTCTCGCTGACATAGCAGGGCCTGCCGCCGTCATGCAGGCGCGCGTCGGGCGCGGGCTGGCCGGGGGCGGCGGCGGGGCGGGCCTGCGGTGCGCCGTCGGTCAGGTTCAAGGGTGAGGCATCGTAGGAAATGGGCGCGGACTGGCGTGGGTTGATCAGCGGGCGCACCGTTGCGTCCACCAAGGCCAGGCGCAGCGCGGCTTCGCGCATCAGGCGAAAGCCGAAGTCGGGCGGCGCCATGAATTCGGTGCTCTTGGCGCCGTAGGCCAAGTTCTGGCGGGTGGCGTGGACGCGCTCGATGCTGTAGCTATCCAGCAGGCCGTCGGGCGCTTGGCCTTTCAAGACCCAGGCCAGTTTCCATGCCAGGTTGCCGGCGTCGTCCAGGCCGGAATTCAAGCCGCGCACGCCGAAGATGGGCACCAGGTGGCCGGCGTCTCCGGCGAACAGCACGCGCCCGTGGCGGTACTGGTTCAGCGTGAGGCACTTGGCGTTGTAGACCGAGATCCACAACGGCTTCCAGGGCGCGGTTTCGCCGATCATGTCCAGATGGCTTTGTACGCGCGGCAGCACGTTTTCCGGTTTGACGGCTTCTTCGGGGTCTTCGTCGTCGCGGATCTGGTAGTCCACCCGCCAGACGTTGCCGGGCTGGCGATGCATCAGCAGGGTGGAACCGGGGTTGGACGGCGGGTCGAACCAGGCCAGGCGTTCCACGGGCCGGCTGGATGCTTGTTCGATATCGACGATGACGTAGCGGCCTTCGTACTGCATGCCTTCCAGCTTCAGCCCCATGGCTTCGCGCACGGTGCTGCGTCCGCCGTCGCAGGCAATCAGCCAGTCGGCGCGCACGGTCTGGCGTTGGCCGTCGGTGTCGATGTCGACGCTGACGCCGTCCGCTTCGGTACGCAGGCCGGCCACGCGGGCCGACCACTGCAAGGCCGCCAGATCCGGGTGGCGCTGCATGGCCTGATGGGCGTATTCCTCGATCGAATACTGTTGGATGTTGACCATCGGCGCATAGCGTTGCAGCGGGTCGTGTGGCATTTCAAAGTGCAGCACTTCGCGGTCGCGGTAGTAGCTGCGGCCGCCGGTCCAGGGCAGCCCGGTGGCTACCAGCGGCTTGTCGGCGCCGGCCCACGCCATGATTTCCTGCGAGCGACGCGAAATGCAGATGGCCCGGCTGCCGCTGCAATAGTCGTCGTCCGCCTCGACAGTCAGCGAGGCGATGCCGTATTCGGCCAGCAGGGCGGCCAGGGTCAGCCCGACGGGGCCTCCGCCGGCAATCAGAACGGGTACGTGCGAGGGGAGCGGCATCTTGTCTCTGGAATTTGGTTGTTTGCGTAACTATATGCTTAATAAGTTGCGTGCGCAACGATTTTGCGAGGACGCAAAAAAACCCGCCGAGGCGGGTTTTCGGGGCCAGCGCGGCGCGCTTACTTGCGCACGTTATAGATGCGCATTGCTTGCTGCTTCTGGTTGCCGTCCAACACGCGCAGCACCACCACGCGAGGATTGAAGCCGTCCGGCAGGGTAAGGTCGCCCAGCGCGTAATCGTAACGGTCGACATTGAGTGCCGGGCCTTCGGGGGTGATCGTGGCGGCGCGGCCGTTGGGGTAGCTGCCTTCGATGGCGAACGTAAGCGTGCCCTGGAAGGGCGCGCCCGACGGTTCATCGCGCATGACCAGCACTTGGTAGCCGAGTTGGCCGGTGCCGCGCTTGAAGGTGGCCGAGCGGATGCCCAGATTGCCGCCGCGCGGGTCCGGCGGCATGGCGTCCTGGAACAGGACCAGTTCCTTGTTCAACGTGTCGATCTTGGCGCGGGCGTCGGCCAGTTCGGTCGTCAGTTTTTCATGGCCGGATTTATTGGCGTCGCGCTGCTGGGTGGCTTCTTCCAATTGCGTTTGCAGGCGCTGGCGCTCCAGATTGGAGGCGCTCAGCTCGCTGTGCAGCGACTCGGACTGCTCGACCGTCAGGCGTTGCGGGCCGTAATTGGTTTGCAGGAAGAGCACGCCGCCCGCACCCAGGGCAATTCCCACCAGAAGCAGGACAAGCCAGCGCGGCAGGCGCCGCGTGCGTTGACCGGGTTGGTATACGGAGGGCTTGAACACGGCCCGTTGCGATCTTCCAAACATCCCCATTCCTAGAAAACTTCCTGTGTGTGTGCTTGTCCGCCGCGACGGTGTCCGCGCGCGCGTCAAAGCGTCAGAGAATACCCCGTTAGCCAGGGCGGTTGGGTGCGCGGAAAATCCTGGTTGCGCACCTTGATATTGTGAAATATGTGAGCGTCAGCGTGCCGCTGCGAGAAGCTCCGCGTCCAGGTCGGCAAGCCGTTGCGGAGTGCCGACGTCGGTCCATCGGCCACCATGATGCGCGCCGCGCGCCAGGTTCCGGGCCATTGCTTGCCGAAGCAAGGGCGCCAGGGGCGCCGCCGTGCCGCGCTGGACATCCGCGAACAACGAGGGATGGTAGACGCCGATGCCTGCATAGGTCAAACGCGGGTTGCCGTCGGCATGCAGGCCGCCGTCCGACGACAGCCGGAAATCGCCGGCCGGGTGCTGGACAGGGTTGTCGACCATCAGCAGCCAGGCGCCGCCGTCGGGCACGTCGGCCGCCAGGGCTGGTGCCAGCGCGGGATTCCAGTCGCACCAGACGTCGCCGTTCATGACCAGGAAAGGCGCGTCGCCCAGCAGCGGCAGCGCCTGCGCGATGCCGCCGGCGGTTTCCAACGCGGTGCCTTCGGCGGAATAGCGAACCCGTACGCCGAACGCGCTGCCGTCGCCCAGCGCGCGTTCGATCTCGTGGCCCAGCCAGGCGTGGTTGATGACCACGTCGCGGAACCCCGCCGCGGCCAGCCGTTCCAGGTGCCAGACGATCAGGGGCTTGCCGCCCACCGCCAGCAGGGGCTTGGGCAGGTGGTCGGTCAGGGGGCGCATGCGTTCGCCGCGGCCCGCGGCAAGAATCATGGCCCGCATCAGAACGTGTACCCGACGCGGACCTGGCGGTCGTCCAGCTTGTCCAGCAGGCGCAGCAAGGGCGTGAAGACACCGTAGCGCTGGGCCACCTGGCGCACGTAACCGTTCACGCGCGGCATGTGCGCCAGGTAATGCGCCTTGCCGTCGCGGTGGTTCAGGCGGGCGAATACGCCCAGGATGCGCAGGTTGCGCTGCAAGCCCATCCATTCGTAGGCGCGGTGGAAATCCGCGAAGTCGGGCTCGACGGGCAAGCCGGCGGCGCGCGCCATTTCCCAATAGCGGATGGCCCAGTCCAACTGTTGCGGCTCTTCCCAGGTGGTGCGCGCGTCGGTCACCAATGACGCCAGGTCATAGGTGATGGGGCCGGCCAGCGCATCCTGGAAATCGATGACGCCTGGGTTGGGGCCATATTGCGGCTGGTCGCAGACCATCAGGTTGGGGGAATGGAAGTCGCGGTGCACCAGCACTTGCGCCTGCCCGCCATTGCTGGCCGACAGCAGGGCGAAGATTTTTTCCAGGGCGTTCGCGGTCTTGTCGTCCAGCGCCACGCCATGGTGCTTCTCGACGTACCACTGGGGAAAGAGGGTGAGCTCGTCGGCCAGGCGGGGGGTGTCGTAGGTGGCCAGGCCGGTGGTGGCCGCTTGTTGCAGCCGCACCAGCGCGGCCAGCGCTTCGCGGTACATCGTCTGAAGCTGGCTGTCGGACAGGCCGGCCTGGATGCGCTGGTAGTAGGTCTGTTCGCCCAGATCGGACAGCAGCAGCAGGCCCTGGTCCAGATCCTGGGCCAGCACCTTGGGCACGTTCAGGCCGGCGTCGGCCAGCAACTGGCCCACGTGCAGGAAGGGACGGCAGTCTTCGTGGGCGGGGGGCGCGTCCATGACAATCAGGGTGCGCTCGCCGGCGTCCAGCCTGAAGTAGCGGCGGAAACTGGCGTCGGCGGAGGCCGGGCGCAGCGAGTCCACGGCCAGGTTCAAGGCGGCGGGCAGGCTCTCCAGCCAGTTGCGGATCTGCGCCAGGCGGGGGTCGTGATCGTTTTTCAAGGAGGATCCGTGTCAGAAGGGCAATATTGCTGAAATTTGCGTTCGGCGCACATAAGGCTGGGCGTATGGCGCGGCTTCTCTATAATACCGGCTCGATTCCACCAGCATCGGCGGTTCTTTGCCGTCGGTGCCAGGCATTTCCATCGTCAAAAAGGGCTGTTTTCACTCGTGCGCAAGGTTCGGTGGTTGATCCTCTCTGCTGTCAGCGTCGCCGCCGGAGCCGTCCAGGCTCAAGGTAGCCAAGGTTCGACTCCCGCTGCACCGTCAGCAAGCTCGGCAACCGCCACTCCCGCGGCTCCCGTGTTGCGCACGTCGCCGGGTTTGCGGATGCATCGCCTGCCGGACGACAGCATTCCCGCGTACCTGGAAGCGGACAGCATCGAGGGCGATCCCGAATCCGACCTGACCCTGAGCGGCAGCGCGCAAGTGCGCCGCATCGACGGGATCATCAAGGGCGACCGCATCAACTACCGCAAGGACACCGGCGAAGTCGACGTCCAGGGCAGTGCGCGCATGATGCGCGACGGCACCTTGGTGACCGGCCCGAACGCGAAGTTCAACGTCGACAAGTATTCAGGCCAGGTCGAACAGCCCAATTTCTGGATGGGCGCCACCGGCGGCTTTGCCGTGGCCGACCGCGCCGACATCTTCAGCAAGTCGCAGATGCGGCTGCATACGGTCACGTACAGCGGCTGCTCGTGCGAAACGCCGTCCTGGTACATCAAGGCCAATACCGTCGACATCGACTTCGACGAGAACGAAGGTGTGGCGCGCAATGGCGTGCTGTATTTCAAGGACGTGCCGATCCTGGCGTCGCCCTACATGACCTTCCCGGTCAAGAAAGAGCGCAAGTCGGGCTTCCTGATGCCCACCTACGGCACCACCAGCCAGGGCGGCTTTGACTTTTCGCTGCCGTACTACCTGAACCTGGCCCCCAATTACGACCTGACCGTCCAGCCGCGCTATTTCTCCAAGCGCGGCATGCAGTTGGGCGGCGAATTCCGTTACCTGGGTTCGTCGTATGTCGGCACCATCGACGGCACCTACCTGCCCAACGACAACATCACCAGCGAAGACCGCTGGATGTACTGGTGGCGTCATCAGCAGACGTTCTCGCACGGCTTCTATGCCGACTGGGACATCGCCAAGGTATCGGACGACGATTACTTCCGGGATATCTCGCAGTTGGGTCTGAACCAGGCGTCCACCACCTACCTGCCGCAGCGCGGCCGCGTGGGCTGGGCGTCCGACTACTGGAGCACTTACGCCCAGGTCTACAAGTACCAGACGCTGCAGGATCCGGACGCGCCGCTGGTGCCGCCGTATGACAAGGAACCCGAGCTCTACCTGCGCGGCGCGCGCTACGACTGGGGCGGCTTCGACGTGGATTGGACCTCGACCGCCGTGCGTTTCCGCCGGCCCGATTTCGGCTCCACGGTGCGTTACCCCGATGGCGACCGCCTGCAGTCCTACCCGACCGTGTCCTACCCGATCGTGCGGCCGGGCTGGTTCATCATCCCGAAGGCGGGCGTGAACTACACCCAGTACCAGACCAAATGGCATGGCATGGACGCGCTCGGCTTGAACGGCGGTTCGGCCGACGGCCTGCCGCGCTCGCAATCGCGCACCGTGCCGATCATGTCGCTGGACGCCGGGTTGATTTTCGAACGCGACACGAGCTTGTTCGGCAAGGCCTCCACGCAAACGCTGGAACCGCGCCTGTACTACCTGCGCGTGCCGTATCGCGACCAGTCCAAGATGCCGGTCTACGATACGTCGCTGGCCGATTTCAGCTTCTCGCAGGCCTTTGAAGAGAACATCTATACCGGCGGCTGGGACCGTATATCCAACGCCAACCAGCTGACCGCCGCGCTGACCTCGCGCTGGCTGGACGCCAACACCGGCTTCGAGCGCCTGTCGCTGGCCGTGGCGCAGCGCCTGTACTTTGAAGACCAGAAGGTCACGCTGCCCGGCGAAACGCCGCGTGAAAACGTCCGTTCCGACTTCCTGGTCGGCGCCAGCGCGGCACTGACCGACACGCTGAGCACCGACGTGGCGGCGCAGTACAACCCCTACGACAACCAGTGGTCGCGTGGCCTGGTCAGCGCCCGCTGGTCGCCGCAGCGGCTGACCACGGTAGCGGTGTCGTATCGTTATCAGCGTGACCCGCAAACGGGTGTTCAGTACCAGCCCCAGGGCCAGAATCAGGTCAGCCTGGCGGTCCAATGGCCGTTTACCAAGCGCTGGTACGGTGTGGGCCGGGTGGACTATTCCTTGCGCTCCGGGCCGTCCAGCACGGTCGCCAATACGACGGAATCTCCCCGCGTGACGCAGGCCATCGCCGGCCTGGAGTACAAGGGGGATTGCTGCTGGGTGGGCCGCGTGGTCTACCAGCGCTATGCCGTATCGGCAACGGACGCCAACTCCGCAGTGTTCTTCCAGCTTGAGCTGACCGGACTGGGTTCCTTGGGAACCGACCCGATGAACCTGCTGAACAGAAGTATCCCCGGCTACACCAGCATTACACCGCCCGTGCCGGCCGGGACCACATTTGAAAGGTATGAATGATGCGTAGGTTGCACTCTTTGCGCCGCCTGTCCGGCAGTGCGCTGTTGTTGGCCCTTTGCGCCGGTCTGTCCGCCGCGCCCGCGGCCGCGCAGACAGGCCGGGCCGCGAACAACGGCGCCAAGGCCGCGCCCGCCGCGCCGCAGGGCGAGCAGTTCGTGGACGGCATTGCCGCGGTGGTCGACAAGGACGTGATCACGCTGCGCGAATTGCGCGACGCGTCGACCCGCATTTCGGCCGAACTGAAGTCGCGCGGCATCCAGGTGCCGGACGACCAGACCTTGCAGCATCAAGTGTTGCAGCGCCTGATCATGGAGCGCGTGCAGCGCCATGAAGCCGACCGTCTGGGTATTCGCGTGGACGACGCGCAAGTCGATCAGGCCATCCAGACCATCGCCGGCCGCAACAAGATCAGCGTGGCGCAATTGCGCGCCGAAATCGAAAAGTCGGGCACGACGTGGGACGCTTATCGCAAGTCGCTGCGCGACGAGATCCGCACCGACCGCCTGCGTCAACGCGCGGTGGATTCCACGATTGTCATCTCCGACACCGAAGTCGACGCGTTCCTGAAGGACCAGCGCCGCAACCCGGCGTTTGGCGCCGCGCCCCAGGCGCAGCCCCAGCCGCAGGCGCAGCCTGAGCCGGCGCCCGAGCAAGCCGCGGCGCCTTCGGGTCCTATGCTTTATGCGCTGGCGCAGATTCTGGTGCGCGTGCCGGAAGGCTCGTCGCCCGAACAGTTGGCGGCGCTGCGCAAAAAGGCTGAAGGCATCCTGGCCCGCGCCAAGCGTGGCGACGACTTCGCCAGCCTGGCGGCCGCCGCGTCTGACGGCCCGGAAGCGCTGCAAGGCGGCGTCATGGGCGTGCGTCCCCTGGACGGCTGGCCCGACCTGTTCGTCAAGGCCGTCAGCGATCTGCAAAAGGGCCAGGTCAGCAACCTGATCCAGAGCGGAAACGGGTTCCACATCATCAAGGTGATGGACCGCGGCACGGCACAGCCGGCCCCGGGCCGCACCGCGCGCGCGCCGGCTCCCACGCCCGCGCCGCAGCCCGCCGCGCGTCCGCAAGCGCCCGCGCAGCAAGGCCCCACTGAAGTGATGCAGACCCGCGCGCGTCACATCCTGATCAAGACGTCCACCGTCATGAGTGACGAGAGCGCGCGCCAACGCCTGGAACAGGTGCGTCAGCGCCTGGTGTCGGGTGGCGCCAAGTTCGAGGACATGGCGCGCCAGTACTCACAGGATTCGAACGCGCCGCAGGGCGGCGAGCTGGGATGGTTGAACCCGGGTGAAACCGTGCCGCCGTTCGAAGCCGCCATGAATGCCTTGAAGCCGGGCGAAATCAGCCAGCCGGTCCAGTCGCCTTTCGGTTGGCACTTGATCCAGGTTGAAGAGCGCCGCCAGCATGACGTCACCGACGAACTGGCCCGCATGAAGGCGCGCCAGACCTTGTTCGAGCGCCGTGCACAACCGGCTTTTGAAGATTGGCTCGAGCAGTTGCGCGCTCAGGCTTATATCGACAACCGGCTTGAAAAGCAGCAAAAGATCCAGCAGAACAACCGCTAAACGCATTACAGGCTTTTCATGTCTCAACACCAGGCGCGCAAGCGCTTCGGCCAGAACTTCCTGACCGACGAAAGCGTCGTCGAGTCCATCGTCCGGGCGGTAGCACCCGCCCGTAACGATGCCGTGGTCGAGATCGGCCCAGGTTTGTCTGCGCTTACCCGGCCGCTGCTTGAGCGTCTGGACCACCTGACCGCGGTTGAAATCGACCGCGACTTGGCCGCGCGCCTGCGCAAGCAGTTCGAGGCGTCGCGCCTGACCGTGGTCGAGGCCGACGCGCTGACGGTGGATTTTTCGCAGTTCGGCAGCGCGCTGCGTGTCGTGGGTAACCTGCCCTACAACATTTCCAGCCCGTTGCTGTTTCATCTGATGACCTGGGCCGACCACATCCGCGACCAGCATTTCATGCTGCAGCGCGAAGTGATCGACCGCATGGTGGCGCAACCGGGTTCGGGTGATTTCAGCCGTCTGTCGGTGATGCTGCAATCGCGCTACCGCATGCACAAGCTGTTTGATGTGCCGCCCGAAGCCTTCGACCCGCCGCCCAAGGTGGTGTCCGCGATCGTGCGCATGGTGCCCTTGCCGGCTGACCGCCTTCAACCGGTCAGCGTGCGTGCCTTTGAAACGGCGGTGGCCCGCGCATTCTCGCAGCGCCGCAAAATGCTGCGCCGAGTGCTGGCCGACTGGGCGCCGCAAGTCCCCTGGGAAGCCCTGGACATCGCCCCCACCGCCCGCGCCGAAGATATTTCGGTCGACCGCTACATCCGCCTGTCAGACGCCTTGGTCAAGGCCGGCCTGCTCTCGTAGGATGGGTGCAGCGCGAAGATCACGTCAATAAAGAACAGACGAAGATCGCGCGAAACCCATCAGCCGAAGGCGGAATTAAAGCCGGAATCAGCCACATAGGCATCGCTGGATTTCGAACCGGATTCAGCCACACCGCCGACGCCGCCCGATGGGTTGCGCGCGCTCGGCATTGTTTCCCTTCTGCCCGCTTTCCCGCGCTTCACCCATCCTACGACCAACCACGACGTGGCCATGTAGGATGGGTGCAGCGCGAAGACCACGTCAATATTAAGCAGACGCCAAACGCGCGAAACCCATCAGACGAAGGTGGAGTTAAAGCCGGAATCAGCCACATAGGCATCGCTGGATTTCGAACCGGATTCAGCCACACCGCCGACGCCGCCCGATGGGTTGCGCGCGCTCGGCATTGTTTCCCTTCTGCCCGCTTTCCCGCGCTTCACCCATCCTACGACCAACCACGACGTGGCCATGTAGGATGGGTGCAGCGCGAAGACCACGTCAATATTAAGCAGACGCCAAACGCGCGAAACCCATCAGACGAAGGTGGAATTAAAGCCAGAATCAGCCACATAGGCATCGCTGAATTTCGAACCGGATTCAGCCACACCGCCGACGCCGCCCGATGGGTTGCGCGCGCTCGGCATTGTTTCCCTTCTGCCCGCTTTCCCGCGCTTCACCCATCCTACGACCAACCACGACGTGGCCATGTAGGATGGGTGCAGCGCGAAGACCACGTCAGTATTGAACAGACGCCAAACGCGCGAAACCCATCAGACGAAGGTGGAATTAAAGCTGGCTCCGAGCGATAACCATCATTTCTATGATGTCGGCCCGCGCGGGCCTCATCGCTCACAGCATCCGTTTCTGCGCCGCCATCCAGAGCTGCATGATGTCTCTTGCCCGCTCCGTAAGCAGTTTCTCCGCGTCCGTCAGCGCTTGCTGCAAGGTGATGGGGCCGGGTGCCAGGCTGAAGGCGGCGGTAATGCCGCCGGCGTGCAGCGCTTCGTAGCCCTCGCCTAGTGACCCCGCCAACGCCACGACCGGTACGCCGGCCTGCTGCGCGATTTTTGCAACGCCGGCTGGCGTCTTGCCGCGCAGGGTTTGTGCGTCCATGCGGCCTTCGCCAGTGAACACCAGCGTGGCGCCTTCAATCGCCTCGGCCAGCCGGCCCAACTCCGCGACGATCTCCACGCCAGGCCGAAAGTGCGCCTGCAGGAACGCCTTGGCGGCAAAGCCCAGGCCGCCCGCCGCGCCCGCGCCGGCTTCGTTGCGATGATCCACGCCCAGATGCCGCGCGCAGACGTCCGCGAAATTCGACAGCATCTGGTCCAGCGCCAGCACCTGTTCCGGCGTGGCGCCTTTCTGCGGCCCGAATACATGCGAAGCGCCTTGCGGGCCGCACAGCGGGTTGTCGACGTCCGAGGCGATATCGATACGGATCTTGGCCAGGCGCGGGTCCATCCCGCGTGTGTCGATGCTGGCTAGCTTGCCCAGCGCGCCGCCGCCGGGCGGCAGGCTGTTGCCGGCGGCATCCATCAAGCGCACGCCCAGCGCCGTCAGCATGCCGGCGCCCGCGTCGTTCGTGGCCGATCCGCCCAGACCCAGGATGATGCGCGTGGCGCCCGCGTTGACGGCGGCCAGCATCAGTTCGCCCACGCCGTGGCTGCTGGCGCGCATGGGGTCGCGCTTGGATGGCGAGATCAGTTCAAGCCCCGCGGCCGCCGCCATTTCAATCACGGCGGTGCCGTCTTCCAACAAACCCCAGACGGCGTCGACCTTGTAGCCCAGCGCATCGTTCACCGTAAGCTGGCGCGCCTTCCCGCCGGTGGCAGCCAGCACGGCTTCAACCGTGCCTTCGCCGCCGTCGGCCATGGGAATGCAGACAGTGTGGGCGCCGGGGCAGGCGGCTTTCACGCCGCGTGCAATGGCCGCCGCCGCGTCAGGCGCGGAAACGCTTTCTTTGAAAGAGTCGGGAGCAATGACGATTTTCACGGTGTCGGGAGGGGCTGGTTGTGGGTCGGAATGCTGACCATGATACCCGTGCAGACGCAGGCGGCGTACCATAGCGCTTTCGTTGTTTTTGCGAGAGTGGACCGTCATGCCTGTATTGCGCCGCACCAAAATTGTTGCCACCCTGGGGCCTTCGACGTCGACGCCCGAACGCATTGAAGCGCTGATCCGCGCGGGCCTGGATGTGGCTCGTTTGAACTTCTCGCATGGCAGCGCGGACGACCATCGCGCCCGCGCAAAGTTGGTGCGCGACATCGCCGCCCAGCAAGGACGCTTTGTCGCCATCATGGGCGATCTCCAAGGCCCGAAGATCCGCATCGCGCGTTTCACCGACAAGCTGGTGCAGTTGCAAGTCGGCCAGCCGTTCACGCTGTCGCGCGTGCATCCGAAGGATGCCGGTACCGCCAGCATCGTCGGCATCGACTACCCCGAATTGGTCACCGATTGCCGCGTGGGCGACGAGCTCTTGCTGGACGACGGCCGCGTCGTGCTGGTGGTGGACCGCGTTGAAGGCGACGAAGTCCACACCACGGTGACGGTGGGCGGCCCCTTGTCGAACAACAAGGGCATCAACCGCCGTGGCGGTGGCTTGTCCGCCCCCAGCCTGACCGACAAGGACCGCGTCGACATCAAGCTCGCCGCCGAGATGGAACTCGATTACGTGGCCGTGTCGTTCCCGCGCTATGGCAGCGACATCGACGAAGCCCGCGCCTTGTTGGCAGAAGCCGGCAGCCAGGCCTGGATCATCGCCAAGATCGAACGCGCCGAGGCCGTGGCCGACGACGAAGCGCTGGACTCACTCATCCGCGCCAGCGATGGCGTGATGGTGGCGCGCGGCGACCTGGGCGTGGAAGTGGGTGACGCGGAATTGGTGGGCATCCAGAAGCGCATCATCCAGCACGCGCGCACGTTGAACAAAGTGGTCATCACCGCGACGCAGATGATGGAATCCATGATTTCCAGCCCCATGCCGACCCGCGCCGAAGTGTCGGACGTGGCCAACGCGGTGCTGGATTACACCGACGCCGTGATGCTGTCGGCGGAAAGCGCGTCGGGCCAGTATCCCGTTGAAACCGTGCAAGCCATGGCGCGCGTTTGCCTGGGTGCCGAAAAGCACCCCACGTCCACCGTGTCGCACCACCGCATGGGCGAAACCTTCACGCGCTGCGATGAAACCATCGCGCTGGCGGCCATGTACGCGGCCAACCATTTCCCCGGCGTGAAGGCCATCATTGCGTTGACCGAAAGCGGGCACACCCCGCTGATCATGTCGCGCATCCGCTCGGGCGTGCCGATCTACTGCTACAGCCCGCACAGCTTGACGCAGAATCGCGTGGCGATGTTCCGTGGCGTCTACACCATTCCGTTCGCGCCGTCGGACTACGAACCGGCCGAGCTCAGCGAGGCCGCCATCGAAGAACTGCGCAAGCGCAACCTGGTCAAGACGGGCGACTGGGTCATTCTGACCAAGGGCGATTTCTACCGCGACAGCGGCGGCACCAACGGCATGAAGATCCTGATGGTGGATTGACGCAAGGGCAGGGCGGGGCACTTGCTGCCCCGCTTAGCCCTTAACTTTTAGCCGAAGAACCAGTAGCACACGCCGATGGCGGCCATCACGCCGGCCGCATCGGCGATCAGCGCGCAACCCACCGCGTGGCGCGCGCGCAATATTCCCACCGACCCGAAGTACACCGCCAGCACGTAGAAGGTGGTTTCAGTGCTGCCCTGCATCACGGCAGCCAGCAAGGCCGGAAAGCTGTCCACGCCGTAGTGCGTCATGGTCTCAAGCATCATCGCGCGGGCCGCGCTGCCCGAGAACGGCTTGACCAGCGCGGTGGGCAGGGCGTCAACGAATCGCGTGTCCCAGCCGGCCTGCAGCGTCATCCAGCGGATACCGTCCAGCAGAAAATCCAGCGCGCCCGATGCGCGCAGCACGCCCACGGCGCATAGCATGGCCACCAGATACGGCAGCAGGCTCTTGGCGATGTCGAAGCCTTCCTTGGCCCCGTCGATGAACGCTTCATAGACCGGCACCTTTTTCCAGGCACCCACGACCAGGAACGCCAGCAGGATGCCGAACAGCGCCAGGTTGCCCATGAGCGAGGACAGCGACGCAATCGCCGCCGCCGACATGCTGGCCAACAGCGCCATGAAGCCGCCCAACACCAGCGCCGCGCCGCCCAGCCAAAGCATCACGATGGGGTCGGTCAAGCGCAGGCGCTGGCACGCGGCCACGGCCAGGAAGCCGGCCAGCGTCGACGCGCTGGTCGCCAGCAGAATGGGCAGGAACACCAGGGTGGGATCGGCCGCGCCTTGCTGGGCGCGGAACATGAACAGGGTGACGGGCAGCAGTGTCAGCGACGACGCATTCAGCACCAGGAACAGAATCTGCGCGTT
This sequence comes from Achromobacter spanius, assembly GCF_002812705.1. NCBI lineage: Bacteria > Pseudomonadati > Pseudomonadota > Betaproteobacteria > Burkholderiales > Alcaligenaceae > Achromobacter > Achromobacter spanius. The sequence continues at coordinate 410,851 of NZ_CP025030.1, read as the reverse complement.
GCTGGCGGTTTCCGGCGTGGGGTTCAGCGATTGCAGTTCGCGCATGGCGCGCAGGCCGATCGGCGTGGCGGCGTTGTCCAGCCCCAGGCCGTTGGCGGCGAAGTTCAGCGTGATCAGGCCGATAGCCGGATGGTTGCGCGGCACCTCGGGCATCAAGCGCGCAAACAGCGGCCCCAAGAGGTGCGCCAATTTTTCCACCAGCCCGGCGCGTTCGGCAATGCGCAGGAAGCCCAGCCACAGCGTCAACGTGCCGAACAGCAGCACCATGACTTCCACCGACACACGCGCCATGTCGAACAGGCTGGCCACCATCAGGCGGAAGACGTCGGGGTCTCCAATGGCCAGCCAGCGGTAGAGCGCGGCAGCGGCGGCGGTCAGGAAGAAGCCCAGCCAGAGTTTGTTCAGCATGCGTGGCGATGCCCGGATAGCGGTTGATTGCGCACCAGCGCGGGGACGCTCATTGTCGCAGAGTCAGCCCTTGCGAGCTTGGCCGCGCGTCGTCAATTCTGGTACTTTGCACCGACACGCCCTAGGGCCATAACAGTGAGGGACACTCATGGACTTCAATGCCTGGCGCCGTCGCCGCATCTCGGAACCCGCGTATCGCTGGGCGCGCAACGCCTTGCCCCCCATGTCGGCAACCGAGCGCGAGGCCATCGAGGCCGGAGACTCCTGGTGGGACGCCGACCTGTTCACCGGCAACCCCGACTGGCGCAAGCTGCTGGACGTGCCGGTCGCCGCGCTCACCCCGCAGGAACAGGCGTTCATCGACGGCCCCGTGGCGCAGCTATGCGCCATGCTGGACGAATGGGACATCACCTGGAACCGGCGTGACCTGCCTCCGCGCGTATGGGACTTTCTGAAGGCCCAGCGCTTTTTCGGCATGATCATTCCGCGCCGCTACGGTGGCCTGGGTTTTTCCCCCTATGCGCATTCCGAAGTGGTGCGGCGCATTTCCGCCTATTCGATCACGGCGGGCGTCACGGTCATGGTGCCGAATTCGTTGGGGCCGGGCGAATTGCTGATGCAGTTCGGCACGCCCGCGCAGCGCGATTACTGGTTGCCGCGCCTGGCCGACGGCCGCGAAGTGCCGTGCTTTGGCCTGACCAGCCCCGAAGCGGGCTCGGATGCCGCGTCCATGGTGGATACCGGCGTGGTGTGCCGCCAGGTGGTGGACGGCCGCGAGCTCATCGGCATCCGTCTTAATTGGCACAAGCGCTACATCACCTTGGGGCCGGTGGCCACGGTGCTGGGGCTGGCGTTCAAGATGTCCGACCCCGACGGCATTCTGGGCGGCCCCGAAGACATCGGCATTTCAGTGGCGCTGGTGCCCACCGAGGCGCCGGGCGTGGAGATCGGGCGGCGCCATCTGCCGGCGATGCAAGTGTTTCAGAACGGCCCCAACCAGGGCCATGACGTGTTCGTGCCCCTGGACGCGCTGATCGGTGGCGAGGCGCGTGCCGGCCAGGGTTGGCAGATGCTGATGAGCGCGCTGGCGGCGGGGCGCGGCATTTCGCTGCCGTCGCTGTCGGCCGCGGCCGCCGTCATGTGCGCGCACACCACGGGCATGTACGCCCGGGTGCGCGAGCAGTTCGGTATTCCCATCGGCAAGTTCGAAGGCGTGCAGGAACAACTGGCCCGCCTGGCGGGCAACGCCTATCTGGTTGAAGCCGCGCGGCGCCTGACCTGCGCCGCGCTGAACCAGGACGTGAAGCCCGCCGTCGTGTCGGGCATCATGAAATACCACGCCACTGAATGCATGCGCGAATCCGTCAACGCCGCGATGGACGTGCACGCCGGGCGCGCCGTCATGGACGGCCCCAGCAACTACCTGGGCGCGCTGTATCGCGCGGTGCCCATCGCGATCACGGTCGAGGGCGCCAACATCCTGACGCGCAACCTGATCATCTTCGGGCAGGGCGCCATCCGCGCGCATCCGTACCTGATGCCGGAAATGATGGCGCTGGCCAACCCCGACGAAGAACGCGGCATCGAAGTCTTTCATGACGTGTTCTGGCGCCATCTGCGGCACGCCGGCAAGAACGCGCTGCGCGCCATCGGCCGCGCATGGACGGGCGGCTTGCTGGCGCCGTCGCCGGTGTCCGGCCCCACGGCGGGCCACTACCGCAGGCTTGGACGCTATGCATCGGGCTTCGCGCTGCTGGCTGACGCCACCTTGGCGCAGTTGGGCGGCGGGCTGAAGCGGCGTGAAATGATCTCGGCGCGCCTGGGCGACGTCCTGTCGCAGCTATACCTGCTGTCGGCGGTGCTCAAGCGCTGGGAAGACGAAGGCCGCAAGCACGACGACCTGCCGCTGGTGCATTGGTGCATGGCGCAGGGGTACGCCAGCATCGAAAAAAGCCTGGATGAAGTGCTGCGCAATCTGCCGGGGCGGGTGATGGCCTGGGGCTTGCGCGCCGCCATCCTGCCGCTGCGCCTGGCGCGGGGCCCGGATGACGCCTTGACGCGCGCCTGCGCCGAGCTTCTGTTGAAGCCGTCGCCCACGCATGCGCGGCTGGCGGCGGACTTGCAACGCGAGCCCAGTAGCGGCACCGGGCCGTCGGCCGCCGTGCTGTTGGGCGGTGGCCGCGCGGGCAGCGACCCGCTTGCGGACCTGACCCGCGCGTTTGCGCTGGTCGAAGCCGTGCAGCCCCTGCGAGACCGCCTGCGCCAGTCGAACGTGCGCGATTGGCGCGAGGCGCATCAGCGTGGCGCCGTCACCGATGCGCAGGCCGCGCAGTTGGAAGCGGCCGAGACCTGGGTATTGAAGGTCTTGCAGGTGGATGATTTTGCGCCGGAAGCGCTGTCGCCGCAGGCGGCACGCACACCCGACGCGGCCGCGGGGGCACATCCCGAAGCCAACTCCGAAGCCAACTCCGAAGCAGATCTGGAAGCGAACCCCGAAGCAAATCCGGAAGCGAAGCCCAAGGCCAACCCGGACCCCGAACCGGACGCTTAGTCGTCCGCGTTAGGGTCCATGCCGGGGAACAGGATTTCCGTGAAGCCGAACTTCGAGAAATCCTGGATGCGCGACGGGTACAGGCGGCCGATCAGGTGGTCGCATTCATGCTGCACCACGCGGGCGTGGAAGCCTTCGGCTTCGCGCTCGATCAACTGGCCGTACGGGTCGCGGCCGCTGTAGCGGACGTGGCGATAGCGCGGCACCAGACCGCGCAGGCCAGGCACCGACAGGCAGCCTTCCCAGCCGTCCTGCATCTCGTCCGACAGCGGCGTGATGACCGGGTTGCACAGAATGGTCTGCGGCACGGGCGGCGCGTCCGGGTAGCGCTCGTTGCGCTCAAAGCCGAAGATCACCACTTGCAGGTCCACGCCGATCTGCGGCGCGGCCAGCCCCACGCCCTGCGCTGCCGCCATGGTTTCAAACATGTCGTCGATCAGGGCGTGCAGTTCGGGCGTGTCGAAGCGCTCCACGGGCGGGGCCACGCGCAAGAGGCGCGGGTCGCCCATTTTCAGGATGGGGTGGATCATGGCGGGCTTTCCTGCTTAGTCCTGACGGCCTTTCTTCTGGATGAACTCGATCTTGTAGCCGTCCGGGTCTTCCACGAACGCGATCACGGTCTTGCCGTGCTTCATCGGACCGGCTTCGCGGGTGACCTTGCCGCCGCGTTCCTTGACCTTGTCACAGGCTTCATAGGCGTTGTCGACTTCCAGCGCGATGTGGCCGTAGCCGTTGCCCAGGTCGTACTTGTCGGTGTCCCAGTTGTGGGTCAGTTCAATGACCGCGCCTTCGGACTCGTCCTGATAGCCCACGAAGGCCAGCGTGAACTTGCCGTCCGGGTAATCATTGCGGCGCAGGACGCGCATGCCGAGCACGTTGGTGTAGAAATCGATGGACTTGTCGAGGTTGCCGACTCGCAGCATGGTGTGGAGCATACGCATGGAAATCTTCCTTAAAGCGATGAGAGGTGGGGGAAAGCGCCCGGGGGGCGCCGGTGCTTTCCAGAATAATGCGTCTTAGAACTGAGGCAGCGATGCCGGGTCGTGGCGCCGCAGGATGTTCTTGGCGTCTTCGAAGTCGGGCAGGATTTGGCCCACTTCACGCCAGAAGTCCTGACTGTGGTTCATCTCGCGCAGATGCGCGAGTTCATGCGCGATAACGTAATCAATGATGCCGGGCGCGAAATGAATCAGGCGCCAGTTCAGCATGATATTGCCGTCGCTGGTGCAAGAGCCCCAGCGCGTGGCCGCCGACGACAGCCGCCAGCGGCGGATTTTCAGGCCGCTGATCTGCAAAAAATGCGCCAGCCGCGCGCCAAACCAGGCGCCGGCGCGCTGCTGCAACCAGGCTTGCGCCGCATCGCGGATACGGCTTTGATCGGCCGCGGACGGCAGCGCCAGCAACAGGGTGTCGCCGTCTTGCGGGGCGTCGGCATCGCCGGACAAGCGGGACTGGCGGCTGTCGCCACCCACGCCAAGCACGATGCGCTTGCCCAGGTAAGGCAGTTCGCCACCGGCCTGCCAGCGCGTGTGCGCGATGGCCAGTTGCTGCTTGCGGGCATGCCATTCGCGCAGTTTGGTGAGGATCCAGCGGGCTTTCTCGCGCACCGCGTCGTCAATCTGTGTCAGCGTGACCCAACTGGGCGCCGTCACCCGCAGGCCGTCGTCGGTAATGACAAAGCCTATGCTGCGTCGGCGCGAGCGCAGCAGCACGAAACCAATCGGCTGCTGCTCGGTGGGCACTTCACGCCAGCGCGCGCCGGGCGGCAGCGGGTCCGGACAGGGCGTGGGCACGCGCGACGACGCATTGGGCGACAGCGTCAGCAGCGGCTCGCCCTTGGGCGTGTCGGCCGTGGCGGCATCGGGAAACAAGTTGGTGGGGGTGACGGGCTGCGGGCTGTCCGCCTGGGGCGGCGGCGCGAGCGGGGGGCCTGGGCGCGGCTTCGGCGTGGCGATCAGCGGCGACGCGCCCTGGAGCGCGATCAGTGACGACGCGCCTTGGGTCGCGTCGTGGTCTTGTACGTCGAACAGGAGTTCGAGCTGATCAGTGCTAGGCATACCTTTCGGGATTGAGACGCCGCATTTCCCCTTCGATCCATTCCTGAACCTTCAGGTTCAGTTCATCGGGGGAGAGTCCCTTGGATTCTATCGCGGGACCGATCGACAGGGTAACCATGCCGGGATATTTGACGAAAGCATTGCGCCGCCAGCATTCGCCGGCGTTATGCGCCACCGGAATGACGACCGCGCCGGTGCGCGACGCCAGCAGCGCGCCGCCCATTTTGAAGCGCGCCGTCTTGCCCGGCGCCACGCGCGTGCCTTCGGGAAACAGCAGCGGCCAACGGCCTTCGTCCATGCGCGTCTGGCCTTGCTTGACCACCTGGTCGAAGGCGTCGCGGCCCTTGGAGCGGTCAATGGCAATCATGCGCAGCAGCGCCAGGCCCCAGCCGAAGAACGGCACCATGTGCAGTTCTTTCTTGTAGACGAAGCAAACCTCGCGCGGCATGTGCGCCGGGAAGAACAGGGTTTCCCAGGCCGACTGGTGCTTGGACAGGATCACGGCCGGGCCCTCGGGCAGGTTTTCCCAGCCCTTGACCTGCCAGCGGATACCGCAGAACACCTTGGCGCCCCAGATGGCCAGGCGCGGCCAGCCCACCGTCAGCTTGTAGCGCCAGTGCAGCGGCAGCGGCGTCCACAGAATGCAGAGAAAGGCGTAGGGGATGACCGTGATGGCCAGGAACAGGAAATACAGCAACGAACGGAGCCGGGCCATTGAATCAATTGTCCTGAAGCAGAATGTCGGCCACGGCCGACAGGTCTTCGCACACGCGGGTGTTCTCGGGCAGGCCGCCCTTGGCCAGCGTCTTCTTGCCGTTGCCGGTTTGCACCAGCCACGGCGCGCAACCCACGGCGGACGACGCCTGCAGGTCGCGCAGCGAATCGCCCACCGCGGGCACGCCGGCCAGGTTGATGTCGTAGCGGTGCCCAATCTGTTCGAACAGCCCGGGACGCGGCTTGCGGCAGGTGCAGTTGTCATCCGGCCCGTGCGGGCACAGGAACACCGCGTCGACCGCGCCGCCCACGGCGGCCAGTTCACGCCGCATCTTGGTGTGGATGGCGGTCAGCGTGTCCATGTCGAACAGGCCGCGCGCCAGGCCGGACTGGTTGGTGGCAACCACCACCTTCCAGTCGGCCTGCGTCAGCCGGGCAATGGCTTGCAGGCTGCCGGGCAGGGCAATCCATTCGTCGGGATTCTTGACGAACGCATCGCTGTCCTGATTGATGACGCCGTCGCGGTCTAGGATGATGAGTTTCACTGTGCCAGCCTGGAAATGTCGGCCACCTGGTTCATCAGGCCATGCAACTGGCTCAACAACGCCAGGCGGTTGGCGCGCACGGCCGGGTCTTCGGCCATGACCATGACGTCGGCAAAGAAGGCGTCCACCGGTTCGCGGGCTTGCGCCAGCGTGGACAGGCTGCCGGCAAAATCGCCCGCGGCCAATTGCGCTTCGGCTTGCGGGCGCAGCTTGGCGACGGTGGCGGCCAGCGCGCGTTCGGCGGGTTCCACCAGGGCGGCCTCGTTCACGGCGCCGATCTCGCCTTCGGCCTTCTTCAGCAGATTGCCGATGCGCTTGTTGGCGGCGGCCAGGCTGGCGGCTTCGGGCAGTTGCGCAAACGCGGCGGCGGCGCGCACGCGCTCGGCCACCTGATGCAGCGGCGGCGTCAGCGCAATCACGGCTTCGACTGCGTTGCGGTCGAAGTCGTTGATGAGCTGGTTGCGGTAGCGCTCGTAGATGAAGGCGCGCACTTCAGCCAGCGTGTCGGCGGGGATCTTGCCGGCGGGGAACGTGCCCGCAGCCAGTTCCAGCAGGCCGTTGAGCGACAGCGGGCCGTCCTGGCTGACCTTCAGCCAGCCACCGGCCGCCAATTGTTCAAACGCGCTGATCAGGCCAAGCGCCGCGCGGCGCAGGCCGAAGGGGTCGCGTTCGCCCGTGGGCGCCAGACCGATGGCCCAGATGCCGACCAGCGTTTCCACGCGCTCGGCGATGAACAGCGTGGCGGCAGTCAGGGTGTCTTGCGTGACGGGGGCGTCGTAGCGGTTGCGGTATTGCGTGCGCAGCGCCTCGACGACGCTGGCCGGTTCACCGTCGCCCGCTGCGTAGTAGGCGCCCATGATGCCTTGCAGCTCGGGGAATTCGCCCACCATGTTCGAGCCCAGGTCGGCCTTGGCCAGCATGGCGGCGCGGTCCGCGGCGCTAACGTCGCCGCCCAGTTGCTCGGCCACGCCACGCGCGATGGCGCGCACGCGCTCGACGCGCTCAAGCTGGGTGCCCAGCTTGTTGTGATAAACGATGGAACCCAGTTGTTCCACGCGCGAGGCCAGCGGCGTCTTGCGGTCGGTTTCAAAGAAGAACTGCGCATCCGCCAGGCGCGGGCGCACCACGCGTTGGTTGCCCTCGACGATGTTCACCGGCTTGTCCGTGTGCATGTTGCTCACGATCAGGAAGCGGTGCGTCAGGCGGCCGGTGGCCGGGTCGAACAGCGGGAAATACTTCTGGTTCAAGCGCATGGTCAGGATCAGGCATTCCTGCGGCACTTGCAGGAACTGCTCTTCAAACTGACCCACGTAGACGGTGGGGTGTTCGACCAGTGCCGTCACTTCATCCAGCAGCGCGGCCACTTCCGGGTCGTCACCCAGCGTGGCCGACAGGCGGCCGGCGTGGTCCAGCAACTGGCGCTGGATGTCGTCGCGGCGGCCTTCAAACGACGCCACGACGCGGCCCTTTTCAGCCAGCGTGGCGGCGTAGGAATCGGCGTCGGTGAACGATACCGGGCCCGCGCACATGAAGCGGTGGCCCAGCGTGTCGCGGCCGGCCTGCATGCCCAGCGCGGATACCGGCACCACGTCGGCGCCGAAGAGCGCAACCAGGCCGTGCGCCGGGCGCACGAACTTGACGGTGGTGACGCCGTCGGCCAATTGGTAACGCATGACCTTGGGGATCGGCAGGCTGTTCAACGCCGTGTCGATGCCTTCCTGCAAACCGGCGGCCAGCGACGAGCCGGGGGCGGTACCGCGAGCCACCAGGTAGTCTTGTTTGCCGTCGGATTCGCGGTCCAGCGTGGCCAAGTCGATATTTTCCAGGCCCTTGGCGGCCAGCTTCTTTTGCAGCGCCGGGGTGGCGCGGCCGTCTTCGGTCAGGCCGATCTTGGCGGGCATCAGCTTTTCGGCATAGGGCTGGTCGGGCGCCTGCGCCAGCACGGCGGACAGGTGCACGGCCAGGCGGCGCGGCGTGGAATACGCGGTCACGGCGCAGCCTTCGGCCAAGAGGCCGTGGCGTTCCAGCGTGGCGCGCACGCCTTCGGCAAAGGCCTGGCCCAGCTTTTGCAGGGCCTTGGGCGGGAGTTCTTCGGTCAGCAGTTCGACCAGCAGCGGGCGGATGTTCGTCGTCATTTATGCAGCCTCCCCGGCGGCCTGATTGCGGCGCAGCATGGGAAAGCCCAGTCGTTCGCGGGAATCGAAATAAGCCTGCGCGACGGCGCGCGACAGGTTGCGGATGCGGCCGATGTAGGCGGCGCGCTCGGTCACGCTGATGGCGCCGCGCGCATCCAGCATGTTGAACGTGTGCGCGGCTTTCAGCGCGGCCTCGTAGGCCGGCAGCGCCAGCGGCACGTCCATCAGGCGCTTGGCTTCGGCTTCGTAGTCGTTGAAGTGCGCAAACAGCATGTCGGCCGACGAGTGTTCGAAGTTGTAGGTCGATTGTTCGACTTCGTTCTGGTGGAACACGTCGCGGTACAGCACGCGGTTGCCGTTGGCGCCTTCGGTCCAGACCAGGTCGTACACGCTTTGCACGTCCTGCAGGTACATGGCCAGGCGCTCCAGGCCGTAGGTGATTTCACCCGTGGTCGGCGTGCAATCCAGGCCGCCCACTTGCTGGAAGTAGGTGAACTGGGTGACTTCCATGCCGTTCAGCCAGACTTCCCAGCCCAGGCCCCAGGCGCCCAGCGTGGGGTTTTCCCAGTCGTCCTCGACAAAGCGGATGTCGTGCTGGGTGGGGTCGATGCCCAGCGCCTTCAGCGAACCGATGTACAGGTCCAGGATGTCGGGCGGCGCGGGCTTGAGCACCACCTGGTACTGGTAATAGTGCTGCAGGCGGTTGGGGTTTTCGCCGTAGCGGCCATCCTTGGGGCGACGCGACGGCTGCACGTAGGCGGCGCGCCACGGCTCCGGGCCGATCGCGCGCAGGAACGTGGCCGTGTGCGAGGTGCCGGCGCCGACTTCCATGTCGTAGGGTTGCAGCAGGGCGCAACCCTGCTTGTCCCAGTATTCCTGGAGCGTAAGGATGATTTGCTGAAAGGTGAGCATAGGATTCTTGGAATTCGACTCGCCAGGCAGGCCTGCCGTGGGCGTAGGAAACCGGGCATTTTAACTGGCCTGGGGTCTTCCCGTTTGGCGGGCGCCGCCGGGCGGTTACATCTATGCCCCGGCGGCATCCCTCGCTGGGCCGAGTGTGCCCCTGGCGGACGCTCGGCAAGCAGCCCGGCTGCGCCTGCAAACCAATGGTCGTATGATTCCGGGTTACGTCCCAAGTCTTATATAAAACCCGGAACCCGATTCCGAGAAATCCCGGAAGGAGCAGTCCTATGTCAGACCTGATCACGGTGGAAGTCACCGACGGCATCCAGATCATCACGATCAACCGCCCCGAAGCCAAGAACGCCATCAACCTGGAAACCGCCCAGGCCATGGCCGCCGCGCTGGACCAATTGGACAGCCGCGACGACATCCGCATCGGCATCCTGACGGGTGGCGGCGGCACGTTCTCGTCGGGCATGGACTTGAAGGCATTCGCCAAATCCGGGCAGCGTCCCTATGTTGAAGGCCGTGGTTTCGCCGGCCTGAACGAACGCCCGCCCAAGAAGCCGCTGATTGCCGCCGTGGAAGGCTACGCGCTGGCCGGTGGCTGCGAAATGGCCTTGGCTTCCGACCTGATCGTGGCCGCCAGCAACGCCAAGTTCGGCCTGCCGGAAGTCAAGCGCGGCCTGGTGGCCGGCGCCGGCGGCATGCTGCGCCTGCCGCGCCGCCTGCCGTACCACATCGCCATGGAAGTGATCCTGACGGGCGAAATGCTGACCGCCGAACGCGCGTATTCGTTTGGCCTGGTCAACCGTCTGACCGAACCGGGCGGTGCGCTGACCGGCGCGCTGGAACTGGCGCGCGCCATCGTCGAAAACGGCCCGCTGGCCGTGCAGACCGCCAAGAGCATCGTGTCGCAGGCCGTTGATTGGGAGCAGGAAGGCATGTTCGACCGCCAACGCCCGTTGATCGCCCATATCTTTTCGTCGGCCGACGCGAAGGAAGGCGCGACCGCTTTCGCTGAAAAGCGCAAGCCGGTCTGGCAGGGTAAATGAGCCCCCACGCCGCACTCGCTACGCTCGCTTGCTGCCCCCCCGGGGGGGCGCTTTTTGCCTTGGGGCGGCCCGGCGGTATGAAAATACCCCCACGCCGCACTTCGCTACGCTCGCTTGCTGCCCCCCGAGGGGGGCGCTTTTTGCCTTGGGGCGGCCCGGCGGCAAAAATGGCCCCCACGCCGCACTCGCTCCGCTCGCTTGCTGCCCCCCGAGGGGGCCGCTTTTTGCCTTGGGGCGGCCCGGCGGCAAAAATTGTTCTTTTCACGGCGGTTGGCCGTTAGTGCCAGCCGCGTTTCCATGTTTTCCATCTAGACCCGCAAATCGCCATGTCCGTCATCATTAAAGAAGAAGACTTCATCCAGTCGATAGCCGATGGCATTCAGTTCATCAGCTACTACCACCCCGTCGACTACATCCGCCATCTGGCGCGCGCCTACGAGCGCGAGGAAAGCCCCGCCGCGCGTGACGCGATGGCGCAGATCCTGACCAATTCCCGCATGTGCGCCGAAGGCAAGCGTCCGCTGTGCCAGGACACCGGCATCGTCAACGTCTTCCTGAAGATCGGCATGAGCGTGCGCTTTGACACCAAGCGCACCCTGCAGGAACTGTGTGACGAAGGCGTGCGCCGTGGCTACCTGAATCCGGACAATCCGCTGCGCGCCTCCGTGCTGGACGACCCGCTGTTCGCGCGCAAGAATACGCGCGACAACACGCCCTGTATCCTGCACGTCGAGCTTGTCCAGGGTGACAAGGTCGACGTGCAAATCGCTTCCAAGGGCGGCGGTTCGGAAAACAAATCCAAGTTCGCCATGCTGAACCCCAGCGATTCGCTGGTGGACTGGGTGCTGAAGACCGTCCCGACGATGGGCGCCGGCTGGTGCCCCCCGGGCATGCTCGGCATCGGCGTCGGCGGCACCGCTGAAAAAGCCATGCTGATGGCCAAGCAGTCGTTGATGGAAGACATCGACATGTACGAACTGCTGGCCCGTGGCCCGCAGAACAAGCTGGAAGAGCTGCGCATCGAACTGTACGAAAAGGTCAACGCGCTGGGTATCGGCGCGCAAGGCCTGGGCGGCCTGACCACCGTGCTGGACGTCAAGATCAGCACCTTCCCCACGCACGCCGCGTCCAAGCCGGTTGCGATGATCCCGAACTGCGCCGCCACGCGTCACGCGCACTTTGAACTGGACGGCACGGGCCCCGCGCGCCTGGATCCGCCGTCGCTGTCCGAATGGCCGGAAGTGCATTGGGCGCCGGACTACAACAAGTCCAAGCAGGTGGACCTGAACACGCTGACCAAGGAAGAAGTGGCCAGCTGGAAGCCGGGCCAGACGCTGCTGCTGTCGGGCAAGATGCTGACCGGCCGCGACGCCGCGCACAAGCGCATCCAGGACATGCTGGCCAAGGGCGAACCGCTGCCCGTGGACTTCACCAACCGCGTGATCTATTACGTGGGCCCGGTGGATCCAGTGGGCGACGAAGTGGTCGGCCCCGCCGGCCCCACCACCGCCACGCGCATGGACAAGTTCACCGACATGATGCTGGAGAAGACCGGCCTGATCTCGATGATCGGCAAGTCGGAACGCGGCCCGGTCGCGATTGAAGCCATCAAGAAGCACGGCTCGGCGTATCTGATGGCGGTGGGCGGCGCGGCGTACCTGGTGTCCAAGGCCATTCGCGGCGCCAAGGTGCTGGGCTTTGCCGACCTGGGCATGGAAGCCATCTACGAATTCGACGTGAAGGACATGCCGGTAACCGTGGCGGTAGACGCCAAGGGCACCTCGGTCCACACGACGGGTCCGAAGGAATGGCAAGCCAAGATCGGGAAGATTCCGGTCGCGGTGGCGTAAACGCTGTTTTTTGGTGGGTGGGTATGACCCACCCATTTTTAATTCGGCGATGGACGTGCAGGCCCATCGTAGGATGGGTGAAGCGCGCACGGACGCGGAGAAGAACGCTGACGTTTAACGCGCGAAACCCATCATGCAACGGCGGTGCTGTGGCTGATTTGGTTAAGGACCCGGCGCTGCTTGATGGGTTTCGCGCGATCGGCGGTGGGGTTCTTGCATCGGGCCTGCCGCGCTGCACCCATCCTACGGGCGCTGCTTGATGGGTTTCGCGCGATCGGCTTTGGGGTTCTTGCCCTGGGCCTGCCGCGCTGCACCCATCCTACCTTCCATCTGCCGATTTTTTTAATTCGGCGATGGCGGCGGGGGATTTGTTCAATACCTCGCGCAGCACTTCTTCCGTGTGCTCGCCCAACAGCGGCGGGGCGCGGCGGTAGACCACTGGCGAATCCGAAAATCTTAACGGGCTGGCCGTGACGGGTGCCGTGCCGCCCAAGGGATGCGGCAAATCGCGGCGCAACTGTCTGGCTTCGGCTTGTGGGTGCGCGAAGGCCTGTGCAATGTTGTTGATCGGGCCGCACGGCACCCCCACCGCTTCCAGCTTCGCAATCCAATCGTCGCGGCGGCCTTCCTGCATGATCGCCGTCAGGATCCCGATCAATTCCTCGCGGTTCGTGACGCGCAAGCGGTTGGTGGCAAAGCGCGGGTCGTCGCCCAGCTCCGGCACGCCGATGGCGCGGCAATACGCCCGATACTGCGATTCGTTGCCCGTGGCCACGATCAGATGGCCGTCGCTGGCCGCGAACACCTGATAAGGCACCACGTTCTGATGCGCGTTACCCGCGCGCGTGGGCGCCACGCCGGAATTGAAGTAGTTGGAATTCTGGTTCGCCAGCAACGCCACATGGCTATCCAGCAGGGCGATGTCCAGATGCTGCCCCAAGCCGCTACGATGCCGTTCCTGCAACGCCGCCAGAATCGCGACCGTAGCGTACATGCCCGTGACGATATCCGTCACCGCCACGCCCGCCTTCTGCGGGCCGCCGCCGGGCAGGTCATCACGTTCACCGGTAATGCTCATCAGCCCGCCCATGCCCTGGATCATGAAGTCATACCCAGGGCGCTGCGCAAAGGGTCCGTCCTGCCCAAAGCCCGTCACCGAGCAATAGATCAGGCGCGGGTTGATGGCCTTCAGGCTGTCGTAGTCCAGCCCATATTTCTTCAGCCCACCCACCTTGAAGTTCTCGACCAGAATGTCGCTAACGGCCGCCAGTTCGCGGATCAGCGCCGCGCCCGCGGGCGTGGCCATGTCGGCTTCCACCGAACGCTTGTTGCGATTCGTGCTCAGGTAGTAGGCGGATTCACTCGTGTCCTGGCCGTTCGCATCCTTCAGGTACGGCGGCCCCCAGGCGCGCGTGTCGTCGCCCACGCCCGGGCGTTCAATCTTGATGACGTCGGCGCCCAAATCAGCCAGGTTCTGCGTGCACCAGGGGCCGGCCAGGATGCGCGACAAGTCCAATACTCGGATGCCGTCCAGCGCGGGCGGCCGCGTCATGGTTGCACCGTCGCGGTACCGTGGCTCATCACCACCACGTTGCGTTCACGCGAGCGCGCCAGGAACTGGATCTGCCCGTTCGCCTGTCGCCAGATATCGCATTGCAGCGTTTCGCCGGGATACACCGGCGCGGAAAAGCGCGTGTTCAAGCTGGTCAGCCGCGAGGCGTCGTAGTCGCAGCAGCTTTTCACGATGGCGTGCGCGGCCACGCCGTACGAGCACAGCCCGTGCAGAATGGGCCGCGGATACCCCGCCTGGCGCGCTACCTCGGGGTCCACATGCAACGGATTGGGATCGGCGTTCAGCCGATACAACAGCGCGGCATTGGGCGCGATGCGCAGTTCGCAGCGCAGGTCCGGCTCACCATCGGGCGTGGCGGGCAGGGGCTCGGGGCTGGCATCGCCCTGGCCGAAGCCGCCGTCGCCCCGGCAGAACGTGCTCTGGCGCAAGGTGGCCAGGCAGGCGCCGTCTTCGCCATGCAGCGTGCGCTCGTTGATGACGATGGCGCCCTTGTCCGCGCCCTTGTCGATCACATGCGTGTTGCGGGTGCGGCTCACGACCATGCCCGACGCCGGCAAGGGCGCGTGCACCGTGAGCCGCTGCTCGCCGTGCACCACTTTCACCCAGTCGATGCCGGTGCGCGGGTCGCGCACCCAGAAGCCGGGGTAGGCCAGCACCACGCCCATCGTGGGAAACGCCTGCAAGCCCTCTTCGTACACGTAGCGCAACTGGCGGGTGTCCTCGGGGTCTTGGCCCAGCCCGATGCCCAGCGCGTACAGCATGGTGTCTTTCTGGTCGTAGCGCTGACGGACCTCGTCAAAGCGCCAGTCTTTCACGGTGGCGTAATCCAGCGGCATGGCGGTCTCAGATAGGGTCCCAGTCGATCACGTCGGGCGAACGCTCCAACGCATAGAAGTGCTTGCGCATCGCCGGCACGGCAATGTCGGCAATGCGCTCGGGCGTCCAGCCTTCGCTGTGATGCACCGTGCGCAGCGGACGCGGCTGGCTGATCAGCATGATCTCGTTGGCGCGCACCGCGAAGATCTGCGCGGTGACTTCGCTGGCCGCATCGCTGGCCAGGAACACGGCCATCGGCGCGACCTTGCCCGCTTCCATCTTCTTCAACTTTTCGACACGCGCCTTCTCTTCATCGGTTTCCGCCGGGATGGAACTCGTCATGCGGCTCCAGGCGAAGGGCGCAATGCAGTTCGAGCGCACGTTGTAGCGCGCCATGTCCAGCGCGATGGATTTGGACAGCGCCACGATGCCCAGCTTCGCGGCGGCGTAGTTGGCCTGGCCGAAGTTGCCGATCAGACCCGAGGTGGACGTCATGTGCACGAACGCGCCGGATTCCTGCTCGCGGAAGTACGGCGCCGCCGCGCGGCTCATGAAGAACGAACCGTTCAGGTGCACGTCGATCACCTGGCGCCATTCCTCTTCGCTCATCTTGTGGAAAACGCGGTCGCGCAGATTGCCCGCGTTGTTGATGACCGCGTCGATGCGTCCGAAGGCGTCGATCGCCGTCTGCACGACGCGGCTGGCGCTGTCGTAGGCCGCCACGCTGTCGGTGTTGGCCACGGCCTGTCCGCCGGCCGCCACGATCTCGCGCACGACTTCCTGCGCCGGCCCTTCCGCGCCGCCTTCGCCCGTGAGCGACACGCCGATGTCGTTCACCACCACCTTGGCGCCCGCTTCGGCCATCGCCAGCGCAATGCTGCGCCCGATGCCGCCGCCCGCGCCGGTGACGACCACTACCTTTCCGGAAACGATGCCGCTCATTGACTCTGACTCCTTTGCTGCGGCGCACGCGCCGTCGTTGGAAAACAGTTCCGCATCAACCGGTCTGGTTCATGGGAATGCCCCATGGTAGATTCGGGACGGCATTCGAAGAATTCAAAATTAGAAATGCCCCCCTTCTGCGTGGTGGAACATGAGACATGATCTGACCGACCTGCGTTTGTTTTTGAACGTGGGCGAAACCCTTAACCTGACCCGGGCGGCGGAACGCACGTTCCTGTCCTTGCCGGCGGCAAGCGCCCGCGTCAAGCACATGGAAGAAGCCTTCAAGGCGCGCCTGTTGGTGCGGCTGGCCACGGGCGTGGCGCTGACGCCGGCGGGCGAAGTGCTGCTGAAGCACGCCAATGCGGTCTTTCGCCAGCTGGAATGCCTGAACGCCGATCTTCAGCCCTATGCCAGCGGCCTGAAAGGGCGCTTGCGCTTGCTGGCCAACACCACGGCCACCAATTCCTTCCTGGCCGATGCGCTGTCCACCTTCCTGGCGGAAAACCCTGACGTGGATGTCGAGCTGGAAGAAAAAATTTCTGGCGACATTGTCATTGCCATCCGCGCGGGCGCGGGCGACCTGGGCTTGGTGGCCGGCAATATCGATGTAGAAGGCTTGGATGTCACGCCCTTGTTTCGCGACGAGCTCACCGTGGTGACGTCGTTGGACCACCCGCTGGCCGCCTCCAAGTCCGCGCATTTCGTGGACCTGGTCGACGCCTATCAGTTCGTGGGCATCCACCCTGACAGCGCCATCCAGACCTTTCTGGAAGACATTGCCAGCGGCCTGGGCAAGCGCATCTGCCAGCGCGTGCATGTGGGCAGCTTTGAAGCGGTGTGCCGCATGGTGGAAGCAGGAGCCGGCATTGCCGTGGTGCCACGCGCCTGCGCCGCGCGCTACAGCCGGCCCGATGCGCTGCACGTATTGAAGCTGGAAGACCCCTGGGCGCTGCGCGACCGGTTGCTGTGCCGACAGCGCGGCCGAGACCTGCCCAGCTTCGCCGAATGCTTCATCGAACACGTGCAACGCGCCGCGCGCGGACAGTAGGCGCACGGGTTCAGTACGCGTTGCCTGTCGTCCCTTTGGCCTGCGCCGGATGTCGTATCCGCGCCAGGCCCTAGGGAAAATCCTGTCCGCTTACCGAACATTCAATTCGTGCGAAAGAGGGGCTTTTGAAAATGTGTAGCGGTGAATCCGGGCGCTGGGCAAATAATAAAAAAAGCGCAATCAGCAAGCGCGCATAAAAACGGCGGGCGGCAGTACCAAGCTTGACCGTGCATAACACCAAGACCTGGAGACTGCAGTGATTGATCCTCAACGCCGCCGCGTGCTCGCGGGGCTGGGCGCCACGTGCGCGTCGGCCGTACTGCCCACCTTATTTTCTTCCGTTGCCCGCGCCGCCACCTGGCCCGGCCATGCCGTGACGTTCATCGTGCCGTTCCCCGCCGGTGGCCCGGTGGACACGACCGCCCGCTTCACCACGCAGCCCTTGGGCCAGATGTGGTCCGTGCCCACCGTGGTGGACAACAAGTCGGGCGCGGGTGGCATCGTCGGCGCGCAGTTCGCGGCCAAGGCGGCGCCGGACGGCTACAACTTTTTCTTCGCTTCCATCCACCACGCGGTGTTGCCCAGCCTGCGCAACAACCTCACCTACGACATCACCACCGACTTCGTGCCGGTGGGCATGGCGGCGGTGTTTCCCATCGTGCTGGTGGTGAATGCGTCGATGCCGGTGAACACGGTGAGCGAACTGATCGCCTATGCCAAGCAACACCCCGGCAAGCTGTCGTTCGGCTCATCGGGCACGGGCGGCGGCACGCACCTGGCCGGAGAGCTGTTCAACGCCATGGCCGGCACGCGCATCCAGCACGTGCCCTATCGCGGCAGCGCGCCCGCCATGCAGGACTTGCTGGGTGGACAGGTGCAGGTGATGTTCGCGGATGGCCCGTCCGCAGTGCCGCACTTAAGCGGCGGCAAGGTGCGCGCGCTGGGCGTGGGCAACCCCACGCGGTCCAGCATGCTGCCCAACGTGCCCACCATCGCCGAGTCGGGCCTGCCCGGCTACGAGGCCTATTCGTGGAGCGGTGTGATGGCGCCCAAGGGCACGCCGCCCGATATCGTCAAGCGCATGAACGCCGACATGGTGAAGGTGCTGTCGGACCCGGCCACGGCCAAGGGCATGATCGCGGCAGGCGCCGAGCCCAAGCCCGGCACGCCCGAGCAATTCGGCGAATTCGTGCGCAACGAAATCGTGAAATGGCGCGACTTGATCAAGACGGCGAATATCAAGCTGGAATAACGCAAGCAAGAGGCGGCGTGCAAGCGGAAAGCGAGCACGCCGCCTTTTTTGTTGTGTCTCTACCGGGTCAGCGCAACGCCGCCCGCGCACCGCGATATTCCGCTTCCAACTGATCCACCAGCGTCGCGATCGACAGAATCTCCTGCGCCGCGCCCACGCCTTGTCCGGCGCTCCAGATGTCCTTCCAGGCCTTGGGCCGCGAGTTCTTGTCCATGTTGGCCGGGGGCGCTTCGCCATTGCGGGACAAGGCCACGGGGTCCAATCCCGCCGCCAGAATGCTGGCCGACAAGTAGTTCGCGGGCACGCCGGAGAAGTACGGGGTGTAAGTCACGTCAGCCGCCTGGGCTTGCAACACCATCTCGCGATAGGAGTCGCCCGCCAATGATTCCTGCGTGGCGATGAAGCGCGTGCCCATGTAGGCGAAGTCGCAGCCCAGGACCTCGGCGGCAAGCACATCCTTGCCATGGCTGATGCAGCCCGATAGCGCCAAGGGGCCATCGTAGAAAGCGCGGATTTCGTTGATGAGCGCAATGGGGTTGATCTGGCCCGCGTGGCCGCCCGCGCCCGCCGCTACGAGGATCAGGCCGTCGACCCCCGCCTCCAGTGCGCGCTTGGCGTGCCGTACGTTGGTGACGTCGTGATAGACCAGCCCGCCGTAGGGATGCACGGCTTGCACCACGGCTTCGGGGGCATGCAGTGACGTGATGATGAGCGGCACGCGCCGTTCGGCGCAGATGGCCAGGTCGCCCTGCCAGCGCGGGTTGCTGGGGTGGATGATCAGGTTCACGCCGTAGGGCGCCACCTTGGCCGTGGGGTGGGCGCGTCGGCGGGCGGCCAGGCCGTCTTCGATGCGGGTGAGCCAGTCTTGCAACTGTTCCTGCGGACGGGCGTTCAGGGATGGAAAGGTGCCGATGATCCCCGCCGCGCATTGCGCCACGACCAGCTCGGGCCCAGAGACCAGAAACATGGGGGCGCCGATGATCGGCAGGCGGGTCTGGGCGCGTAGCGCAAGCGGAGGATGCATCAGTGGGCTCCGGTAGAGGTCAGTTGGCCTGGATGTTGGCGCTTTGGATGACGTCCGACCACAAGGCGTACTCGCGGTCGATACGGGCTTGCAGGGCTTTGGAATCACCCGTGTTGATGGCGTAGCCGCCTTCGGTCATGGCTTTGCGGAACGCGGGGTCTTGCGACACGTCTTGCAGCGCGCGGGTCAGGCGGGCCGAGACGGCGTCAGGCAATTTCTTCGGGCCGACCAGCGCGTACCAGCCCACGACTTCGTAGTCCTTCATGCCGGCTTCGATCATGGTGGGCACATCCGGCAGTTCCGGGTTGCGGGTCTTGGACGTGACGGCCAGCGCGCGCGCCTTGCCGCTCTTGATGAAGGGAATGGCGGTGCTGGTGATGTCGAACATGAACGTCACCTTGCCGCTGACCACGTCCATCATGGCGGGCGAGTTGCCCCGGTAGGGCACGTGCAGCATGGGCGCATCGGCCTGTTTTTTCAGCAGCTCGGCCGACAAGTGGTTCGAGGCGCCGATGCCGGCCGATCCGAACGACACCGCATCGGGATGCGAGCGCGCGTAGTTGACCAGGTCGCCGACGTTCTTGGCGGGAATCTGCGGGCCGATCAGCAGCACGTTGGCGTAATCAACCACCAGCCCGATCAGCGAGAAGTCGCTGCGCGGATCGAACAGCTTGCTGCGCTGGACCAGGGGCGACATGGTCAGGGTGGGGCTGGCGGCAAAGCCCAGCAGGTAGCCGTCGGGCGAGGCCTTGGCGGTGGCGTCCGACGCGATCATGCCGCTGGCGCCCGCGCGGTTTTCCACGACAACCGTCTGGCCCAGCTTGTCGCCCAGATACTTGGCGAAGACGCGGGCCGTGGTGTCGACGGGGCCACCAGGGGCGTAGCCCACCAGCAGGCGGATGGGGCGGTCGGGATACGCCTGGGCACTGGCCGAGGACGCCATGGCGAAGGCTGCCGTGGCGGCGGCCACGGCAAAGAGGGTCTTGAGTTTCACGCTGTTGTCTCCTTGTGGTTAAGAGGCCGGTCGTGGAGCGGAAACAGCGAGTCCGCGCCTACGCCAGCCTTTCTTTCAGCGGTTGCTTCAGGATTTTTCCGCTGACGGTCGTGGGAATGGTGTCGATGGGAATGATTCGAGCGGGCCGCTTGTACGGCGCCAGTTGCGCGCGCAGGTGCAGCATCAAGAGTTCGGTGTCGACCTTGGCGCCGGGCAGGGGCTCGACAAAGGCGATGACCTCTTCGTTCTGGTCGGCGGTGTTGCGGCCCACTACGGCGGACAGGCGCACGCCCGGGAACGCGTTGATGACCGACTCGACTTCGATGGGGTAGACGTTGAAGCCCGAGCGGATGATCAGGTCCTTGGAGCGGCCAGCGATGAACAGCGCGCCGCTGTCGTCCACGTAGCCGATGTCGCCGGTGTTGAGCCAGCCGCCGGGCAAGAGCGCTTGCTGCGTTTGTTCAGGGCTGCGGTAGTAGCCCAGCATGACGCCGGGGCCACGGATCAGGATGTCGCCGCGTTCGCCGGGCTTGGGGGCGTCGGCGTCGGGGCTGCCCAGGCGTAGCTCCACGCCGTCCACCGCATAGCCCGCCGAGCAGTCGTCGCGCGGTTCGTCGATGCGGGTGATGAACATCGAACCCGCGTATTCGGTGATGCCGTAGCCGTGATGCATGGCCACGCCGAAGTAGCGTTCGGCGTCGCGCTTCAGCGTGGGGTCCAGCGCCGCGCCGCCGGTGTACAGGTAACGCAGGGCGGGGGCGCGCAGGTCGGCGCGGGGCGGAGCCACGGCCATCATGCGGCTGAACATGGTGGGCACGCCCTGCAAGATGCTGACGCCTGGATGCGCCAGGGCCTTGAAGGCGTCTTCGGCGTCGAAGCGGCTGCGCAGCACCAGGCTGGCGCCCGCGTGCAGGGTCGCCATCAGCACGGTGGCAATGCCGAAAATGTGCGACATGGGCAGCGCCGCATAGCCAATGTCGTGCGGCGTCAAGCGTCGCGACGCGGCCGACACCCGCGCGAAATGCAGCAGGCCCCGATGCGGTACCAGCACGCCCTTGGGCGCGCCGGTGGTGCCGGACGTGTAAATGACGGTCGCCACTTCCGAGGCCAGCGCACCGCTTTCCGCAAGGGTGGGGGTGGCGGTGCGCGCGGCCTGCACGCCCGGCCCCCAGACGGCGGGGTCCGCATCCACCGCGCCGGCAGCGGCGGCGTGGTCGGCCGCCGCGCCAGACACACCCGTGGTGTAGAGCAGCAGTTCAGGTTGGGCGTGTTGGCGGATGTTGTCGACTTCGCGTGCCGACAGCCGCGCGTTCACGCCCACCGGCCATGCACCCGCCACACCGCATCCGAACAGCGCCGCGATCATCGCCGTGCAGTTTTCCCCCACCATCAGCACCCGGTGGCCCGGCTGCACGCCTTGATCACGCAGCCATTCGGCCACGGCCTGCACGCGCTGCCACAGTTGCGCGTAGGTCAGGGCGCCGCCGCCTTCTTCGTAAAGCACAACAGCGTCGGGTTGCTGGCGCGCTTGCCGTGCCAGCAGTTCATGGATGCGGGTGAGGGGTTCTGCGTGAGACATCGATAGCGCCGTGTGGGTCAAAGTGCAAGGTGCGTTCAGAGCGTGGCCTGGGTGCCCAGGATGGCGGTTGATTGGCTGGACAGCGTGCCGCCGTTGCCGTGGACCAGCGCCAGTTGCGCGTCCGCGACCTGGCGCGCGCCGCATTCCCCGCGCAATTGGCGCACGGCTTCAATCATGATGAAGACGCCATACATGCCGGGGTGCACGCAGCACAGCCCGCCGCCGTTGGTGTTGACGGGCAGCCTGCCGCCCGGCGCAATGGCGCCGTCCGCGATGAAGTCCTTGGCTTCGCCCTTGGCGCAAAAGCCCAGGTCTTCCAGGAACAGCAAGGTGTTGATGGTGAAGGCGTCGTAGAGCTCGACCACGTCGATGTCGCGCGGCGACACGCCCGCCATCTCGAAGGCCTGCTTGCCCGATTGCGCGGCGGCGGTGACGGTGAGGTCGTGCATGGACGAGATCTGCCGGTTCCATACCGCGGTGGCGTTGCCCAGCACGTACACGGGCGGGCGCGGCAGGTCGCGGGCGCGGTCGGCGCGCACCAGCACAAAGGCGCCCGCGCCGTCGGTGACCAGGCAGCAATCTCGCACGCTCAAGGGGTCGGACACCATGCGCGCCGACAAAATCTGGTCCAGCGTGGTGGGCTCACGCAGTTGCGCTTCGGGGTTCAACTGCGCCCATTGGTTGGCTGCCAGCGCCACTTGCGCCAGATGCTCGCGGCGCGTGCCGTACTGGTGCATGTGGCGGGCGGCGGCCAGCGCGTAGGACGACAGCGGGCTTAGCGGGTCGTAGGGCGTTTCATAAGGCTGCGGGTCGAACTGCTTGCGCACGCGGCCCACTTCGGCGCGGCTCAACGTAGACGTGCGCTGCGTGCTGCCATAGCAGACCAGCACGGCGTTGCACTGGCCCGAGGCCAACGCGTGCATGGCCGGCAACAGGTGCGCCACGAAGCTGGAACCGCCCAGCATGGTGCTGTCGATGAAGGTGGGGCGGATGCCCAGGTGTTCGATCACCGGCATGGCCCACATCGGCGCGGCGACGCTGGCGGTGCAGATGCCATCGATGTCGCGCAGCGTCAGGCCGGCGTCGGCCACGGCGCGTTGCGCCGCCTGCACCAGGATTTCCATTTCGGTAAAGCCGTTGGCCTGTCCCAGGCCCGCATGGCCCACGCCGGCCACGGCGACGGCACCGCGCAAATCGTTAAGCGTCATGCCGCCTCCTGGGTGGGGTCAAAGACCACAAGGCCGTGGCCGTCTTGTTGAATGACACGGGCGCGCACGGCCATGCCGATACGCACGTCGGCGGGCGCCACGCCTTCCACGCGGCTCATCAGCCGCACGCCTTCTTGCAGGTCGATCAGCGCCACGTTGTAATCACCGCCGGCCTCGGGCTTGCGGCGCACGACGGTGGTGGAATAAACCGTGCCGCGTCCGTCGGCCGGTGCAAAAGCCAGTTTGTCGGCGCCGCAGTGCGGGCAGACCATGCGCGGATAGAACACGGCGCGGTCGCAGCCGCCACAGTGCTGAATAAGAAAACGGCCCTGATCGAGCGCCTGGCGGTACTGCGCCTCGACGCCCTGCGACACGCTTTCCTTGGGATCGGAAACAGTCATGGTGCGATGGGATTCCAGTGGATGACGGCTGCTAGTGTCGGTACTGCGCCAAGGTTCTGCCATTCTTCATTGCTGAAGCAGGCCTTTTGCGAAGCGATAGTGGGCGCCGTCTGCGCCGGGCGCCGTCTGCGCCGCCCTACATCCAGCGCGAAGCCGGTCTTCGGAAGAGGCAGATTGTCCGGCCGCGCGCGCCATGGCTAGATACCGGGCAAAGGAGGTAGACCATGAACCTGACCTGGACGCCGCAAGAGCGCCAATTCCGCGACGAGGTGCGCGCGTTCGCCGCCACCCAGTTGCCCGCCGACATCCGAGACAAGGTGTTGCGCCATCAGCGCCTGGAGCGCGACGATTACGTGCGATGGCACAACATCCTGGCGGACCACGGCTGGGGCGCGCCCAACTGGCCCGTCGAGCATGGCGGCACGGGATGGAACGCCTTGCAGCGCCTGATCTTCGAAGTGGAATGCTTCAAGGCCGGCGCGCCGCGCCTGCTGCCGTTCGGCTTGTCGATGATCGGCCCGGTGCTGATGAAGTACGGCAGCGCGGAACAACAGGCGCGCCTGTTGCCGCGCATTCCGCGCGTGCAGGACTGGTGGTGCCAGGGCTATTCCGAACCAGGTTCGGGTTCCGACCTTGCGTCGCTGAAAACGCGCGCCGTGCGCGATGGCGATGACTACGTCGTCAATGGCCAAAAGACCTGGACCACCTTGGCGCAGTACGCCGACTGGATGTTCTGCCTGGCCCGCACCGACCCCGACGCCCGCGCGCAGCGCGGCATTTCGATGCTGCTGCTGGACATGCGCGCGCCGGGTGTGACGGTGCGTCCCATCCGCACACTGGACGGCGGCCACGACGTGAACGAAGTCTGGCTGGAAAACGTGCGCGTGCCGGTCGCCAATCTGGTGGGCGAGGAGAACCAGGGCTGGACCTACGCCAAATACCTGCTGGGCCACGAGCGCACCGGCATCGCCGGCCTGGGCCATTGCCATCGCGAACTGGGCATCCTGAAACAGATGGCAGCCCAAGCGCAATCGCGCGGCAAGCCGCTCTTGGCCGACAGCCGTTTCCGTGACCGCATTTCGCGTATTGAAGTCGACATCATGGCGCTGGAAATGCTGCTTCTGCGCGTGGCCTCCAGCAACGACGGCACGCCGGGCCCCGAGGCTTCGGTGCTGAAGATACGCGGGTCTGAAATCCAGCAGGACCTGGCGATGCTGCAAATGGAAGTGGCGGGGCCGGACGCCTGGCCTTACGACCCCGACTGGCTGCTGGCCGATCACGATACCCACGGACCCGGCCCCGAGATGGCCGCCGCCGCCGGCGCGGGCTATGCCGATATGCGCAAGACCTCCATCTACGGCGGCACGACCGAAGTGCAGAAGGGCATCATCGCCCGCCTGGTGCTGGGCCTGTAGGCCCCGCGCAACCCGACAGGAAGACACGCATGGATTTCCTCTATACCGAAGAACAGCGCATGCTGGCCGACAGCCTGCGCCGCCTGGTGGACCAGGCATGGACGTATTCCCAACGCCGCGCGCGCCAGGCCAGGGGCACGCTGGACGCCCACGCCTGGGGCGCACTGGCCGAACTGGGCGTACTGGGCCTGAATATCTCGCAAGACTTCGGCGGCTTCGGCGAAGTGCCCGCCAGCCTGCTGCCCGTGCACGTGGAGCTGGGCCGTGGGCTGGTGTCCGAGCCGGTCATTCCCAGCGCGGTCATGGGCGCGGCGCTGCTGGATGCTTGCGGTGACGCCGCGCGCGGCCGCTGGTTGCCGGCCATTGCCTCGGGCGAAACGATTGTCAGTGTGGCCTATCATGAACCTGGCCGTCGCTACGACACCCGGCCGCAAGATTGCCGCGCCGCCAAGTCCGCCCAGGGCTGGCGGCTGGACGGCGCCAAGCACCTGGTGTGGCATGGCGCGGCGGCAAGCGCATGGCTGGTGAGCGCGTTAGGGGCGGATGGCCAGACGGTGCTGCTGGCGGTGCCTGCTGATGCGTCGGGCGTGCGGGTCACCGACACGCCCACGCTGGACGGCGCCCGCTGCGCCCGGCTGGATTTCAACGCGGTGGGCCTGCCCGCCGACGCCTTGCTGGCGGAAGGCCCGCAGGCCGACGAGGCCTTGGCCCAGGCCTTGCAGTGGGGCACGGCGGCGCTGTGCGCGCACGCGGCCGGCGCCATCGACCGCCTGCTTGAAATCACGGTCGACTATCTGAAAACTCGTAAGCAGTTCGGCCAGCCGCTGGCGTCGTTCCAGGCCTTGCAGCACCGCCTGGCCGAGATGCTGGTGGCCAAGGAACTGGCCTTGTCGATGGCCTATGTGGCCGTGGCCGCCCTGACCGAACCCGATGCTGTGCAGCGCCGCCGCATGATTGCGTCGGCCAAGCTGGAGGCCGCGCGCGCCGGACGCCAGGTGGCGCAGATGGCGGTGCAATTGCACGGCGGCATGGGCATGACCGACGAGCTGGACGTGGGCGACTACTTCAAGCGCTTGACCATGGTGGATCAGTTGCTGGGCGACACGGCCGAACAACTGGCGATGCTGGAGGAATTGGCGATTCTTGAGGAGCAGGCATGAGCGCAACGCACAACGCCACGGGCGAACATTTCACGCAGATTCAGTTCACGCTGTCGGACGGCGTGGGCGTCATTACGCTGAACCGGCCAGACCGGCTCAATAGTTTCACCGAGGTCATGCACGCCGAACTGGCGCGCGCGCTGGATGTCATGGAGGCGCACGCGGGCTTGCGCGGCCTGGTCATCACCGGCGCCGGCCGGGGCTTTTGCGCGGGGCAGGACTTAAGCGAGCGCAAGCCCGCCGAAGACGGCGCGCGGCGCGACCTCAGCCAGATGCTTGAGAAGTGCTATCGGCCCTTGATCACACGCTTGCGCGCGCTGCCGGTGCCGGTGGTGTGCGTGATGAACGGCGTGGCGGCGGGCGCCGGGGCCAGCCTGGTATTGGCGTGCGACGTGGTGTTCGCCGTGCAATCGGCGCGTTTCGTGCAGGCCTTCAGCAAGATCGGCTTGTTGCCCGATGCGGGCGGCACGTGGTTCTTGCCACGCCTGGTGGGCTCGGCCCGGGCCATGGGCGCGGCTTTGTTCGGCGAGTCGGTCAGCGCGACCCAGGCGGAAGCGTGGGGGCTGATCTGGCGCGTGGTGCCGGACGACGCACTGGCATCCACCTTGTCGGACATCACGGCCACCTTGGCCACGGGGCCCACGCGCGCGTATGCAGCCACCAAGGCCGCGCTGCATGCGTCCAGCGGCAATACGCTGGCACAGCAGTTCGACCTGGAATGCCAGTTGCAACGAGAGCTGGGCTACACCGACGACTACCTGGAAGGCATGCGCGCCTTCGCGGAAAAGCGGCCGCCTGCGTTTACCGGAACCTGAGGGCCGAGCTTGACTGCGGCTGCCCGGCGCTTCGCGCGCCTAAGGCTTGCGCGGTGTCTGGATCTGTTCGATCAGGTCGCGCGCGCAGCCGGGCAGGGCGTCGATGTCGCGCACCAGCAGCTTGCGTTCGCGCACCACCCAGGGTTCATCAAGCTCTACCACGCGCAACTTGGTGTCGGCGCCATAGCGGCGGGCGGCGGAATCGGGAATCACGCCGATGCCCACGCCGGCCTGCACCATGCGGCAGATGGAATCGAAGCTATACAACTGGATGCGCTGCGGCAAGCGTTGGCCGCCGCGCTCCAACTGGTCGCGCAAAAAGGCCACCAGCGTGGAGCCTTCGTGCATGGTGATGAACGGATAGCGCACCGCGTCCACCAGCTTGACCTTGTCCTGGTCTTGCAGCGGATGGCCGTTGGGCACCACCAGCACCAGCCGGTCGGTGCTGAAGTGGATGGCTTGCAACTCGGGGGCGTCCACCGGGCCGGCCACGATGCCCAGGTCGGTGGTGCCGTCCAGCACGCCGCGCACGATGTCGCGCGTCAGGCGTTCTTGCAGGTCGACCGTAACGCCCGGATGCACCGACAGGAACTGCGCCAGGATGTCCGGCATGAATTCGGTGACGGCCGTGGTGTTGGCGAAGATGCGGATATGCCCGGCGTCGCCATCGGATTGTTCCTGGAAGTCATGCTTCAGGTGGTCGACCTGCCGCATGATGACGCGGGCGTGCTGTAGCAGCTTCTGGCCGGCGGGCGTGATTTCCACGCCCCGGCTGTCGCGGTACAGCAAGCGGGAATTGAGCTGGTTCTCAAGTGCCTTGATCCGCACGCTGACGGCGGCCAGGGACAGATGCGCGCGTTTCGCAGCCTGGGTCAGGCTGGGAGATTCGGCGATGTGGATGAACAGGCGTAGGTCGGCTAGGTCGAAGTGCATGCGGCATAGTTTACGGCGCGCCGCGTCGGGGCTGGGCCTGGCTTGTCGATTCAGGCGCCGCAAACCCCGCCTTGAGGAAAAACGAATTCACAACGGGGACGGCTTGCGGGCATGCTTGATGCCTGAGTAAACCCCCATAAATAAACCCACCAAAGGATATAGGCATGACTTCTACGGATCCGGCAGCCTGGATCGGCAGCGGCGAACGCAAGCCGGACGCCATGGACCCCGGCCACGCCGCGCGCATCGCCGCCACCCTGGGCGGCGTCGCCCCGGCCCAGGGTGAAGCCTTGCCGCCCTTGTGGCAGTGGGCGTTTTTCATCAGCACGGTGGGCATGGATGGCTTGGGGACAGATGGCCACCCCTCGCGCGGCGGCTTCCTGCCGCCCGCGCAGGACCGCAACCGCATGTGGGCGGGCGGCCGGGTGGAATTCCGCCAGCCCTTGAAGGTGGGCGTACCGGCCGAGCGCGTGTCCACGGTGATCAAGGTTGAAGAGAAAGCGGGCCGCACCGGCGCCTTGCTGTTCGTGACCGTGCGCCATGAATACCACCAGGCGGGTGAAATCGTCATCCAGGAAGAGCAGGACATCGTCTACCGCCAGCCGTCGCCGCCCAAGCTTGTGGGCAGCGAGCCTGCGCCCGAAGCCCAATGGCAGGACACCGTCAACCCCACGTCCGTGCTGCTGTTCCGCTATTCGGCCGTGACGTTCAACGGCCATCGCATCCATTACGACCACCCCTATGTGACGGACGTCGAAGGCTATCCCGGGCTGGTCGTGCACGGCCCGCTGATCGCCACCGAAATGGTCGCGGCATTCACCCGCGCCCATCCGAAGGCACGACCCACGCACCTGAGCTACCGCGGCCTGCGTCCGCTGATTTCGCCCACCCCCTTCCAGGTGGCCGGCCGCTTGACCGAGCCGGGCGTCGCCCAGTTGTGGGCCGAGCAGGACGGCACGCTGGCCCACCAAGCCGAACTGAGGTTTACCGAATGAGCACACCGGCATCCCGCCCCTTGGACGGCATTACCGTCGTCAGCCTGGAACACGCCATCGCCGCGCCGTTTTGTACCCGCCAACTGGCGGACATGGGCGCGCGCGTCATCAAGATCGAACGGCCGGGCAGCGGCGATTTCGCGCGTGGCTATGACGAGCGCGTGCGCGGCCTGTCGTCGCACTTTGTCTGGACCAACCGTTCCAAGGAAAGCCTGACGCTGGACCTGAAACGCGAAGAGGCCGGCGACGTCATGCAGCGCCTGCTGGAGTCGGCCGACGTGCTGGTGCAAAACCTGGCGCCGGGCGCGGCGGCGCGCCTGGGCCTGTCGTTCGACACCTTGCACGAACGCTTCCCGCGCCTGATCGTCTGCGACATCTCGGGTTACGGCGAAGGCGGCCCGTACCAGTACAAGAAGGCGTATGACCTGCTGATCCAGAGCGAAAGCGGCTTTCTGTCGGTCACTGGCACGCAGGACGACCCGGTCAAGGCCGGGTGTTCCATCGCCGATATCGCGGCCGGCATGTATGCGTATTCGGCCATCCTGAATGCCTTGCTGCTGCGCCAGAAAACCGGGCTGGGCAGCCGCCTGGACGTGTCGATGCTGGAGAGCATGGTCGAGTGGATGGGATTTCCCATGTACTACGCCTTCGAAGGCGCCAAGCCGCCCGTGCGCGCGGGCGCGGCGCATGCGTCCATCTACCCCTATGGCCCGTTCCCGGTGGGCGACGGCTCGACCATCATGCTGGGCCTGCAGAACGAACGCGAATGGCGGGTGTTCTGCGCCCAGGTGCTGCGCCAGGCCACGCTGGCCGAAGACGCGCGCTTTATCTCGAATTCGCAGCGCACCGCCAACCGCGACGCGCTGCGCGAGCTGATCGTGGCGGCGTTCGCGGACCTGTCGATCGAACAGGTCACGCAGCGGCTGGAAGACGCGCAGATCGCCAACGCCCGCGTCAACGACATGGCGGGCGTGTGGGCGCACCCGCAATTGCAGGCGCGCGCGCGCTGGAGCCAGGTCGACAGCCCGGCCGGCATGCTGCCCGCCTTGCTGCCGCCCGCCAGCAGCAACGCTTTCGCGCCGCGCATGGCGGCGGTGCCCGCCGTGGGCCAAAACACGGATGCGGTGCTAGCATCGTTGGGATACGCGCCGGATCAGGTGGCGCAATTCCATGCATCGGAGGTCGTGTGACGCATTCCGTCGTTCGTAGCGCCCTGTTCGTGCCGGCGTCCCGCGCCGAGCGCATCCCCAAAGCGCTGGCCGCGGGGGCTGACACCGTTATCGTTGACCTGGAAGATGCAGTCGAGCATCTGGCCAAGGCGTCCGCCCGCGAGGCGCTCTGCGACTTCCTGGGGACGCATCGCGACGTCCGCCTGTGGGTGCGCATCAACGATGCCTCCACGTCGTGGCATGACGATGACCTGAAAGCGTGTCGCGGCCGGCCCAACATTGCCGGCATCCTGCTGCCCAAGGCCGAAACGCTGGCGCAGGTGCGGCATGTGGCGCAGGCCGGGCTGCCGGTCATTCCCCTGATCGAAACCGCGCGCGGGATGTTGAACGCCGGCGAAGTCGCGGCCACACCCGGTGTGGCGCGCCTGGCGTTCGGCAGCCTGGACTACGCGCTGGACATGGGCCTGACGCCCGATACGCCCGGCGCCGAGACGGTGCTGGACCACGCGCGTGTGCAGGTATTGCTGCATACCCGTTCGGCGGGCCTTGCGCCCGCGTTGGACGGTGTGTTTCCCGGCGTGCAGGACACGGCCGGCCTGAATCAGGCGGCTGGCCGCGCGCAGCAGATGGGATTCGGCGGCATGCTGTGCATCCACCCGGCGCAAGTGCCGGTCATTCACGCCGCCTTCGTGCCGGCGCGCGAAGAACTCGACTGGGCGCGCCGGGTCATCGCCGCGCATCGCGATACGTCGGCAGGCACCTTCATGCTGGACGGCAAGATGGTCGATGCCCCCGTCATTGCACGCGCGCGCCTGGTGCTCGCGCAAGCGGGCGAGCAGGCGCCCACATGAGCGACGCGCTCTTTATCGGGCATACCTATATCGACGTCACCGTGCTGGCGGATCAATGGCCAACCGGTGATGAAAAAAGCGTGGCGCGGGACTACGCGGTGTCCTTCGGCGGCAACGCCGTCACGGCGGCATTCGCCTGCGGTCGGCTGGGCACGCCGCCCGATCTGATCTGTTCGCTGGCGCCCGACTGGCTGGGCCACATGTACACCGACATGGCCGCCGCGCACGGCATCACGCTGCATGCGCGGCATGTACGCCGTTCGTCGCTGTCGTTCATCATGCCCAACCACGGCAAGCGCGCCATCGTGCGGGCGCGCGACGTTGAATACCTGAATGAGTTTCCGAAGCTGGATATCAGCGGCTATCGCGCGCTGCATCTGGACGGGCACCAGCCCGACGCCGCGCTGCATTACGCGCGCGCGTGCCGGCAGGCGGGCGTGCTGACGTCGCTGGACGGCGGCGGCATGCGCGAGAACACCGACGAGCTGCTGCGGTTTATCGACGTGGCGGTCTGCGCGGAGCGCATGTGCGAACAATTGGGCTTGAGCCCGGAAGGCTTGCTTGACCTGCTGAAAGCCCGAGGCTGCCGCATCGGCGCCGTCACGATGGGCGAGCGCGGCATGCTCTGGTACGACGAGACGGGGCGGGTGGATACCCTGCCGTCGCTGAACGTGCCGGGCGATCGCATTGTGGATACGTCAGGGGCGGGCGACGTGTTCCATGGGGCTTATGTGTGGTCGTATTTGAACCGGCCTGAATTGCCCTGGCTGGAACATTTCACCTTCGCGCGCGCGGCGTCGGCGCACAAGATCCAGTATCTGGGGAATGAGGCCGGGTTGCCGCGGGTTGAGGATGTGGAGCGCGCGATGATGGGGTTTGCGGCGAAAGGGTGATTGTTTGGGGGGCGTAGGGCGGGGCGGTGGGATGGGTTGCGCGATGGGGCTCGGCAGATGGGTTGCGCGCGATGGGGGCTTGGGCATTTTTGACCTGGTTCCCGCGCTTCACCCATCCTACGGTGCATGTTGGCGCCCTGTCCTTCGTAGGATGGGTGAAGCGCGGGTTGGCCGTTGCGCGAGAACCAGCGTTCAGCGCGCGTAACCCATCAGGCGGGCATCCGCTCAATCGCCTGATCCCGAATCTCATCAACCCAAGCCGAAATCGGCCGGCCAAGCACCACCATGTCCGGCGCCAGATCCCGCAGCGGCAGCAGCACGAACGCGCGCTGATGCATCCGTGGATGCGGCAAGGTCAGCCGTTCCTGATTCACCGCCAGATCGCCGTACGTCAACACGTCCAGATCCAACGTGCGAGGCGCGTTCCTGTACGGGCGCTGCCGCCCATGCAGATTCTCCAACCCCTGTAGCGTGTCCAGCAACGCCAGGGGAGAAAGACTCGTGTTCAGCGCCGCCACGGCATTCACGAAATCGGGGCCGGTGGCCTCGACCGGGGCGCTGCGGTAGAACGGCGATGCCGTCACCGCCTTGATGCCGTCCGAGGCTTGCAGCTCGGCCAGCACGCCGCGCAAGGTGGCGGCGCTGTCGCCCAGATTGGCGCCCAGGCCGATATAGGCGCGGACCAAGCGGGGCGACACGCGCTTACTCGGGGGTGGCCGGGCCGCGCGACGGCGAACGGCGCGGGCGCCGACGCTTGCGCGTGGACGTCGACGAGGCAGGGCCGCTGGGGCCGCCGTCGCCGGCTTCGCGCGGCAGCCGCGAGACTTCTTCGATCATGTCGGCGCGGGTGGCGTCGTCGGCATTGGCCAAGTCCATCCACCACTGCGCCAACACGCTGTCGAACTCGCCGGCGGCGGCGCGCAACTGCAGGAAATCGCAGGCGGCGCGAAAGCGCGGTTGTTCGATCATGCGGAAAATGGTCTTGCCCATGCGGCGTTCAAAACGCGGCTGCATGAACCAGATTTCGCGCATGTCCGACGAAAAGCGGCGCTGAATGGCCAGCTTTTCGGTTTGCTCGTCCAGCACCGAATCCGCCGCTTGCGACAGCGCCGGAATGGTGTGCTCGCCTTGGGCGCGCAACTGCTTCCAGCGCACCTCCACCTGCTGCCACAGCAGCGCGGCAAACAGGAAGCTGGGGCTGATCGTCTTGCCGGCGCGCACACGCGCGTCGGTGCGTTCCAGCGCCAGTTCCACGAAGTGCTCGCCACCGGGCTGTTCCAGCACCACGTCCAGCAAGGGCAGCAGGCCGTTGTGCAGGCCGTCGGCGCGTAACTGCCGCAGGCAGTCCATGGCGTGGCCGCAAGTCAACAGCTTGAGCATCTCGTCGAACAGGCGCGAGGCCGGCACGTTTTCGATGAGCTCGGCCATGGTGCTGATCGGCTGGCGCGTGGCCGGGTCGATCGTGCCGTTGAGCTTGGCGGCGAAACGCACGGCGCGCAGCATTCGCACCGGGTCTTCGCGGTAACGCTTGACCGGATCGCCAATGATGCGGACCTGGCGCTTTTTCAGGTCGGCCACGCCATTGTGGTAGTCAATGACTTCCTCGTTGTGCGGGTCGTAGTACAGCGCGTTCATGGTGAAGTCGCGGCGCTTGGCGTCTTCTTCCTGCGAGCCGAATACGTTGTCGCGCAGGATGCGGCCGTGCTCGTCGGTTTCCTGCTCTTCGGACGCCGGGGCGCGGAAGGTGGACGTTTCGATGATTTCCTGGCCGAAGACCACGTGCACCAACTGGAAGCGGCGGCCAATGATGCGGGCGCGGCGAAACAGCGGGCGGATCTGTTCGGGCGTGGCGTTGGTGGCCACGTCGAAATCCTTGGGCTCAAGCCCCACGATCAGGTCGCGCACCGCGCCGCCCACGATATAGCCTTCATAGCCGTGCTGGCGCAGGACTTCGCAGACCTTGATGGCGTGGCGAGAAACGTTGCGGCGGTCAATGCCGTGCTTGTCGCGCCCAATGCGCAACGGCCCCCGAGGTGCCGGCGCGAACAAGCGGCCGACGAATTTTTTTATGGTTTCAGTGATCATTTATGACTTCGAGTCTTCCATGTGGTCGAACAAGTCGATCACTTGCCAGCCACGGTCTTGCGCGATGGTGCGCAGGGTTGGGCTGGGGTTGGCGGCGATCGGACGGGTCACCTTTTCGAGCAGGGGTACATCATTGACCGAATCGCTATAGAAAAACGATTCGGGGAAATCCGCAAGCCCAAATCCCATATTGGCCAGCCAATCGTTCACGCGCACCACCTTGCCTTCCTTGAAGCTGGGCGTGCCCAGGATGCGGCCGGTGTAGCGGCCGCGCAGGTATTCGGCGTCGGTGGCCACCAGGTGCGGCACGCCGAAGGCGCGCGCGATGGGGGCGGTGACGAAGCTGTTGGTGGCCGTGACGATGGCGCACAGGTCGCCGGCGTCCAGGTGCGATTGAACCAGCGCGCGCGCGTCGGCGGTGATGGACGGGCGGATCACTTCACGCATGAATTCCTCATGCCAGTCGGCCAGGTCGAACGGCGAGTGCGCCGCCAACAGGCCCAGCATGAACTCGGCGGCCTGTTCGGCGGTGAGTTCGCCGCGGTTGTAGCGGTCCATCAGGTCGTCGTTCTGACGGCGGGCTTCGTCGGGATCGCCCGCTCGGCCCGTACGGGCCAGATAGTCGGCCCATTGATAGTCGCTATCCAGCGGCAACAGGGTGTGGTCCAGGTCGAACAGGGCGAGACGTCGGGATGTCATGTGCGTTGCGAATCAGGATCTGCGAGCATGGCGCGCAGCAATGGCAGGGTGATGGGACGGCCGGTGGCCAGGGAATAGCGGTCAAGCGCGTCGATCAATGCGGCCAGCTTGCGGATGTCGCGCTCGTGGTGGATCAGCATCCAGTTGATGATTTCAGGCGCCAGATGCATGCCGCGTTCGGCGGCTTGCGCGGACAGGGCGGCCAGCTTGTCGGCGTCGGACAGCGGGTCCAGGCGGAACACCAGGTCCCAGCCCAGGCGCGTGCGCAGGTCTTCGCGCAGCGGCATCGACAGCGGGGCGCGGTCGCCCGCCAGCGCCAGCGCAAAGGCGCGGCCCGTGGCGGCGGATTCACGCCAGCGGTTGTACAGCGCAAACAGGGCGGCCTGGCGGCTGTCGTCCATGCGGTGCACGTCGTCAACCGCCACGAACTTCGGCATGGGCGATTTGGAATCGGCTTCGGCCAGGCGGCGCAGCATGGTTTCGCCCTTGGCGGGGTCGACGAAGACGGCGTCCGGGCGCGCGGTCAGCGCACGCAGCAGGTGGGTGCGGCCGCAGCCCGCGGCGCCCCAGATGTACAGCGCGCGGCCCGGATCGAGCGCGCGCACGGCTGCCAGCGCTTCCCCGTTGGGGCCGGCGATATAGTTGTTCAGCGATGGCGCTGGCGCGGGAAGAACGTCAAGCAACAGCTGGCGGTTCATGAGAGGTTATCAATCAGGCTTGTTCGGTACTTCCAAGGCCCTGCGCGGTATTGAATACGCGGGGCTCGCTGCGGCGCGATGGGCAGGCCGATGTTGCCGGAAAAGCCAAAAAACGGTGATGCATGGGGCCGATTCGGGTATTGCCCGCCAGAAACTGGCAAAATCCAACCCAGCCAACCCAACACTTTAAACCACCTGGGGGCATGGTGTCGCGCCCAAGGGCTTTGCCAGGCTTGGGTTTGCGCGCTTTTGGCCCCGGCGGCGGCCCAACCCGGCCGCATTGCTTTCGCCACGCGCGGCCGGCCGGAACCCTGCACAAGCCCACAACATCGTAAAATGCGGGGCGTTCCACCAAATTCCCAGCAATTGTTACATACCCCACGGCATTTCTCATGACGAATCAACCTAAAGCCCCCTTGACCTACCGCGATGCCGGTGTCGACATCGACGCAGGCGACGCCCTGGTCGACCGTATCAAACCCCTCGCCGCGCGCACCATGCGCCCCGGGGTGCTGGCCGGTATCGGCGGCTTTGGCGCGCTGTTCGAAGTGCCCAAGAAGTACAACGAGCCCGTGCTGGTGTCGGGCACCGACGGCGTGGGCACCAAGCTGCGCCTGGCGTTCGAGTGGAATCGCCACGACACCGTGGGTATCGACCTGGTCGCCATGAGCGTCAACGACATCCTGGTGCAGGGCGCCGAGCCCCTGTTCTTCCTGGACTACTTTGCCTGCGGCAAGCTTTCGGTGGACACGGCGGCGTCGGTGGTGGGCGGCATTGCCAAGGGCTGCGAACTGTCGGGCTGCGCGCTGATCGGCGGCGAAACCGCTGAAATGCCGGGCATGTACCCGGACGGCGAATACGACCTGGCCGGCTTCGCGGTGGGTGCGGTGGAAAAGTCCGCCATCATCGACGGCAAGTCGATCAAGCCGGGCGACGTGGTGCTGGGCCTGGCCTCCAGCGGCGTGCATTCCAACGGTTTTTCGCTGGTGCGCAAGATCATCGAACGCGCCGGCGCCAAG
Source organism: Achromobacter spanius (assembly GCF_002812705.1). NCBI lineage: Bacteria > Pseudomonadati > Pseudomonadota > Betaproteobacteria > Burkholderiales > Alcaligenaceae > Achromobacter > Achromobacter spanius. Next base: position 375,061 of record NZ_CP025030.1, on the reverse strand, counting down.
CCCACCGACGATTTCCACGGCCAGCCGCTGGTTGACGTCGTGATGGCCCCCACGCGCATCTACGTGAAGCAAGTGCTGGCCGCCCTGGCCAAGCATGGCACCGACATCAAGGGCCTGGCCCACATCACCGGCGGCGGTTTGCTGGACAACGTGCCGCGCATCCTGCAAGCCGGCCTGTCGGCCAAGTTGCATCGCGACGGCTGGGAAATGCCCAAGTTGTTCCAGTGGCTGCAAGAGCAGGGTGGCGTGGAAGACACCGAAATGCACCGCGTCTTCAACTGCGGCATCGGCATGGTGCTGGTGGTGGACGCGGCCCAGGCCGACGCCATCGCTGAAACCTTGCGTGAGCAGGGCGAAACGGTCAGCAAGATCGGCGAAATCGTCGAGCAGACCGACGGCATGGCGCAGACCTTCGTGGTGTAAGCCCGACCGGTTCCGCGTGAACGAAAAACCCGCCGACGGCGGGTTTTTTCATGGGCGGACGGCGTACACGGTGCCGCTAGCGCTTGCCCGCCAGCGCCATCGCCACGGCGTCGATGGTTTGCGCCACCGCGTCGCTGGCCAGGCAGTCGACGATGACGCGGTCAGGCTGGGCGCGCAGCCAGGTGATCTGGCGCTTGGCCAACTGGCGCGTGGCGGCAATGCCCTGTTCGCGCGCGGTGGCCAGATCAACCTCGCCATCAAGATGCGCCCACATCTGCCGATAGCCCACACAGCGCACGGACGGCAGGCCGGGATGCAGATCGGGCCGGGCGCGTAGCGTGCGGACCTCATCAAGCAAGCCCTTGGCCAGCATGGCGTCAAAGCGCTGTTCGATGCGCGCGTGCAGCGCGGCGCGGTCGGACGGTTCCAGGCTGATGGTCAGGTAGTGGTTGGCGTCGTCATCCGGCTTTTGCTCGCCGCGCCGCAGCAGGGCCGACATGGGCTGGCCCGTCAGTTGGCAGATTTCCAGGGCGCGCTGGATGCGCTGGCTGTCGTTGGGCGCCAGGCGGGCGGCGGTGACGGGGTCAAGCAGCGCCAGTTCGGCGTGCAGCGCGGGCCAGCCGTGGATGGCGGCGCGGGCTTCGATCTCGGCGCGCAGGGCAGGGTCGGCCTGGGGCAGGTCGTCCAGCCCGTCGCGCAGCGCCTTGTAATACATCATGGTGCCGCCCGCCAACAGCGGAATGCGCCCGCGCGCGCGGATCTCTTCGATCAGGCGCAGTGCGTCGGCGCGGAATTCCGCTGCTGAGTACGACTGCGCGGGGTCCAGGATGTCCAGCAGATGTTGGGGAACGCGCGCCTGTTCCTCGGGGGAGGGCTTGGCCGTGCCGATGTCCATGCCACGGTAGATGGTGGCCGAATCGACGTTGATGATTTCCATGGGCCAGCGTTCGGCCAGCGCCAGCGTGGACGCGCTTTTGCCGGCGGCGGTGGGGCCGGCCAGGCAGATGACCGGCGGCAGCGAAGAAGGCAGGGATGAGGGCAAGCTTATTGTCCGCGCAGAAAGAGCTTGTCCAGGTCGGACACGGACCATTGCACCCAGGTCGGGCGGCCGTGGTTGCACTGGTCGGCGCGTTCGGTGGCTTCCATTTGCCGCAACAGTCCGTTCATTTCTTCGAGGGTCAGCTTGCGGTTGGCGCGCACGGAACCGTGGCAGGCCATGGTCGACAGCAGTTCGTTGCGCTGTTCGGTCAGCAAGCGCGACACGCCCACGGCGCCCAGGTCGCGCAGCACGGCGCGCGCCAGCGTTTCGATGTCGCCGCGCGCCAGGACGGCGGGCACGGAGCGGACAGCGATCGACGTCGGGCCGGACGGGCGCATCTCGAAACCCAGATCGTTCAGTTGGGTGTCGAATTCCTCGACCAGGGCCACGTCTTTTTCCTGGGCGTGGAACACCACGGGCACCAGCAGATCCTGGCGCGGCAGGCTGCGGGCATCCAGCGCCTGCTTCAGTTGTTCGTAGACGACGCGCTCGTGGGCAGCGTGCATGTCCACCAGCACCATGCCCCGGCGGTTCTGCGCCAGGATGTAGATGCCGTGCAATTGCGCCAGGGCCATGCCCAGCGGGTGCTCTTCGTCGGCGGGCAGCGTGGGGGCGGGCCGGGGTTCGCTGATCGGCGTGACCTTGGCCGCCGTGTCGTCGCTCAAGGGGCGGTACAGCGATTGCCAGTCGGCGGCAGGTATGCCGGCGGGCTCGGCATGCAGCCGGAACGGCACCTGCGTGTGGGCGCGCTGCGGGGCGGGCGACGGGCGCAGGCCATAGGCGGCGGGCTGGCCGGTGTAGCCGGGGCGGGGAGAATTCGGGGCGGTGTGGCCGTCTTGGGGACGCGCATGGGCGGCGGCTGCGGCGGTGTTCGCGATTGCACTCGCGCCGTCGCCCAAGCCTGAGCTGGAGCCCAAGCCCGACGCCGATCCCGACGCCGAAGCCGAACCCTGGCCCAAGCCCGCGCTGCCGGACGCGACGGTTTCAAAGCCGCCGTCTTCGTCCTGATCTTGCCGGGCGGGCGCAACCGCCGACGAGCCTCCCGTCTGTGCCAGCGTCTGGCCGACCGCGTGGGACACGAAGCGGTGCACGGCGCCACTGTCGCGAAAGCGGACCTCGTGCTTGGCCGGGTGCACGTTCACGTCCACGGCGGCGGGGTCGATGTCCAGGAACAGTACGTAGGCGGGCTGGCGGTCGCCGTGCAGCACGTCGGCGTAAGCGGCGCGCAGCGCGTGGCTGACTGTGCGGTCGCGCACATAGCGGCCGTTCACGTACAGGTATTGGCGGTCGGCGCGGGCGCGCGCGGCGGTCGGGCGGGTGATCATGCCGGCCAGGCTGACGGCGCCTACCGAATGCGACAGCAAGAGGCCGTGTTCGGCGAATTCCGCGCCCAGCACGTCGCGGATGCGCTGAGGCGGTTCGGCCGGCAGCCACTGGCGTTGCGCGCGATCGTGATGGAACAGGCGGAAGGCAATCTGCGGGTGCGCCAGCGCAATCCGCTCCATGGCATCCACGCAATGGCCGAATTCGGTGGCCTCGGACCGCAGGAACTTGCGCCGCGCGGGCACGGCGTCGAACAACTGGCGCACGTCCACGGTGGTGCCGGGGGGGCCGGAAGCGGGGCTGACCTGCATGCTGCCCGCGTCGATCTGCCAGGCGTGTTCGCCGTCACGGGTGCGCGAAATGATGGTGACCTGGGCCACCGAGGCAATCGAGGCCAGCGCTTCGCCACGAAACCCCATCGACGCCACGGATTCCAATTCGTTCAACGACCGGATCTTGCTGGTGGCGTGGCGGGCCAGCGCCAGCGGCAATTCGTCGGGCGGAATGCCGCCGCCGTCGTCCGTCACGGCGATACGGCGAATGCCGCCGCCCTCCAGGCGCACTTCGATGGCGCGGCCGCCCGCATCGATCGCGTTCTCAAGGATTTCCTTGAGCACGGAGGCAGGCCGCTCGATCACCTCGCCAGCGGCAATCTGGCTGATGAGCAGGTCGGGAAGCGCAAGAATGGAACGGCGTTCTGTCATTAGGCGTAGGTCTGGTGGGGCTGTGTGGAGGATTTTAGCGTCATGGCCTGCTGGGCTATAGTCGCGAAGGTTTAACCCTATTCCGAACTCCGGGCCGCTGATGCTTGAATTTTTCAATATGGTGCTCCACATCGACAAGACGCTGGGCGTCTGGGTCGCGCAATATGGCGTGTGGGTGTACTTGGTGCTGTTCCTGATTGTCTTCGCGGAGACGGGGCTGGTCGTCATGCCCTTCCTGCCCGGCGATTCGCTGTTGTTCATCGCGGGCGCGTTCGGCGCCACCGGGCATATTGACCCGGTCCTGATGGCGGTGCTGTTGATTGTGGCGGCCATTACCGGTAATACGCTGAACTACATGATAGGGCGCTACATCGGCCCGCGCGTGTTTTCCATGAACGTACGATTCCTGGATCGTGGCGCGCTGATGCGCACGCATGCGTTCTATGAAAAGCATGGCGGGAAAACAATCGTGATGTCGCGCTTCATCCCGGTCGTGCGCACGTTCGCGCCGTTCGTGGCGGGCGTGGCGGACATGCCGATGTCGCGCTTTCAGTTGTTCAATATCCTGGGCGCGTTGCTGTGGGTGATCAGCCTGGTCGCGGCCGGATACTTCTTCGGCAACATCCCCTTGGTACGCGAACACCTGAACACCATCGTCCTGGTGGGCCTGGCCGCGGCCATCGTGCCCGTGGTGGGCGCCGGCGTATTCAAGCTCATCAAATCCCGCCGGTAGGATGGGTGCAGCGCGGCAAAACGGATGCAAGAACACCACCGTATGCCGCGCGAAACCCATCAAGCAGCGGTGGAGCGCATTCGCAACATTCGTAGGATGGGTGCAGCGCGGCAGAGCCCATGCAAGAACGCCATCGTACGCCGCGCGAAACCCATCAAGCAGCGGTGGAGCGGACAATGCACCACCCACATGAACGACGTAACCTATCAGCAGCGCGCTGATATCACCCCAGCCGCGCCAGCGGTGGGTTTGCGGTGAAGTAGCGTTGGATGCCGGTCATCATGGCTTGCGCCAGCTTGTCCTGATGTGAATTACTCCGCAGCAAAGCTTCTTCCTGCGGGTTGCTGATGAAGGCCGTTTCAACCAGCACGGACGGAATGTCCGGCGCCTTCAGCACGGCGAAGCCGGCTTGTTCAACGCTGTTCTTGTGCAGGCGGTTGATCTTCTTGATCTCGTCCAGGAAGGCGTTGCCGACCTTGAGCGAATCATTGATCTGCGCGGTGGTGGACAGGTCCAGCAGCACCTTGGCGACCTGGCGGTCGTGGCTGCCCAAGTTGACGCCACCGATCAGGTCGGCCGCGTTTTCCTTGTCGGCCATCCAGCGCGCCTGAGCGCTGGTGGCGCCACGCTGCGACAGCGCAAACACCGATGAACCATTGGCCGACGGCTTGACCCAGGCGTCCGCGTGGATCGAGATGAACAGGTCGGCATTCACCCGGCGCGCCTTCTGCACGCGCACATGCAGCGGCACGAAGTAATCGTCGTCACGGGTCAGATAGGCGCGCATGTAAGGCTGGCTGTCGATCAGCGCTTTCAGGCGACGCGCAATGCGCAACACCACGTCTTTTTCGCGCAGGCCGCTGCGGCCGATGGCGCCCGGGTCTTCGCCGCCGTGGCCCGGGTCCAGCGCGATGGTCAGCGTGCGCTGCTTGCCGCGGCTGGCGGTGCCGGTAGGCGGCTTGGGCGCGGTCGGCAGCGGCGGGGCGGGTTGCTGCCCGCGCACGCGCGGAGGTTCGGGCGGGTCGGCACGGGTGACCGGATTGCGCTGGATGTCTTCCAGGATGCGCGCCAGCGGATCGTCGACGTCGGGGCCGCTCTGGTTCAGGATGGCGATAAGCGGATCCTGGGCGACCTTCGGATACAGGTCCAGCACCAGGCGGTACTGGTAGTCGGCCACGGGCTTGAGCGTGAACACCTGGGGCGCCACGGGCTGCTTCAGGTCGAACACCAGCCGCACCACGTTCGGGCGGTTCTGCGCCACGCGCAGGCTTTGGATATAAGGGTCGTCGGGCCGGACCTTGGACACCAGGTCGTTCAGGGCCGAGCTAAGGGTCAGTCCCTCGATGTCGACCACCAGCCGGTGGGGATTTTCAAGGGTGAATTGTTCCGCCTTGAGCTCACTGTCGAGCTCCAGCGTGACACGGGTGTATTCATCAGCCGGCCAGGTCCGGACAGCCAGAATCGTTGCCGCCTGCGCCAAACGAGGCAGGACCGGCAAGACGAGCAGCGTGGCGGCGACGCTGATCAGGCGGCGCCGGGTGGCGCCTGCGGAGGGAAGGGCGCCGTCTTGGGCGGGGGGACAATCGCGTTCAACCATGTTTGTCCTCGAGCGGTGTACGCGGTCAGGGTGGCGTCGCGGCCGTCATCGGCATAAGCCAGTGAAATGAGCAAGTCGGGAGGGGGCAAAAGGCCCTCGGCCCGCTCCGGCCATTCGATCAAAACCACCGCGTCTTCACGCAGTAAATCCCGAAATCCTGCGTCTAACCATTCGCGCGAATCACTAAATCTATAAAAATCAAGATGATAGAAGTATAAGTTAAAAACTTTATAGGATTCAAGCAGCGCGTAGCTGGGACTTTTGATTCGGCCCGTCACGCCGCATTCGCGCAACAGGGCCCGGGTGAAGGCTGTTTTGCCCGCGCCCAGGTCTCCTTGCAGGTGAATGCAAGCGCCCGCGGGGCCAGTCTGTCCCCCTGAAACCAAGGGGGCAAGCTGGCGCGCAAGCGATTCCGTGGCGGCTTCGTCGGGCAGGTGCAAGGTCAGGGTGCAAAGAGGGGCGGACATGGCGCGGGGCGAGTGGTAAAAAACGGTGGAGAGATCACGGATTGCCGCAATTATAGGAATGCGGGTTTCTGCTAATCTTATAAGTGATTGCTATTCTCAATTGTCGCTTCGGGCGGACACCGCCACTTGCGACTGACAGCCGCCACGGAGTTGTACGCGCCATGAAGACCCGCATCGAAAAAGACACGTTTGGGCCCATCGAAGTCCCCGAGGATCACCTCTGGGGCGCCCAAACGCAACGTTCGCTGCATTTTTTCGCGATTTCCACCGAAAAAATGCCTGTGCCGCTGGTTAACGCGATGGCCCGCCTGAAGCGCGCGGCCGCCAAGGTCAACGCCGAACTCGGCGAACTGGATCCGACGATCGCCGACGGCATCATGCGCGCGGCCGACGAAGTCATCGCCGGCAAATGGCCCAACGAGTTTCCGCTGTCGGTCTGGCAAACGGGCTCGGGCACTCAAAGCAACATGAACATGAACGAAGTGCTGGCCAACCGCGCGTCCGAACTCCTGGGCGGCGTGCGCGGTGAAGCGCGCAAGGTGCACCCGAACGACCACGTCAACCGCGGCCAATCGTCCAACGACACCTTCCCGACCGCCATGCACGTGGCGGCCGCCGTCGAAGTCGAGCATCACCTGCTGCCTTCGCTGAAACAGTTGCGCGCGACCCTGGCCGAGAAAAGCGCCGAGTTCTATGACATCGTCAAGATCGGCCGTACCCACTTGCAGGACGCGACGCCGTTGACGCTGGGCCAGGAACTGTCGGGCTATGTGGCGCAACTGGACCTGGTTGAGCAGCAGATCCGCGCGACCTTGCCCGGCTTGCATCAACTGGCCATTGGCGGCACGGCGGTGGGCACGGGCCTGAACGCGCATCCGCAATTCAGCGCCAAGGTGTCGGCCGATCTGGCGCATGCCACGGGCACGGCTTTTGTGTCGGCGCCCAACAAGTTCCAGGCGCTGGCCTCGCACGAAGCGCTGCTGTTCGCGCACGGTGCGTTGAAGTCGCTGGCGGCCGGCTTGATGAAGATCGCCAACGACGTGCGCTGGCTGTCCAGCGGTCCGCGCTCGGGCCTGGGCGAAATCAGCATTCCGGAAAACGAACCGGGCAGCTCCATCATGCCGGGCAAGGTCAACCCGACGCAGTGCGAGGCCATCACCATGCTGGCCGCGCAAGTGCTGGGCAACGACGTGGCCATCAATATCGGCGGCGCCAGCGGCAACTTTGAACTGAACGTGTTCAAGCCGCTGGTGATCCACAACTTCCTGCAATCGGTGCGCCTCTTGACCGACGGCATGGCCAGCTTCAATGCGCATTGCGCGGCCGGCATCGAGCCCAACCACGAACGCATCGCAGAACTGGTGGATCGTTCCCTGATGCTGGTGACGGCGCTGAACCCGCACATCGGCTACGACAAGGCCGCGCAGATTGCCAAGAAAGCGCACAAGGAAGGCTTGTCGCTGAAGGAATCGGCCTTGGCGCTGGGTTACGTGACCGAAGCGCAGTTCGCCGAATGGGTGGTGCCTGGGTCGATGACCAACGCGCACAAGTCGTAATCGGCGCGACCGGCAGCTGCTACCGTGGCTGCCCGGATGGCCCGCACCAGATGGTCGCCCTCGACGGGCGGCAATTTTTTTGCAGCGATCAAGCCTACGCGGTCAGCAGCAGCCACAGCGGAATCGTGGCGGCCGAGAACAGCGTGCCCAGCGAAATCAGCACCGCCACCATCCGCCCGTCGCCGCCCATGCGCATGGCCAGCACGTAGGCGGCGGACGCGGTGGGCAAGGCGGCAAACAGCAGCAGCATGCGCGCTTCAAGCGGGGGCAGGCCCACTAGCCGCGCCACGCCCAGGGCCACCGCGGGCAGCGCCACGAGCTTCACGGCAAGCATCCATGTGATCAATGCGCCGTAGCCCTTGCCGCCTTCCCACGCCAGGCTGGCGCCCACGCACAGGATCCCCAGCGCCAACGCCGCCGCGCCCAGCCGCGCCAGCACCGTATCCACGGGGCCGGGCAGTTGCAGGCCGGCCAGGTTGCAGGCCAGCCCCAACAGCGTCGAGACAACCAGCGGATTACGCGCCAGTTCACGCAGCAGGTTGCCGCCGTTGTGGCGCGCCAGCCCGTAGACCGCGGCCACGTTGGCCATCGGCACCGCGAAGCCGACGATCAGCGCCATCACCGTCTGCCCTTGCGAACCGGCCAGGCTGGCCGACAGCGCCAGCCCGATATAGGTGTTGAAGCGGTAACCGCACTGCGCCGATGAGGCCAGCCCCAGCGAGGACGGCCGCAGCACCAGGCCCGCCAGCCACGCCATGGCCACGCCCGCCACGATCACGGCCGCCGTGGCCTGCAGCAGCAGGGCGGCGTTGCCGGCCGTGATGGGGGTACGAAGAATGGATTGGAACAGCAGCGCGGGGAACAGCACGAAGTACACAAGGCGCTCGGTGCCCGCAAAGAATTCGCGTGAAAAACCCAGCTTGTGACGTAGCGCCCAACCCAGCGCAACCAGCATGAAATCAGGGAAAACCAGAAGGGCAACCGACATGGGACCAGGGTGTTTTTGTAGGGGCGCGGGCCGGGATCGGCGCGCTATGCGGGTGTAAGCATTTGCTGCTATTCTCCGTCATTCTGGCGGGCGCGTCTGCCACAAGCAACTCATAAAAGCAGCGCCACACACGCTGCACAGAAGCAATGCGCTCCCACCGTTATCTGCTGGCCCGTCTACAGACGAGACCATCTCAAAACGGTCCGTTTACATACGGGCTCGCACTCTTGGAGGAAACACACCTATGAATAAAGTTCGCTCCCTGGCCTTGGCTATCGCCGTGGCGACCGGCGCCGCCGGCACGCTTGGCGCTTCCGTTGCGCATGCCGCCGACAAGTACCCCAGCAAGCCGATCCGCGTGATCGTTCCTTTCGCGCCGGGCGGATCCACCGACATCATCGCGCGTCTGGTGACCCAGCGCATGAGCCAGGAACTTGGCCAGCCGATGGTTGTGGAAAACAAGGGTGGCGCAGGCGGCGCCATCGGCGCGTCGGAAGCCGCGCGCGCCGATGCTGACGGCTACACGCTGTCCATCGCCACGGTGTCGACCATGGCCGTCAACCCGGCCTGCCGTCCGAAGGACCTGCCGTACGACCCGATCAAGGACTTCCAGCCGGTCACCAACTTCGCCAACACGGCCAACGTGGTTGCCGTGAACCCGAAGTTCCCGGCCAAGGACTTCAAGGGCTTCATCGAAGAACTGAAGAAGAACCCGGGCAAGTACTCCTACGGCAGCTCGGGCACTTGCGGCGTGCTGCACTTGATGGGCGAATCGTTCAAGATGGCAACCGGCACCGACATCGTGCACGTGCCGTACAAGGGTTCGGGCCCGGCCGTGGCGGATGCCGTCGGCGGCCAGATCGAAATCCTGTTCGACAACCTGCCGTCGTCGATGCCGCAGATCCAGGCGGGCAAGCTGCACGCCATGGCCATTGCATGGCCTGAGCAGATCTCCTCGATCAAGGGTGTGCCCACGTTCAAGGAAGCCGGTTTCCCGGTGTTGAACCAGCCGGTCTGGTACGGCCTGCTGGCCCCCAAGGGCACGCCGATGGAAGTCGTTAACAAGCTGCGTGACGCCGCCGTCGTGGCCCTGAAGGACCCGAAGGTCATCAAGGCGCTGGACGACCAAGGCTCGGCGCCGTCGGGCAACACGCCGGAAGAGTTCGCCAAGGAAATCAAAGAGCAGTTTGACTGGGCGCAAGACGTTGTGAAGAAGCAGAACATCAAGCTGGATTGATGCGGCATGGGGCCGGCCCCTGGGCCGGTTTCCAACGCCAGTAAAAACGGGCGCCTTGAATTTCAAGGCGCCCGTTTTATTTTGGTGGCGTCGCGTCCCTCACGCGGGCGTGTCCAGCGATGCCATGCGCGCGGCGCAGGCGGCGCGCAGCCGGTCGATCAGGTCGCGGTGCAGGGCGGACAAGGGGTCCTGGTTACGCACCATGATGCTGATCGGCACGCGCAGCGCGGGCTCCAGGCGGCGCAGGCTCATGCCGGGGCGCAGCATGGCCTGGGCGGTGATGGCGTCGACGATGGCGTCGCCGCAGCCCGCGTCGACCAGCGCGCAGGCCACGTAATGCGTCTGCACCTGGATAGCGACTTGTGGCGCCAGGCCTTGCGCATCCAACGCCATCTGCAGCAGCGCGCCCGAGGCATCGCCTGCGTCCAGCACGATCAGCGTGTCGCCCTTGGGGTCGGCCAGTTCAGACAGGCGCATCGGCCCGGTGGCGGGCCTGCGGCTCAGGTGCACCAGCTCGGTATGGCCCAGGCCCATGCGCGTCAGGCCGGGGTAGTCGTTGGTGTCGAAGGTAATGGCCAGGTCCAGTTCGCGCGTCAACAAACCCTGCACCAGTTCCGCGCTGTGATGCGTGTGGATGTCGAAGGTGATGCCGGGTTGCGCATCGCGACTTTCGCGCACCACGTCGGGCAGCAAGCCCAGGCCCAGCGCGGGCGCGCAGCCCAACCGCAAGTGCCCGTTCGGCCGGTCGCGCAGGCTGGCGACCAATCGGCGCACGCTGTTCAAGTCCTGGTTCAGGCGCGCGACTTCGGGCGTCAGGATTTCGGCCTCGCGCGTGGCGACCAGGCGCCCCTTCACGCGCTCAAACAGCTTGAAGCCGAGTTGGGTTTCGGCGTGCGCCAGCAGCTTGCTGGCGGCGGGCTGCGAGATATGCAGCGCGGCGGCGGCCTCGGTCAGGGATCCGGTACGGCGGATCGCTTCGAAAATCTCGATGTGGCGCAGGCGCATGTCAGGGCAGGGAAGAGGGACCGGAACCGCGATTCTATGTCGGGTTGACGGCGCGGGACACCCGGGCCGATGATGAACGCCTGCCGGCATGCCGGCGCCACCTTGGAGTTGACCATGCGCGCTTCCCGCCACGCCGCCGCCATTCTTCTTGCCGCCACCCTGGCCGCCATGCCGGCCGTTTGGGCACGTACCCCAGCGGCGGCGGAAGATCGCAACCCCGAAGCGGCCAGCGGCGCCCAGGCGCGCGAACTGGTCCGCGCGCCGCAATACATGATGGTGTCCGCCAACCCGCTGGCCACGCAGGCAGGCGACGACATGCTGCGCGCGGGCGGCTCGGTGGTGGATGCCGCCATTGCCACGCAGCTGGTATTGAATCTGGTGGAGCCGCAATCGTCAGGCATTGGCGGGGGCGCGTTCGTCGTGCTGTATTCGGCCAAGGCCGGCCGCATCCAAACCTATGACAGCCGCGAAACCGCGCCCGCCGCGGCGCGCCCGGACCGCTTCCTGGACGCCGAGGGCAAGCCGCTGCCTTTCGCGCAGTCCGTGAACAACGGCATGGCGGTCGGCGTGCCGGGCTTGCTGCGCGGCCTGGAACTGGCGCACAAAGAGGCAGGCGTGCTGCCCTGGGCCGACTTGTTCCAGCCCGCCATCCGGCTTGCCGAACAAGGCTTTGCCGTGTCGCCGCGCTTGCACACGCTGCTGGCGGGCAACAAGGCGCTGCCGAAGCAGGCGGCCGCCGCCGCGTACTTCTATGCGCCGGATGGCTCGCCCTGGCCGGTGGGACATGTGTTGAAGAACCCCGAGTTTGCGCGCACCTTGCGCGTGGTGGCCTCGCAGGGCGCCGATGCGTTCTACCAAGGTGATATCGCGCGCGACATCGTGGCGGCGGTGCACGGCCACGCCACGCCCGGCGACCTGAGCCTGGCGGACTTGGCGAACTACCGCGCCAAGACGCGCGACCCGGTGTGCGGCGCGTATCGCGGCTACCAACTGTGCGGCATGGCGCCGCCCAGCAGCGGCCCCATCGCCGTGTTGCAGATGCTGGGCGAGCTGGAACAGTATCCGATGTCGACGTATGCACCGGGTTCGGTGCAGGCGGTGCATTATTTTTCCGAAGCCGGCCGGTTGGCGTTCGCCGATCGCGATTTCTATGTGGCGGATCCGGACTTCGTCGATGTGCCGGTACGCGCCTTGTTGAACCCGGCCTATCTGCGCGCGCGCGGCGCGTTGATCCAGCCTGATCGCAGCATGAAGGTCGCGCTGCCGGGCGACCCGGAAGGCAAGCTGCTGACGCTGGGCCGCGACAACGCGTTGGAGCTGCCGTCCACCAGCCATCTGGTGGCGGTGGACAAGCAAGGCAATGCGCTGTCCATGACAACCACCATCGAAAGCGAATTCGGCAGCAAGATCTTTGTGCGCGGCTTTTTGTTGAACAACGAAATGACGGACTTCTCTTCGTCGTTCAAGGACCCTGAAGGCAGGCTGGTGGCCAACCGTGTCGAACCGGGCAAACGGCCGCGCAGTTCGATGGCGCCGATCATCGTGCTGCGCGACGGCAAGCCTGTGATGTTGGTGGGGTCGCCGGGTGGCAGCGCCATCATCAACTACGTGGCCAAGACGATTGTGGGCGTGCTGGATTGGGGCTTGGACATCCAGGCCGCGATTGCGCTGCCCAACATGGGCAGCCGCAACAAAGAAACGGAACTGGAAAAAGGCACGCCGCTCGAAGCGCTGGCCCCCGCGCTGGAAGCCATGGGGCACCCGGTGCGTATCACCGAATTCCCCAGCGGCATCCATGGCATTGTCATCGACGCCAATGGCCTGCAGGGCGGGGTGGACCCGCGCCGCGAAGGCTTGGCCAAGGGCGGCTGAGCCGGTTTTTATTCCATCGCGGACGGGTCGATTTCCATGCGCGCTTCCTTGCGACGCGCCAGATAGGTCACGCCCCACATCACCACTCCCAGCAGCAAGAGCCAACCCGCCACTTGATACTGGATGACGTCGCGGCCGGTCAGCGGCGTGACCAGGAACAGGCAGGCCGCCGCGCCCAGCCACGGGATGATGCGGTTGATGCGGAAGTGTTCGTGCTTGACCTCGTCGCGTCGCAGGACCAGCACCGCGACGTTGACGAAGGCGAACACGCCAAGCAGCAGCAGGGCGGTGGTGCCGCCCAGCGCGCGGATGGCTTCCGAATCCGCCAGGGCCACCAGGATGATCAGGCCAAACGCAAGGGCGGTGGTGAACAGGATGGCCGTCCACGGCGTCTGGTTCTTGCGGTGCACGTGCGCCAGGAACGACGGCAGCACGCCTTGGCGCGACATGCCGTAAAGCAGGCGGCTGGCCATCATCATGTTGATCAGCGCGGAGTTCGCCACGGCAAACATCGAGATCACGGGCATGATGTATTCCACCGGCAAGTCCGGCGCGGCGCGCTTGACCACCAGCACCAGCGGCGTCGAGCTCTTGGCCAATTCACCCACCGGTACCAACGCCACCGCGCATATCGACACCAGCACGTAGATCACGGCGGTGATGCCCAAGCCGGTCAGCATGACCTTGGGAAAGATGCGGCTGGGTTCGTGCGTTTCTTCGGCCATGTTGACCGAATCCTCAAAGCCCACCATGGCGAAGAACGCCAGTGCGGTAGCGGATGTGACCGCCAGGAATACGCTCTTGTCCTCGGGCGTGTCAAACGCGATCACGCGCGAGAAATCCGCCTGCCCGCCCGCCATGGCGTAGAAGCCCAGCAAGATCACCATCAACAGGCCCGACAATTCGATCAGGGTCAGCACGACGTTGGCCTTGACGCTTTCGGTTGCGCCGCGCAGGTTCACCAACATCACCAACAGCATGAAGCCCAGCGCGCCGAACGTGATCCAGGCTTTGTCGGCTTCGATGCCGAAGGCCGCGAACAGGTTGGCCGCAAAGGCCTGCGATGCCGTGGCGGCGGATGTCAGCCCCGAGCTCATCACGGTGAAGCAAACGATAAAGGTCAGGAAGTGCACGCCGAAGGCTTTGTGCACATAGAGTGCCGCGCCGGCGGCCTTGGGGTACTTGGTGACAAGCTCCAGGTAAGACAGCGCGGTCAGCAACGCCACGGCGAAAGCGACCAGGAAAGGCACCCACGCCGCGCCGCCAACTTCGGCGGCCACCTGGCCGGTCAATGCATACACGCCCGTACCAAGGATGTCGCCAACAATGAACAGCAACAATAGTTTGGCGCCCATCACGCGCTTGAGCGGCGCATGCTCCGTTATGGAAGGGGCAGTCGTTTCGTTCGTGGCCATATTCTTTTCTCCTCTTTCTTGGACTTTGGGGGGAGGCGACCCGAAAAGTCTAAGGCGAGGAGGATGCAGACAGTGCTACAGCGGTGCAACGAAATGTCTTAGTTGTTGGGATTCGTAGGATGGGTGCAGCGCGAGAGGACAGTCAAAAAAACCCAAGTGCAATCCGCGCGAAACCCATCAAGCAGCGGTGGAGTCTGGGGAAGCTTGGCCACACGGTTGTGTGGCTGAATCAGCCTGGGTTCTGGCGCTGCATGATGGGTTTCGCGCGAACGTCTTTCGCGTTCTTGTGACCTTTCCCGCGCGCTGCACCCATCCTACGGTTTCACATCAGGTCGGGATTCGTAGGATGGGTGCAGCGCGAGAGGAAAGGCCAGAAAGACCCAAGTGCAATCCGCGCGAAACCCATCAAGCAGCGGTGGAGTCTGGGGAAGCTTGGCCACACGGTTGTGTGGCTGGATTAGCGCTGGTTCCGGCGCTGCATGATGGGTTTCGCGCGAACGTCTTTCGCGTTCTTGTGACCTTTCCCGCGCGCTGCACCCATCCTACGGTTTCACATCAGGTCGGGATTCGTAGGATGGGTGCAGCGCGAGAGGAAAGGCCAGAAAGACCCAAGTGCAATCCGCGCGAAACCCATCAAGCAGCGGCGGAGTCTGGGATACCTTGGCCACACCGATGTGTGGCTGAATCAGCCTGGGTTCCGGCGCTGCATGATGGGTTTCGCGCGAAAGGCTTCAGTGTTCTTGTGACCTTTCCCGCGCGCTGCACCCATCCTACGGTTTCACATCAGGTCGGGATTCGTAGGATGGGTGCAGCGCGAGAGGACAGTCAAAAAAACCCAAGTGCAATCCGCGCGAAACCCATCAAGCAGCGGTGGAGTCTGGGATGCCTTGGCCACACCGATATGTGGCTGAATCAGCCTGGGTTCCGGCGCTGCATGATGGGTTTCGCGCGAAAGGCTTCAGTGTTCTTGTGACCTTTCCCGCGCGCTGCACCCATCCTACGGTTTCACATCAGGTCGGGATTCGTAGGATGGGTGCAGCGCGAGAGGACAGTCAAAAAAACCCAAGTGCAATCCGCGCGAAACCCATCAAGCAGCGGTGGAGTCTGGGATGCCTTGGCCACACCGATATGTGGCTGAATCAGCCTGGGTTCCGGCGCTGCATGATGGGTTTCGCGCGAACGTCTTTCGCGTTCTTCTGACCTTTCCCGCGCGCTGCACCCATCCTACGTATTGAATTCACGCCTTCAGCGCTGGCGGCAACTGTCGCAGCGTAGCCGGTGTACGCGACAGTTTGATGGGTGAGCCTACGCCTTTGTATTCGCCTTGCTCCAGCAACATGCCGCGATGCTTCGTGTGTGGGTGCGCCAAGGCCTGGTCCACCGTTTGCACGGCGGCGGCGGGGACGCCTGCGCGTAGCAGGCGGTCGGCCAGCGCGGCCGCGTTTTGGCTTGCCAGCAGCCCCGACAATTCATCCCGCAAGGCTTGCCGGTTTTGCAGGCGATCGGCATTTGTCGCATAGCGTGCATCCGCGGCCAGCGCCGGCGCTTCCAGCACCTGCGCCATCAATGCAAACTGCCGGTTATTGCCCACGGCAAGAAACAACGGGCCGCTGGCGGTAGGCAGCGTTTCGTAGGGCGCGATGTTCGGGTGCGCGTTGCCGCTGCGTTTGGGCACATTACCGCTGTAGAAATAATTGGCCGCGTGCGGGTGCAACAGCGATAGCGCGCAGTCGTACAGCGTGATGTCCAGGAATTGGCCCAGGCCGCTGCGATGGCGTTCGTTCAGTGCCAGCAGCACGGCGACCGCGGCGTTCAGCCCGGTCACCATGTCCACCACCGGCAGGCCGACGCGCGTGGCCTCGCCGTCGGCTTCGCCGTTCACGCTCATCAAGCCGCACATGGCTTGCGCGCAGGCGTCGTAGCCGGGCAGCCCGCCCAACGGGCCGTCGGCGCCGAAGCCGCTGACGCGGCAATGCACCAGCTTGGGAAAGGCCTGGCTCAAGCTGTCATAACCCAACCCCCACTTTTCCAGCGTGCCGGGCTTGAAGTTCTCAACCAGCACGTCGGCGTCGGCCAGCAGATGGCGCAGCAGTTCCTGGCCGGCAGGCTGCGACAAGTCCAGCGTCATGCCTTCCTTGTTGCGGTTCACGCCAATGAAGTACGACGCGGTGTCGCCCAGGAAGGGTGGGCCCCAGCCACGGGTTTCGTCGCCGCCGGGGGGCTCGATCTTCAGCACGTCGGCGCCGTGGTCGGCCAGTATCTGCGTGCAATACGGGCCGCCCAGCACGCGCGACAGGTCGATCACTTTGCAGCCGGCCAGCGCGCCGGCGTTCGGAAGAGTAGGGGCCATGGAATCTCTGCTTCAGTCGATGGAAACGTTGGCGCTCTTGATAAGCTCGCGCCACTTGGGCACTTCGGCGGCGATGAAGTCGGCCAGGC
This sequence comes from Achromobacter spanius, assembly GCF_002812705.1. Lineage (NCBI taxonomy): Bacteria > Pseudomonadati > Pseudomonadota > Betaproteobacteria > Burkholderiales > Alcaligenaceae > Achromobacter > Achromobacter spanius. The sequence goes on along the minus strand of NZ_CP025030.1, from coordinate 358,263 downwards.
CTTGCGGCGTCTGGTCCTTGGCCGCCACGATGCCTTGCGAACGCAGCGCCTGCTCGACGGCGGGGTCCGACAGCGCAACCTTGAACGCCTGGTTCAAGGTATTCACCACGTCGGCCGGCGTGCCCTTGGGCGCGACGATGCCGAAGAAGACGCTGACGTCATAGCCCTTGAGCCCCTGCTCGGACAAGGTGGGCAAATCCGGCAGCGCGTCCGAGCGTTGCGCGCTGGCCAGGCCGATGGCGCGCAGCTTGCCGGCCTTGACGTGGGGCAGGGCCGTGAGGATGTCGGTGAACGACATGGACACCTGCCCGCCCAGCAGGTCGTTCAGCGCGGGCCCCGTGCCCTTGTAGGGGATGTGCATGATGTCGGTGCCGGCCATCTTGTTGAACAGGATACCGGCCAGGTGCGACGACGCGCCGTTGCCCGACGAGGCGTAGCTGAGCTTGGTGGGGTTCTGCTTGGCGTAGGCGATCAGCTCTTGCACGTTGTTGGCCGGCACCGACGGGTTCACCACCAGGATGTTGGGCAGATGGCCCAGGCGGATGATGGGCGCGAAGCTGGTTTCAGGGTTGTAGCCCTGGTTCTTGTACAGGCTGACGTTGATGGCCAACGGGCCGGACGTGCCGAACAGAATCGTGTAGCCGTCGGGCTTGGCCCCCGCCACGTATTCCGATCCGATATTGCCGCCCGCGCCGCTGCGGTTTTCAACAATCACGTTTTGCTTGAGCGGCTCGCGCAGCTTCTCGGCCAGGCGGCGCGCCATGGCGTCGGTCGGCCCGCCCGGCGGGAACGGCACGATCAGCGTGATGGGGCGGGCGCTGGGAAAGGCCTCGGCCGCCAGCGCGGACGTGGCTGGCATGACGGCGGTGGCCGCAGCCATCAGCAAGGGGGCAAGAATGCGTTTCATGGTGGTGTCTCCTGTGGGGAAGGCGCGCCGGCTGTGCCGCCGGCGTCGGATTACAGCGCGTACTGCAAGATGGCCTGGCAGGCCGCGCTTTCGTTGGGGGGAATGGCGTAAGGGTCGCGTGGCGCCAGGCGGTGCAGCAGCACCTGGTCGGCCAGTTGCGCGCGGCTTTCCAGCCCGGCACCCGTGGCTTCCCAGCGCAGCGCGGCCATGGACACGGCGTGGTACAGCAGCGATGCGGCCTGACGGGCCAGTTCGTCATGGTCGCCCGCCGCCGCCTGCTCGGCCAGCGTAAAGCTCTTGGCCAGCGCGTCCGCTTGCAGCGCGGCCAGGGCGGGCGGGCAGGGTACGCCCGCCGCCAGCAACTGGTCGATGTGGGCACGCAGGGCGGGCAGTGAATTTTCTTTCTTGATGGCACGCAGCACATCCAGCGCCACGATGTTGCTGGTGCCTTCCCAGATGGAGCCCAGATGCGCGTCGCGCACCAGGCGCGGCTCGGTCCATTCCTCGATATAGCCGCAGCCGCCGCGCACTTCCATCGCGTCGCCCGTCACCTTGCGGGCGTCGCGGCAGGCGCGGAACTTGATCAGCGGCGTCAGGATGCGGGCAAGCGCCGGGTCGGCCATGCCCTGATCGGCGTCCGCCAGCGCGCGCGCCGTCTGGAACATGACACTGCGCGCCTGTTCCGCCCATACCGTCATCTTGACCAGTTGGCGTTGCATCAGCGGCATGTCGATCAGACGCTTGCCGAAGGCGCGGCGGTGCTGCGACACGTAGATCGCTTCGGTCACCGCGCGGCGCATCAGCCCGGCTGCGCGCATGCCGTTGGACAGGCGCGAATTGTTGATCATGTCGGCCATCTGCTTGAAGCCGCGACCACGTTCGCCCACCAGCCAGGCTACGGCCCCTTCCAGGCGAATCTCGCCGCTGGCCATCGAGCGCGTTCCCAGCTTGTCCTTCAAGCGCAGGATGCGGTAGTGGTTGTGGCTGCCGTCGTCCAGGTCGCGCGGCAGCAGGAAGAGCGACACGCCCTTCAGGCCCGGCTCCGGCTCGCTGCGCGCCAGCACCATGGCAAAGCCCGCGTCGGGATTCGAGCAGAACCACTTGTCGCCATGAATGCGCCAGGTGCCGTCGGCTTGCGCTTCGGCGGTCACTTCCGTGGCGCTGACGTCCGACCCCGCGCCCTGTTCCGTCATGAACATGGCGCCTTGGCGCAGCGCGTCGAAATCCTGGGTGGTGACTTGCGTCAGCACGCGCTCGACCAGCGCGGGGTCGCCGAACTTGCGCAGCGTGCGCGCCAGCGAATCCGTCATGCTGACCGGGCAACACAGGCCGAATTCCGCCTGCACGAACAGGTGGCTCAGCGCGTACTTGGCGCTGGCCGGCATGGGTTCCGGCCAGCCCAGCACGCCGCCACGATGCGACAGCGCGGCCAAGCCGAATTCGCTGTAGGCCAGGCGTTCCAGCTCCACATAGGCAGGATGCTTGTCGACGCGCGATTCGTCCGCGCCCGCACGGCTGCGCACGGACAGGGTGGGCGGATGCTTGTCCGCCGTGGCGGCCAGTTCGTCCATCACGCCGCCGGCCAAGCCCCCCAGCCGTTCCAAATGCGGCAGCAGATGCGTGTGCAGCGCGGCGGGCAGGTAGCGCTGGCTCAGCGCGGCGGCATAGGGGTCCGCGCTGAACAGATTCAGGCCGCGCGAATCCGGAACGGGCGTGGCGGGGGCGGGGGCAACGGGGCGGGCGGGGGCGTCCATGGCGGCATCCTGCAAAAAACGGGGAAGATGGCCGATGTTGCGTGGGTGCATTAATCTATGCAAATACCGATTTTGTGTAGAACAATCCATAAAAAATATAGATAAGGGGAGACCATGGATCTGGACCCGCGCCTGTTGCGCTACTTCATCGCGGTGGCCGAAGAGCGCCACTTCAGCCGCGCCGCCACCCGGCTGCATATTTCCCAACCCCCGCTTAGCTACGCCATCCGCCAACTGGAAGACAACGTCGGCGCCCGCCTGCTGGCGCGTACCAGCCGGCACGTGGAACTGACCGACGCGGGCCACGTGCTGTACCGCGAGGCCCTGACGCTATTGCGGCAGGCGGAAGAGGTGCGCACGCTGGTGCAAAGGGTGGACGCGGGCTTGCGGGGCCGGCTGCGCATCGGCTTCGTGGGGTCGATGCTGTATCGCGGCCTGCCGACGCTGTTGAACGTGATGCGGGCGGAGTTGCCCGACGTTGAGCACGTGCTGACCGAACTTAATTCGCATGAGCAGATAGAAGCCGTGCGGCGCGGTGAACAGGACCTGGGCTTCATCCACGCCAACCCGGTGCCCGACGAGGTACTGGCGCGCGACCTGATCGCCGAGCCGTTCGTGGTGTGCCTGCCGGACTCCCATCCGCTTGCCGGGCGCCAGTCACTGCGGCTGGCCGAACTGGCAAGCGATGATTTCGTCTTCTTCGCCCGCGCGGCGTCCCCCAGCTATTACGAAACCGTGCTGTCGATGTGTGTGGCGGCGGGCTTCATGCCGGTGATCCGGCACGAAGTGCGGCATTGGCTGAGCGTGGCGTCGCTGGTGTCGCAGGGCTTGGGCGTGTCGATCGTGCCGGCCTGCCTGTCGCGCAGCGGTCTGGCCGGCACGCGCTTCATCACCTTCGCGCATGAAGCGCGCTCGATCAGCCAGGTGATCTGGCACGCCGGCGCGCGCACGCCCTTGCAGCAAAGGGCGATGGCGCTGGTGGAACGCCAGTTTCTACCGGACGCGGCGCAGGCCGCGTCCGACTGAAGATCAACGAATCAGCGGAACACCACGGTCTTGTTGCGGTTCAGCAGGATGCGGTGTTCCACATGGCTGCGCACCGCGCGCGACAGCACCAGCGATTCAATATCGCTGCCCACTTGGGTCAGGTCGGCCGCCGTCATCGTGTGGTCGACCCGCTCGATGTCCTGGTCGATGATCGGGCCTTCGTCCAGGTCCGACGTCACGTAGTGCGCGGTGGCGCCAATGATCTTCACACCGCGCGCATGCGCCTGGTGATACGGGCGCGCGCCCTTGAAGCTGGGCAAGAAGCTGTGGTGGATGTTGATGGCGCGGCCGTTCAGCGCGCGGCACATGTCCGCTGACAAGATCTGCATGTAGCGGGCCAGCACCACCAGGTCGGTGTTGGACTGGTCGGCAATGGCTAGCACCTGCTTTTCCTGTTCGGCCTTGGTGTCCGGCGTAACGGGCAGGTAGTGGAACGGAATGCCGTAGGACGCGGCCAGGCTGGCGTAGTCGTTGTGGTTCGACACAATCGCCGCCACTTCCGCGTGCAAATGCCCGCTATGCACCCGGAACAGCAGGTCGTTCAGGCAGTGGCCTTGCTTGCTGACCATGATCAGCAGGCGCTGCTTGCGGCGCGCGTCGTGCAGCTTCAGGTCCATGCCGTAATCCACCGACAGCGTATCCAGCCGGGCGCGCAGGTCGTCGGGGTTCACGGCCACGGGCAGGTCGAAGTGCACACGCAGGAAGAACTGGCCGGTTTCCTCGTCGCCGAACTGCTGCGAATCCAGGATGTTGCAACCCAATTCGAACAACAGGCCGCTGACGCGGTAGACGATGCCGGTGCGGTCGGGGCAGGACAGGGTCAGGATGTAGTCGTTGTGCTGCATGGTGCGGGAATAGGCCAGGGTAAGGATAAAGAGGGATGGGCGGAATCAGGCGGCAAGGCGCGCCAGGGTTTCTTCCGCCAGGGCCAGGCTGGAGGTCAGCCCGGGAGATTCAATGCCGAACAGGTTCACCAAGCCCGGCACACCATGCACGGCGGGGCCGGCAATGACGAAGTCGGCGGCGGGCTCGTGCGGGCCCGAGATCTTGGGCCGGATGCCGGTGTAGCCGGGCGCCAGCGCGTTGTCGGGCAGGGCCGGCCAGTAGCTGCGCACGGCTTCATAGAACACATCGGCGCGGGCCGGGTCCAGCGTGTAGTCTTCGGTGCCGATCCATTCGGTGTCGGGGCCGAACTTCGCCTGGCCGCCCAGGTCCAGCGTCAGGTGGACGGCCAGGCCGGCGTGTTGCGGCACGGGGTAGATCAGGCGCGAGAACGGGGCGCGGCCCGACAAGGTGAAGTAGCTGCCCTTGCACAGGTAGTCGGTGGGGATGCTGGCCGCTGGCACGCCGTCGATGCGGCGGGCTAGCGCGGGCGCTTGCAGCCCGGCGGAATTGATCAGCACGTTGCAGGTCAGCGTCATGGCTTCATCGCCGCCGAATTGCAGCTCGAAGCCGCCTTCGGGGCGTACGCGGCCAGACACCAGCGGCGTGTGGAAGACGCATTGGGCGCCGGCGTTTTCGGCGTCGCCCTGGAACGACAGCATCAGGGCATGGCTATCCACGATGCCCGTGGACGGCGACACCAGCGCGGCGGCGCATTGCAGCGCGGGTTCCAGGCGCATGGCTTCTTCGCCCGAGATGAATTGCAGGTCGTCCACGCCATTGGCGCGAGCGCGCTGCGCAATGCCTTCCAACTGGGCCGCCTGGTCGCGGTCGGTGGCGACGATCAGCTTGCCCAGGCGCTTGTGCGGCACGCCGCGTTCGGCGCAATAGCCGTACAGCAGATGCTTGCCGCGCACGCACAGGCGCGCCTTCAGGCTGCCCGCGGGGTAGTAGATGCCGGCATGGATGACTTCGGAATTGCGCGAGCTGGTGCCGGTGCCGATGGCCTCGGTGGCTTCGGTCACCAGCACTTCGCGGCCGGACTGGGCCAGCGCGCGCGCGATGGCCAGGCCGACCACGCCCGCGCCGATCACGATGCAATCCACATCCGCGCTCATGGTGCTTTCCTTTCAGAGCGTGTGCCGGCTGGCGTCAGGTCGAAGCCGCCCGCGTGAAACACCAGCGGCGGCTCGTGGCTGTGGCCGCAGCGTTCTACCTCGCCCACCATGATGATGTGGTCGCCTTCTTCGTAGCGGCTGCGGTTGCGGCATTCGAACCAGGCGGCGCAGTGGCCGTCCAGCATCGGCGTGCCGCCCGGCGCATAGTGCACCGTCAGGCCGGCATAGCGGTCGGGCGTCTTGCCGGTGGCGAAGCGCCGCGCCAGCGCGATCTGCTCGGCGCTCAGTACGTTGACCACATAACGCTCGCATTGCTCGAAGATCGCCAGCGACGATGAGGCGCGTGACAGGCTCCAGAGGATCAGCGGCGGGTTCAGCGATACCGAATTGAACGAGCTGACCGTCAGGCCGATGGGGGCGCCATCAAGCCCGGCGGCCGTCACGACCGTTACGCCGGTGGCGTAGCGGCCCAGCGCGGTGCGGAAAAAAGCGGCGTCAAAATCAGGGGAGGAGGCGGGCATGCAATCGGTAATTGGGCGGGCGCGACAGGGCGCCCGACATCAGGGCGACAGGCGTTCGATCTTCCAGGCCGAGCCGTCGGCAACATAGCGCAGACGGTCGTGCAGGCGCGAGGGCCTGCCTTGCCAGAATTCAATGGCGGTGGGCTTCAGGCGGTAACCGCCCCAGTGCGGCGGACGCGGCGGCGCTTCGCCGAAACGTTCGCGGAATTCCTTTTCACGGGCTTCCAGCGCTTCGCGGGTAATGGGCTGGCTCTGGGGCGAGGCCCAGGCGCCGATGCGCGAACCGGCGGGGCGGCTGTGATAGTACGCATCCGATTCTTCGGGGGCGACTTTCTCCACCACGCCTTCGATGCGGACCTGGCGTTCCAGCGGCTGCCAGAAAAACAGCAGGCTGGCGCGCGGTTCGGCCAGCAGGTCCTGGCCCTTGCGGGATTCGTAGTTGGTGAAGAACGTGAAGCCGCGCTCGTCAAAGCCCTTGATCAGGACGATGCGGGCGCTGGGCTGGCCACTGGCGTCGACCGTGGCCAGGGTCATGGCGTTGGGTTCCGGCACCTTGGCGGCCAGGGCTTCGTCGAACCAGCGGGTGAATTGCTCGAACGGCGAGGCGGCGGCCTGGCTTTCCAACAGGACGTTCTTTTCGTAGCTTTGACGCAGATCGGAGACGGACATGGAGGCGTGGGATTCAGCGTGGATAACAGGGAGTTTATACCGCCCGGGCGGTCGCTCCCTTATTGACCCCGCGCAGTCTCGGGCAAGTTTTCCGCCTGGGGGCGGCCAGCGGCGCGGTCAGGCGCCTTCCGGCAGGGTGTGTCCGTCTTCTTCCAGCAGCCGCGCGATGGCGTCCAGCCGGGCGTCATGGATGCCGGCGGCGCGCAGCGCCTGGGCGGTCTGCACCACGTAATCGGTGCAGGGGCCGTACCGACCGGCCGCGCGGCGCACGATGGCCAGCAGCTCGGCGTCGGGCAGCGCGCGGATGTAGGCGGGGTTGTCGCGGTTCATGATGAAGACCAGCGCGCGAACGGGGCCGGCGTCGGTCGTGCAATTGATCCAGCGGGGCAGGTAGGCGCCGGTGGACATCTCGCGCTCCCAAAGCGCCGGGAAATAGGTGGGCACCTGGCTGCCGGCCAGGCGGTAGACCACGCCCCGGCACGAGCCGCCACGGTCCAGGCCGAACACCAGGCCCGGGCATTCCGGCGTGCCCCGGTTCACGCGCGACCACAGGCACAGCGCCCGGTGATGGCCGCGCAGGGTCGCCAGGCGGCGCTCCATGAAGTCGAAATCAGGGCGCCAGATCAGTGATCCGTACCCATATACCCAGACGTCTTCCCCGGCTTGCCAATGGCGCAGCGCGTCATCCAGCGAAGCCTGCCTTTCCTCTGGCGTCCAAAGACGGAAGGGCAGGCTGGCGCCGGCGATGCCGGAGGCGGGGGGAGAGGACTGCATGGTCAAAGCTCTACGGTTTCCGTTCAGATTCGAGCGGGGGATTGCGATTGGCCCAGCCGCCCGCCATCAAGGCCAGCGCATAGGCCCAGAACAACGGGGCGACGCCAATTACCGCACCCAGCGCGCCGAAGGTCAACGGCAGGGACACCTGCGAGCCGTTGATCAGCGCCATGCGCAAACCCACGGCTTCGGCCGCGCGCCCGGGCGGGCTGTGCTGGTGCAAGAGGGAAAGCATACTCGGTTGGCAGCACCCCAAGGCAAGCCCCAGGATGAACGACAGCACGATCAGGACGGTAACGTCGGTGAACAGCGGGTAAAGCATGAAGTCGATGGCGGCGGTGGCCATCGCCACGCGCACCAGCGTCCACGAGCGCACCCGGCGCATGATCAGCGGCAATACCAGGCGGATAACGAACGTTGCCGCCGCGAAGGACGCCAGAATGACGCCGATGGTGGTGGCGGACAGCCCGATCGCCACGCCGAAGATCGGCACCACGAACAAATGCGTGTCCCACGCCCCGGACAAAATGGTGTTGACCATCAGGATGCGGCGCAGGGCGGGCACCGCCAGCAGTTCGGTCACGCGGCGGCGCTGCGCTTCCTTGGCGCCCGACAGTTGCGAATCCACGGCCTTCAATTGGTGACGCAAGGCATACAAGCCGATACCGGACAGGATCGGGCCCAGCGCCAGCAGGCCGAATGCGGTGCGCGTGCCCAGGTTGTCGATGGCCAGCCCGGCGATCAGCGGCCCCGAAAATCCGGACCCTGCCAGCGCCAGGGACATGAAGGAAAAGTTGCGCAGCCGTTGTGCGGGTTCGGCATGGCCCAGCAGGTCCTGCGTGGCCACCTGATGCAGCATGAAGCCGATGCCGATACAGCAGGACGCAATCAGCAAGGCCGTCTGCGTCTGCGAGATAAACGGTAAAGCGGTGCCGATCGCCACCAATGACGTGCCGATGACGAGGGGACGCACGATGCCCACCCGATCGACCCAGCGCCCCGCGCGCACCGAAAACAGCATCGGCAGCACCGCGAACACGGCAACCAGCATGCCCACCTTGAACGTGGACAGCCCCATTTGCAGCGCGGTCAAGGACACGGTGATCCGCCCGCCGGTCAGCGCCACGTGATTCATCATCGCCAGCAGGCACAGCAGCACCGCCCCGGAAAATTCCGGGGAACCAGAGGGCGAGGAGGGGGATCTGTTGGAGGTAGACACGGCGTTAACTGCATTCATTCTGTGCGTATCGTCCCCCTATGTCGAGGCGCGCTTTTTTTGCAGCGCCGCATAATGTTCCTGCGCGTGTTAACAAGATAGGCGCCATCTAGCGGCCAAGTTGCGCGCTTACGGCGCAAGATGCGGCAGGTTGGCGGCATGATGGCGGCGGGCGCCGGCGGCGGGTTTCACCCGCGGACCGCTGCCGTTGTATCGTTCACGCAACGGAACAATCGAATGCGCGCTGCGTCGTGCGGTGCCGCCTTAGTATTTTTTTCCCGTTTCAACCGACGACAGTCCGTTGATTGGCCATCCGGCCCGTTTAGGATGGCGTCCTGGTTCCGCAATACGGGCGGCGTGGCTCGCCCCTTATCCTCTGGTGCAATGAAAAAGTCCCGCAGTAAGTTCAAACGCTACGCCATCATCGCCGTCGTCATCCTCCTGGGGGTGCTGGGCGTGCGCGCCGTGTTCTTCTCGGCACCGCCACCCCCCACCTTCGCGGTGGCGGAAGTCAGCCGGGCCAACCTGGAAGACAGCGTGCTGGCCAGCGGCACCATCGACGCCATCGAGCGCGTCAGCGTGGGCGCCCAGGCCACCGGCCAGTTGAAGTCCTTGAAAGTGGAACTGGGCGACCGAGTCAAGAAAGGCCAACTGGTTGCCGAAATCGACGACCTGACCCAGCAGAACGACCTGCGCAACGCCGAAGCCGCCTTGCAGACCCGGCGCGCTGAGCGGGCGGCCAAGGTCGCCATGCTGAAACAGGCCGAACTGGCGTTCAAGCGCCAGCGCCAGATGCTGGCGGCCGACGCCAGTTCGCGCGAAGCCTATGAATCCGCCGAAGCCACGCTGGGCGTGACCCGCGCCGAGATCGCGTCGCTGGACGCCCAGATCGCGCAGGCGGAAATCCAGGTGGATACGGCCAAGGTCAACCTGGGGTACACACGCATTGTTTCGCCGATCGACGGCATGGTGGTGGCGGTGGTGACCAAGGAAGGCCAGACCGTCAACTCGATCCAGAGCGCGCCCACCATCATCAAGGTGGCCCAGGTGGACACCATGACGATCAAGGCGCAGATTTCGGAAGCCGACGTCACCCGGGTCAAGCCGGGGCTGCCGGTGTACTTCACCATCCTGGGTGAACCCGACGAGCGCTATCACGCCACCTTGCGCGCCGTGGAACCCGCGCCGGACTCCGTCCAGAAAGACGACGCCACCACGTCGATGACCTCGTCCAGCAGCAGCTCCACCACCGCGGCCGTGTACTACAACGGCCTGTTCGACGTGCCCAACCCCGACGAAAAGCTGCGCATCTCGATGACCGCGCAGGTGTTCATCGTGCTGGGCGAAGCCAAGGACGCCGTGGTGGTGCCGGCCTCGGCGCTGGGCAAGCGCGGCGACGACGGCCGCTATGCGGTGCGCGTGGTCCTGCAAGACAACAAGACCGAGGTGCGCCAGGTCAAGATCGGCATGAACAACAACGTCCAGGCGCAGGTGCTGGAGGGGCTGGAGGTGGGCGACCGGGTCGTGTCGGCGGATTCGGCGGCGGCGGCCGGTGCCGCGGCGGCCGGCCCGGCAGCGTCGGGGGCCTGACATGAGCGGTCCGCTGATCGCGCTGTCCGGGGTGCGCCGCGAGTTTCCCGCGGGCGACCAGACCATTGCCGTCCTGAAAGACGTCAACCTGACCATCGAGGCCGGCGAAATGGTCGCCATCGTGGGCGCGTCCGGCTCGGGCAAGTCCACGCTGATGAACATCCTGGGCTGCCTGGACCGCCCGACCCGGGGCGACTACCGCGTTGACGGCCGCAGCACGGGCGAGCTGGACCCGGACGAACTGGCCGAACTGCGCCGCGAGCATTTCGGCTTCATCTTCCAGCGCTATCACCTGCTGTCCGACCTGAGCGCGCAGGGCAACGTCGAAATGCCCGCCGTCTACGCCGGCAAGCGCCGCGAGGCGCGCATCGACCGCGCCGACCAACTGCTGGACCGGCTGGGCCTGGGCGACCGCTCCGAGCACCGCCCCGGCCAGTTGTCCGGCGGCCAGCAGCAGCGCGTGAGCATCGCGCGCGCGCTGATGAACGGCGGCGACATCATCCTGGCCGACGAACCCACCGGCGCGCTGGACACGCACACCGGCCAGGAAGTGCTGCGCATCCTGGAAGAGCTGAACGCGGCCGGGCACACCATCATCATCGTCACGCACGACATGAACGTGGCGCGCCACGCGCAACGCATCATCGAGATCAGCGACGGCGAGATCGTGGCGGACAAGCGCAACCCCGACGCCCCACACCGGGACGCCGCGCGCGACGCACCGCCCGAATTGCCCAGGCGGCCGGCCTGGCAGTCGTACCTGGACCGCTGCGGCGAAGCCTTGCGCATGGCGCTCTTGTCCATGAACGCACACCGGCTGCGCACGTCGCTGACCATGCTGGGCATCATCATCGGCATTGCCGCCGTGGTGTCGGTGGTGGCGCTGGGCGAGGGCTCGCGGCGCAAGATCCTGGAAGACATCAGCGCCATCGGCACCAATACGGTGGAGGTCTTTCCCGGCAAGGATTTCGGCGACGAGAAGGCCGTGAATATCCGCACGCTGGTCGCGGCCGACGCCGATGCCCTGGCGCGTGAACCCTATGTGGACAGCGTCACGCCGGAAGTCGCCACGAGCAACACGCTGCGCTATCGCAACGTGTCGGTCAACGGCTCCATACAGGGCGTGGGCGAACAGTACTTCCGCGTGCGCGCCATCAAGCTGGCAGAGGGCAAGTTCTTCGACGAAACCAGCGTCGTGCGCCGGGCGCAGGAAGTGGTGATCGACGACGGCACGCGGCGGGCGCTGTTCGGCTCGCACACGGAGCCCATCGGGCAGGTCATCTTCCTGGGCTCCATGCCGGCGCGCGTGATCGGGGTGACCGCCAAGAAGGACTCGGTGTTCGGCAACAACGAGTCCCTGAACGTCTGGATTCCCTACACCACGGCCTTGTCGCGCGTGCTGGGGCAGCAGCACCTGAAGAGCATCACGGTGCGCGTCAGCGACGCCACGCCGCCCGCCGCCGCCGAGAAAGCCATCGAGCGCGTGTTGATGCGCCGCCACGTGGTGAAGGATTTCTTCGTGTTCAACACGGACGCCATCCGCAAGACCATCGAACGCACCACCGCCACGATGACGCTGCTGGTGTCGCTGATTGCGTTGATCTCGCTGATGGTGGGCGGCATCGGCGTCATGAACATCATGCTGGTGTCGGTGACCGAGCGCACCCGGGAAATCGGCGTGCGGATGGCGGTGGGCGCGCGGCGCAGCGACATCATGCAGCAGTTCCTGATTGAAGCGGTGCTGGTCTGCCTGATCGGCGGGGCGCTGGGCATCATTCTGTCGCTGGCCCTGGGCGTGCTGGTGTCCAAGGCCACGGGCGGCTCGTTCCAGATGATTTATTCCACGGCATCGATGGTGGCGGCATTTACGTGCTCGACGCTGATCGGTGTGCTTTTTGGCTATTTGCCGGCGCGCAACGCGGCGCGCCTGGATCCCGTCGAGGCGCTGGCCCGGGAATGAGGACGATGAAAGCGGTTTCCCTGATTTGCAAACCTGTCGCGCGGACGTTGGCGCTGGCCTTGGCCCTGCCTTTGGCTTTAGCGGGATGCGGCAGCCTGCTGCGTAGCGACTACGAACCCCCGCTGACCCAGACGCCCGCCGCCTGGACCTACGGTGGAGCGGGGAACTCGCAAGCCCCCTTGGCTGACGGCGGCGCCTGGTGGCGCAATTTCAATGACCCGGTGTTGAACGGGCTGGTCGACGCCGTCCTGGCGCGCAATAACGACCTGGCCGCGGCCGCCATCCGCGTGCGCCGCGCGCAATACCAGGCGGGCCTGACCGAAGACAAGCTGATCCCGCAGTTGGGTGGCGACGCCAACGTGACGCGCAACCGCAACCTGTATGGCGACCGTGCCATCACGCGCGCCAACCAGGCCCAGCTGACCGTCAGCTACGAAGTGGATCTGTGGGGCAAGCTCTCGCGCCAGCGGGACGCGGCGCAATGGGAAGCGCTGGCCACCGAGCAAGACCGCCAGTCCGCCGCCTTGTCGCTGGTGGGCACCACCGCCACGCTGTATTGGCAAACGGCCTTCATCAACCAGCGCATTGCCAGCAGCGAGGAAAGCATCGCCTACGCGCGCCGCACGCAAGACCTGGTGCGCGCGCAATACGCCGCGGGCGGCGCGTCGGCGCTGGAACTGGCCGAAGCCGAGCAGACCGTGGCCAGCCAGCAGGCGGCGCACACCTTGCTGGTGCAGCAGCGCGTGGAATACACCAATGCGTTGACGATTCTGTTTGACGGCCCCCCCGACCGCAGCATGGCCAACCCGCCCCGCCTGCCGGCATACCCGCTGCCCGAGGCCCGCGCCGGTGTGCCGGCGGACCTGCTTGGCCGCCGCCCCGATTTGCGCGCCACCGAGCTGCGCCTGCGCGAGGCGCTGGCCACCGTCGACGCCACCCGCGCCAGCTTCTATCCGCCGGTGACGCTGACGGGCGCGGTGGGCAGCGCCAGCCCCACGCTGTCGAACATGCTGCAAAACCCCGTCGCCACGCTGGGCGTGGGTCTGACGCTGCCGTTCCTGCAATGGAACCAGATGCAGCTGAACATCAAGATCTCGAAGGCCGATTACGAAGAGCGTGTCGTCAATTTCCGGCAGTCGCTGTATCAGGCCATGGCTGATGTGGAAAACGCGCTGTCGAACCGAACCCAGTTGGCCTTGCAGGCCGAGCAGCTTGCGGTGTCGCTACGCGCGGCGCGCGAGGCCGAGCGCCTGTACGAAGTGCGGTATCGGGCAGGGGCCGTGTCCTTGAAGGACTGGCTGGACGCGCAGGAAAAGCGTCGCACGGCCGAGATTGCTCGGGACGAGAACGGCCTGAACCGCCTGGTGAACCAGGTGACGGTGTATCGGGCACTGGGCGGGGATGATGCGGGCTGAGGCTGGGGTTGAAGTTACAAGCTTGATGCCTGCCCTAAAATAGCCGCCATGAACTCGCCCGACCACCCAGCCCCCTCCGCCGACCTGGACCGCCGTTTTGGCGGTCTGTCCCGTTTGTATGGCCCCCAGGCGCCCGCCCGGCTTCAACAGGCACACGTTGCCGTCGCCGGACTGGGCGGCGTGGGGTCCTGGACGGTCGAGGCCCTGGTGCGCTGCGGCGTGGGCGCGTTGACGCTGATCGACCTGGACCACATTGCCGAATCCAATGTCAATCGTCAGATCCATGCGCTGACGTCCACGCTGGGGCAATCCAAGGTTGATGCCATGGCCGAGCGGGTGTTGGAGATCAACCCCGAATGCCGGCTGACGCGCATTGACGACTTTGTGTCGCCCGAGAACGTGGCCGAGGTCTTGCCCGGCCCATACACCGTCATCATCGATTGCACCGACCAGGCCGAGGCCAAGATCGCGATGATTCTGCATGCGCGCGCGCTGGGCGTGCCCATGCTGCTGTGCGGCGGCGCGGGTGGCAAGACCGATCCGCTGGCCTTGCGGGCGGGCGACCTGTCGGCGTCGGTGAACGACGCCTTGCTGGCCAAGCTGCGCAACAAGCTGCGCCGCGAGCACGGTTTTCCCCGCGCCTCCGACCAGAACGGCAAGGCGCTCAAGCGCGTGCCGAAGATGGGCGTGCATGCCCTGTGGTTCGACCAGCCGGCCATTCTGCCCGACGCCTGGACGCGCCCCATCGAGGGCGAAGACGATATGGGCGCGGCGGCGCAGAGCCCCGCGCCGCAGGGCTTGTCTTGCGCCGGTTACGGGTCGGTGGTGACGGTGACCGCGGCCATGGGCATGGCGGCGGCCAACGAAGCGTTGCGGATGGCGATCTGAACGCGGGCCGAGCGGGTTGCTATCGCGGTGGCCACGTGGGCTGCGGCATTGGTAGTCGCAGCGGCCGCTACATCCCCACGAACACCATCCCGTCCTCGATCCTGACCGGGTAGGTCGCCACGTTGTCGCGCAAGGGCGAACACAGCGCCCGCCCATCGCGCACGTCAAAGCGGCCCTGGTGCAGCGGGCATTCGATTTCATGGCCGGTCAAGAAGCCATCGCATAAGCGCGCGTTGCCGTGCGTACAGAGGTTGTCGGTGGCGTAGACCTCGCCGTCCACGCCGTACAGCGCGATTTCGCGGTCGCCCGCCTGCACGGCGATCACGTCGTCTTCGGGCACATCGGCATGGGCGATGGCCTTGATCCATTGAGTAGTCATAGTCATGGCGGTGATCCTGGCTCGGCTAAATAGGGTAGATAAGCGAATTGGGCACCAGCTCGCTGTCGAAGATGCACAGCCGCGATTCAAACTTCAGGCCGTCCGGCGTGCTGCGCACCACGTCCAGGTAGCGGCCCACGTTGAACACCGTGGTCAGTTGGTTGGGCTTGGTGCGAAAGACGGCATAGTTGGCTTCGGATTCGATGCGGTCGCCTTGCACCAGCAACACGCGCGGCGCGCCCACCACATGGCGCTGGTAGTAGGGGTCGTGAAAGATCGTTTCGGTGGCGCCGTAGATGCGGTCTTTCAGCATGGCGCGGCTTTCGAACGCCATGGTGGCCAAGGGGTAGCCGCGTTCGTGATTTTCGCGGGGCAGCACCTTGTAGGTGCAGTCTTCCAGAAAGAAGTCGGGCCATTTCTCCCATTGCTCGGCGTCCAGCGCGGCGGCGTAGTCGGTGTACAGGCAGGTCAGGCGGTAGTAGAGCGGAAAGTCCAGCATCGTCATGCCTCCATCACGCGGCGCCAATACGCATACATGCCGCGTATCAGCGTTTCGGTCACCATGTGGTCGGTGTTCTCGGCGGTCTTGCCGCCCAGTTCCGCCACGCTGCGATGCCACGGTTTCTGTTCAAAACCCGATTGCGAAAATTCAATCACTTCGCCGTCGTCCGCCGATACGAAGCCGGCCGGGCCGAACAGGTTGGCTTGGCGCAGCCGCCGGCGCGTCATCTCGGGCGTATCTTCGGCAAAGCCGAAGTGCGTCCAGACGAAGTCGAAGGCGTCGTGGCCCACGGGCTGGATGTGGCGGGTGGATAGCGAATTGACCTGCTGCTGGATGATCACGCTGGGAAACAACGTCATCAGCACGGCGGTGGGGCCGTTCCACCAGGGCTCCGGCACGATGTCCAGGAAGCGGTCGTCGTTCAGCGACATCTGTTCCTTGAAGCTGGACACGCCGCTGGTGACGCTGCCCTTGCCGCCTTGGCCGCGCGTGGAAATCATGGCGGCGTGGCGGAAGTGGCGGTCCATTTTCAGTTCCGACCGGTTGTCCGCGCGCCACAGCCCGAAGGTGACGAACCAGGTGTGCAGCAGGCCGGGGTGATAGGGGTCCTTGATGTTCTCCTGCATCAGCTTCCAGTTGCCCGGGATGCGCTGGCGGCTGTAGCCATGGATGACCAGTTCACGGCCATCGAAGACACGGTCGAAATAGTGCAGGATGTCTGGTCCCAGATAGTCTTCCAGCGGTTCGGCGTCGTGGTCGAACGAGGCGAACACCACGCCGTTTCGACAGGCCACCGCCAGCTTGGTCAGGCCGTGCTCTTCGGTCTTGAAATCGGGCGGCATGCCGCCGTTGACCTTGCCGTCTTGTTTGACGCCGCGTCGGAAGGGCACGCCGATCAGGTTGCCTTCCAGGTCGTAATTCCATTGGTGATAGGGGCAGACGAATTCGCTGCGGTTGCCGGATCGTTCACGGCAGAACTGCACGCCGCGATGGGCGCACACGTTTTCCACCACGCGCACCTGGCCGCTCTGGTCGCGCAGCAGAATCACCGATCGCTCGCCCACGGCGGTGCGCTTGAAGTCGCCTGGGTTGGGAATTTCGGCTTCCAGACCGACGTAACACCAGTGCGCCCGGTAGAAGAAGCGTTCCAGCTCGCGCTGGTGCAAGGCGGCGTCGGTGTAGACGCCGAAGGGAATACGGTGGGAACCGTCGCCCTGCCAGGGCGGGTCGATGTGCATGGTTTGTCTCCTATTTTTATCGCTTCATCATCGGGCAGCCGATGAAATAAATAAATAGAATCTGATCAATAGAAGACATCACCAACATCAATATTGGTGGAGACAAGCGCATGAACCTGAAAGACGTAGACCTGAACCTGCTGGTCGTCTTCAACGAACTGCACAAGCACGGCCGGGTGTCGGCCGCCGCGCAAAGCCTGGGTATTTCGCAACCCGGCGTCAGCAATGCGCTGAGCCGCTTGCGCAAGCTTCTGGGCGATGAATTGTTCCTGCGCACCTCGCGCGGGATGGTGCCCACGCCTTATGCCGAGGCGCTGGCGCAGCCCATTGCGGATGCCTTGGGTGCGTTGCATGGCACGCTGAACGCGCGCGCCGTGTTCGACCCGGCGCGCAGCGAACGGGCGTTTGTGATCGGCGTGAACGATGTGGGCGAAACCTATTTCCTGCCGCGCTTGATGCGGGCCCTGGACACCGCCGCACCGGGCGTCACGATACGCACGGTGCGTACGACGTCGATTGATGTGCGCGATGAAATGGAACGCGGCCGTATCGACCTGGCCATGGGCTTTCTACCCAGTCTGCAAAGCGGCTTCTTTCAACGCAAGCTGTTCAGCCAGCCCTATGTGTGCATCTTTCGGCGCGACCATCCGCTGGCCCGCTCGGGGGTGACGGCCAAGCAATTCCGCGCGGCCGAGCATGTGGCGATTGTGTCCGAGGGCACGGGGCATGGCGTGGTGGACGAGGTGATAGCCCGCGCCGGCATCCGCCGCCGCTTGCGGCTGACGGTGCCGCACTTCATGGCGGTAGGGCCGGTGCTGCAAGCCACCGACATGATCGCGGTGGTGCCGCGGCGCTTTGCCGATTGCGCCTGTACGCCCTTCGGGCTGGCGACGGCGCCCTGTCCGGTGAAGATTCCCGAGTCGGTCATCAATGTGTTCTGGCACGCGCGCAATCACCGCGAGCCGGCCAATCAATGGCTGCGCCAGGTGGTGGTGGAACAGTTCGCGGATCAGGACGGAGGGGGCAGGCTTCCCGCAGCGCGGCGGTGAACGGCAGGGGAGTCAGGTTTCGCGTCGCGTGGTGGTGAAACGGCAGGGGAGTCAGGTTTCCCGTAGCGCGGCGGTGAGACGGCAGGGGAGTCAGGCTTCCCGTAGCGTGACGGTGAACCAGCCGCGCAGCGCGTTGGACAGGCGGATTTCGTCGGCGTCGTGCAGGTCGGCCAGGGTCAGCACACGCTCGCTTGCGTTGGCGGTGTCCAGCAGTTCACCGCGTTGCACGCCGGGCAGGCAGCCGCTGGATACGGGCGGCGTGTACCAGCGGCCGTCCAGCAGCAGGTAGACGTTGCTGCGGCTGCCTTCGCAGAGCTCGCCGCGTTCGTTCAGGTAGAGCAGGTCAAAGATGTTGGGATGCGCGGGCAGCCATTCGATGGTCTTGGTGTACCAGGGCCGGTGCGTGGTCTTGTAGCGCAGCAGCGGTTCGGACGAGCGCAGCGTTTCGGGCGCCAGCATCACTTCCTGCACGGCGGGCAGCGGGGGCAGCGGGGCGGTCTGGATATGGCGGCTGCCGTCGCGCGCCACCAGCAGGCGCAGCCGGTGCGGGCCTGGCGTGACCAGACCCATGGCGGCGATCATGATGTCGCCTTCAACGGCGCGCCCGGCCCAGGCATAACCCAGATCCTTGCAGGCGGCTTCCAAGCGCTTCAGATGGCGTGCCAACAAGGGCACGCGCTGTTCGGCATCGACCAGGATGGTCTCGATCAATTCGGGTTGCATGGGACGCTCCTGGAAAATCGCGGTTGTGGACCGCGCTCTATGCTACTACCGAGTGGTGGATTGCGGGGGCGTGGTCGTAGGATGGGTGAAGCGCGGCACGCCCGCCCCAAGAACCCCTTCGTCAATCGCGCGTAACCCATCAATCGGCGCCGGATACATCGCAAACGGTGGATGATGGGTTACGCGCGGCAACCGTTCGCGTTCTTGCGCACCCCATCGCGCGCTTCACCCATCCTACGATTGCCGATGCGCCGATGCGCCGATGGGCCGATGGGCCGATGCGCCGATGTACCGATGGGCCGATGGGCCGATGTGCCGATGTGCCGATGTGCCGATGGGCCGATGTGCCGATGTGCCGACGCGCCGATGCGCCGTTGCGCCGATGTGCCGTTGCGCCGATGGGCCGATGGGCCAACACGCCGCTGCGCCCACACGCCGACACGTCGTCGCCCTTCCATCAACCCCGCAATATCCGCGCTTTCCAATGGCATTCCTGCCATTCCTCCGCGGGGTCGGAATCATGCACGATCCCGCCGCCTACGCTATACACGCCGTGGCCGTGCGCATCCAGCACCAGCGTGCGGATCGCGACGTTCAGTGAAAAATCGCCATTTGGCGCCAGCCAGCCGACGCTGCCGCAATACAAACCGCGCGGGGCAGCTTCCATTTGGCGGATCCGGCGCATCGCGGCCACCTTCGGGGCGCCGGTAATCGACCCGCAAGGAAACAGCGCATGCAACACCGCTTGCAGCCCGGCCCCCGGCGCCTCGGCGGAGACTGTGGACGTCATGGTCCACACAGTGGGGTAGCGTTCCAATGAAAACAGCGCATCCACCTTGACCGAACCCGGCTGCGCCAGGCGGCCCAGGTCGTTGCGCAGCAGGTCCACGATCATCAGGTTTTCGGCGCGGTTCTTCTCGCTGGCCAGCAAGGCCTGGCCCAGGCGCGCGTCTTCGATCGGGTCGGGATGGCGTGGCGCGGTGCCTTTCATGGGGCGGGTTGTCAGCCGCGAGCCCTCACGTCGCACAAACAGTTCAGGCGAAAACGACAGCACCGTGCGCTCGCCATCCTGAATGAAGGCGCCATGCGCGACCGGGTTGCGCGCGGCAATGCGCCGGTACAAGGTGGCCGGATCGCCCTGGTATTGCAGGTCCAGCGGCTGGGTGTAATTGACTTGATACAGCTCGCCGTCTTCGATCAGCCCGCGTATGGCGTCGACCTGGCGCACGTAGTCGGCCTCGGTCATGCGCGGCGTGGGCAGGCTGATGGCGGCCGGGGCGCTGGCGGCGTCCGGCGCGTCCCAGGGCGCTTCGTCCACCTTGCGATCGAAGACCAGCGCCGTCAGCCGGGGCCGGCCGTCGTCTTGCGGGGGCGTCCAGGGGCCGGCCGGCGCGGCCAGCGTGGCTTCGGGCAGCAGCCATTCACCCAGTTCATAGTCCAGCAACAGGGCCACCCAATGCCCCTGTTGCCGCGCGGCCTCGATGGCCGCCAGCGCGGGCGCGACGTCGGCGGCGGTGCGCGCCTCGATCCGGGAGCAAAAGCCCTCGAACCGAAACGCGCGGCCGGCCAGCCGGTCTTCAAAACGACAATCCATGCTTGCTACCGCGCTTGATGTGCCAGGAATTCCGTCAGGACACGGCCGGTGTGGGAATGATCGGCCAGGGTCATCACATGTTCCGGCGAGCCTTCGGCCACCAGTTGGCCGCCGCCCGTGCCGCCTTCGGGGCCCAGGTCCAGCAGCCAGTCGGCTTCGGCGATGACGTCCAGATTATGCTCGATCACCACCACCGTATTGCCGGCTTCCACCAGGCGATGCAGCACGTGGATCAGCTTTTCGACGTCGGCCATCGACAAGCCCACCGTCGGTTCGTCCAGCACGTAGAGCGTGTGTGGAATGCGCGAGGCGCGGCCGGTCTTGATCAGCCCATCGGTCAGGCGCGCCTTGGACAGCTCGGTCACCAGCTTGATGCGCTGCGCCTCGCCGCCCGACAGCGTGGGCGACGGCTGGCCCAGCGTCAGGTAACCCAGGCCCACGTCTTGCATCAATTGCAGCGGGCGGTGGATCTTCGGATGCGCGGCGAAGTAGCCGATGGCGTCATCCACTTCCATGGACAGCAGCTCGCCGGCGTTTTTGCCGCGCATCTGCACGCTAAGCGTGTCGCTGTTGAAGCGAGCGCCGTTGCAGGCGTCGCACGGCACTTTGACGTCGGGCAGGAAGTTCATTTCGATGGTGCGCATGCCCTGGCCTTCGCAGATGGGGCAGCGGCCGTCGCCGGTGTTGAACGAGAAGCGCGCCGCTGTCCAGCCGCGCATGCGGGCTTCGCGGGTGTCGGCGAACTGCTTGCGCACGTCGTCCCAGAAGCCCACATAGGTGGCCGGGCACGAACGCGGCGTCTTGCCGATGGGGGTCTGGTCCACTTCCAGCACGCGGTCGATGGCTTCCCAGCCCTTGATGCTCTCGCAGCCGGCCCAGCCCGGCGCCTTGCCTTGGGACACGGCCTGCATCAGGTTGTCCAGCAGCACTTCGCGCGCCAGGGTGGACTTGCCGGAACCGGACACGCCCGTCACCACGCTCAGGCGGCCCACCGGGATCTTGGCGTCCACGCTGCGCAGGTTGTGCAGGCGAGCGCCACGGATCTCGATCATGGGCGTGTCGGCCTCGACCGCGCGGCGGCCTTGCAGCGGATGCGCAAGCGGCGTCTTCAGGTAGCGGCCCGTGATGGATTCCGGCGCGTTCATCACGTCTTCCACCGTGCCTTGCGCCACGACCCGGCCGCCACGGATGCCCGCGCCCGGTCCGATGTCGATGACGTGCGAGGCGCGGCGGATGGTGTCGTCGTCATGTTCCACCACCACCAGCGTGTTGCCGTTGCCCTCCAGACGCGCCAGCGCGTCCAGCAGGATCCGGTTGTCGCGCGGGTGCAGGCCGATGGTGGGCTCGTCCAGCACGTAGCAAACGCCTTGCAGGTTGGAACCCAGTTGCGCGGCCAGACGGATGCGCTGCGCCTCGCCGCCAGACAGCGTGGGCGCGGCGCGGTCCAGCGCCAGGTAGTTCAGGCCCACTTCCTGCATGAAGTTCAAGCGGCCGCGGATTTCCGTCAGGATGTCGCGGGCGATCTCGCCTTCGCGGCCGCGCGTCACCAGCCCGGTGAAGAAGGTGTGCGCGTCCGACACCGGCAGTGACGCCAGTTCGGCAATGGACTTGTCGCGCCAGCGCACGGCGCGCGCCACCCGGTTCAGGCGCTGCCCGTCGCATTGCGTGCAGGCCTTGGCCTCGCCTTCATACCAGGCGTTCCAGGCGGTTTCCTCACCGGTCTGTTCTTCGTCAAAGCCCTGCAATTGCAGGCCCGTGCCAAAGCAGCCCGTGCACCAGCCGTGCTTGGAGTTGTACGAGAACAGGCGCGGATCGGGTTCGGGGAAGCTGGTGCCGCAAGACGGGCACGCGCGTTTCACCGAAAAATGCTGCTGCTGCAAATCGCTGTTCAGCGCTTCGTGCAGCTTGTTCACCGGCCACACCACTGACATCACGCCCTGGCCGTTTTCCAAGGCGCTCTTGACGGCGGCGCGCAGGTCGGCTTCGTTGGCCGGGTCCACCACCACGTCCGCCACGGGCAGTTCAATGGTGTGTTCCTTGTAGCGGTCCAGGCGCGGCCACGGGGCCACGGGAATGAACTCGCCGTCCACGCGCAAATGTGTATGGCCCTTGGAACCGGCCCACTTGGCCAGGTCCGTGTAATAGCCCTTGCGCGCGGTCACCAGGGGGGACAGCAGTCCGATGTGCACGCCCTTGTGGTCGCGCAGCAGGCGGGCCACGATCTGGTCCGTGTTCTGCGGTTCAACGGCCACGTTGCAATCCGGGCAGTACTGCGTGCCCAGCTTCACATACAGCAGGCGCAGGAAATGGTGGATTTCCGTCATCGTGGCCACGGTGGACTTGCGGCCCCCCCGGCTGGTGCGCTGTTCGATGGCCACGGTGGGCGGAATGCCGAAGATGGCGTCCACGTCGGGCTTGCCGGCCGGCTGCACGATGGCGCGCGCGTAGGCGTTCAGCGATTCCAGATAGCGGCGCTGGCCCTCGTTGAACAGGATGTCGAAAGCCAGCGTCGACTTGCCCGAGCCGGACACGCCGGTGATCACGGTGAACTTGTCGTGCGGGATTTCAACGCTGATGTTCTTCAGGTTGTGCTCGCGCGCGTTGCGGATTTCGATCGCCATATTGCCTTGGCGACGCGCGCGCATCACGGATTGCAGCGGCGTGCCATCGCCCGCGCCGCTGGCGTCGGTGGCCACGGCGGCGTCGTTGTACACGGCGGTCGGTTCGGCGATGCGCGCAGTCAGGCCGGCTTGCTCGACTTCTTGCGCGTCGATGTCGCTGGTGACCACCACGTCGGCCGGCAGGATGCTGACTTCGTAATCGCGCAGGGCCGCGCCCGTGTGCGACTTGGGGTTGCCCATCAGGTCCTGCGGCGTGCCCACGCCGATCAGCAGGCCGCCAGCGTCGCCGCCTTCGGGGCCCAGGTCGATCAGCCAGTCGGCCGCGCGGATCACGTCCAGATTGTGTTCGATGACCAGCAGCGTGTGGCCGGCGGCCAGCAGCTTGCGGAACGCGCGCATCAGCCGCGCCACGTCGTCAAAGTGCAGGCCGGTGGTGGGTTCGTCGAACAGGAACAGGCTGCCCTTCTTGGCCACCTTGGCCGTGGAAATACCGCTGCGGGCGGCCTCGGCCAAGTGGCCGGCGAGCTTCAGGCGTTGGGCCTCGCCGCCGGACAGCGTGGGCACGGGTTGCCCCAGCCGCACGTATTCCAGGCCCACGTCGGCCAACGGCGCCAGGCCGGTCTGCACGTCGCGCAGGCCCTTGAAGAAGTCCAGCGCTTCGCTGACCGTCATGGCCAGCACTTCGTCGATGGATGCGCTCTTGCCCAGGTGTTCGACACGCACTTCCAACACTTCGGGGCGGAAGCGCTTGCCGTCGCAGTCGGGGCAACGCAGGTACACGTCCGACAGGAACTGCATTTCCACGTGTTCAAAGCCGGTGCCGCCGCAGGTGGGGCAGCGGCCGTCGCCACCGTTGAAGCTGAACGTGCCGGCCGTGTACGCGCGTTCGCGCGCCAGCGGGGCTTGGGCGAACAGCTTGCGGATGGCGTCAAAGGCGCCCACGTAGCTGGCGGGGTTCGAGCGCGCGGTCTTGCCGATGGGGGTCTGGTCCACCATGACCACGTCCGCAATCTGTTCGGCGCCCAAGAGGCGGTCGAACGCGCCGGGCGATTCCGACGGCTTGCCCTTTTGCTTCAACAGCGCGGGGTACAGCACGTCCTGCACCAGGGTGGACTTGCCCGAACCGGACACGCCGGTCACGCAGACCAGCCGGCCCAGCGGCAGTTCGACGGACACGTTCTTCAGGTTGTGCGCGTTGACGCCTTCCAGCAGCAGGCGCGGCGTGTTCGCCGCCACCGGCATGGGGCGCGGGGCTTCCACGCGCTGGCGGCCACCCAGGTAGTTGCCCGTGAGCGTGTCGGCCGCGCGCAGTTGCTTGGGCGTGCCGTCAAAAACGATGTAGCCGCCGCGTTCGCCGGGGCCGGGGCCGATGTCGATGATGCGGTCGGCGGCCACCATGACTTGCGGGTCGTGCTCCACCACCACCAGCGTGTTGCCGGCGTTGCGCAAGCGGTGCATGACTTCGACCACGCGGTGCATGTCGCGCGGGTGCAGGCCGATGGACGGCTCGTCCAGCACGAACAGCGTGTTCACCAGCGAGGTGCCCAGCGCGGTGGTCAGGTTGATGCGCTGCACTTCGCCGCCGGACAGCGTGCGGCTCTGGCGATCCAGCGTCAGGTAGCCCAGGCCCACGTCGCACAGGAACTTCAGGCGCGCGCGCACCTCGGTCATGAGCAGGTCGGTGGCCGCGTCCAGCGCACCCGAGAACGACAGTTCGTCAAAGAAACGCCGCACCCGTTCGATGGGCAGCAGCATCACGTCATGGATAGACAGGCCGCCGATGTTATTGAGTTGGTCGCGCGACCAGTTGGCGCCGACGGGCATGAAGCGCTGATAGCGGCCGTCTTCGGGCGGCAGCACGGTGTCGGCTTCTTCTTTCGTGCCCAGGCGCCACAGCAGCGCGTCGGGTTTCAGGCGCGCGCCGTTGCAGGTGGGGCAGGGCGTGTAGCTGCGGTACTTGGACAGCAGCACGCGCACGTGCATCTTGTAGGCCTTGGTTTCCAGCCAGTCAAAAAAGCGCTGCACGCCGTACCACTGGTGCTTCCAGGCGTCGTTGCCGCCCTTCCAGTCGGGCGTGCCGTACAGCACCCAGCGCTTGTGTTCCTCGCTCAGGCTTTTCCAGGGCACGCCCAGCGGCACGCCCGCGCGCGGCGCGTACTTTTGCAGTTCGTCCTGGCATTCCTTGTAGGACGGCGTGGTCCACGGCTTGATGGCGCCTTCCATCAAGGTCTTGTTTTCGTCGGGGATGACCAGGCCGAAGTCGATACCGATCACACGCCCAAAGCCCCGGCACGCTTCGCAGGCGCCCAGCGGGGAATTGAACGAGAAGCTGCTGGGCAGCGGGTCGGTGTATTCGATGTTGCAGTCGGCGCAGTGCAGGCGGTCGCTGTATTTCCAGATATGCGCGTTGTCGCCGTCGGCGTTCACGACGTACACGGCCAGGTGCCCGGCGCCCATGCGCAGCGCGGTGTCCAGCGCTTCCATCACGCGCTCGCGCTCGGTGCCGGCAAAGCGGAAGCGGTCCTGGATGACGTGCAGGATGCGGCGTTCTTCGCTTGCGTCCTTGGCGGCCTTGGCTTTCTTGGCGCCTTTCGCGGGCTTGTTGCTTTTGGCGAGGGTGGCGCGCGGCACGGCGGTTTCCTCGGCGTGCACGCGGGTATAGCCCTGCTGCTCAAGAAAGCCGCGCACTTCGTCTTCGGTGAAGTTGGCGGGCACGGCGATGGGAAAGGTCACCACCAGGCGCGGGTCGCCGGCCACGGCGGCGCGTTCGGCCAGCGAGTGGTAGATGGAGTCGGGCGTATCGCGCCTGACCACCTTGCCGCAACCCCGGCAGTACAGCCGGGCGCCGCGCGCGAACAGCAATTTCAGGTGGTCGTTCAGTTCGGTCATTGTGCCGACCGTGCTGCGCGAGCTGCGCACCGGGTTGGTCTGGTCAATGGCGATGGCGGGCAGGATGCCTTCGATGCGGTCAACCTGCGGCTTGTCCATGCGGTCCAGGAACTGGCGCGCATAGGGCGAGAAGGTTTCCACGTAGCGCCGCTGCCCCTCGGCGTAGAGGGTGTCGAAAGCCAGGGAGCTTTTGCCGGATCCCGACACACCGGTCACAACGACCAGTTCGCCGGTGGCAAGGGTAAGGTCCAGGTTCTTGAGGTTGTTCTGGCGTGCGCCAACGATGCGGATTTGGGAGCTCATGGACGGTATCGTAGCGTGAGGTAGGCGCCTGCCCGAGCGATAACCCTTCGCTGGTTCCAAGCGCGGCGATATGGAATAATTGCCTATATTGTGAGGCGCTTGTCCATAATATGGACAAGCTTAGGCGGTGTAGCTGTACAAATAAACAGTATCGCAGATTCGTCTGATATTCGTACTGTCAGGCTTGCGAATTCTGCAGATTCATACTGGATGGCGCTTTGTCATCACGCATGGGTCTTGATCTGGGGACGAACTTGTTGGAAACCAAGGTCGCGGGCGCCGCGGCGTTCGCGAAATTCATGGCGGTGCTGCAAGCCGTGGCCGACGCGCCCGAGCCTCCCACGGCCGCGCTGCTCGCGCGCACTTGCGGTTATCCACGTCCCACCGTCTACCGCATCGTGGCGGCGCTGGCCGAGCAGGGCATGGTTACCGAGTCGGGCGGCGCCTATCGCCTGGGCACGCGCCTGATGTCCTTGGCCAGCCGCGCGTGGTCGCAATTTGACCTGCGTGCCGCCTTGGCGCCCGATTTGCAGGCGCTGCGCGACGCCACGGGCGAAACCGTGCATCTGGCCGTGCCGGCCGGCCACGAAATGATCTATATCGACAAGCTCGAGAGCCCCGGCCCGGTGCGCATGGTGTCGCGCGTTGGCTCGTCGGTTGCCTTGCATTCCAGTGCGGTGGGCAAAGCGTATCTGGCGGCCTTGGATGAGACCGCGCGCGAACGCCTGCTGCGCGGCCTGCCGCTGCCGGCGCGCATGCCCGGCACCGTCACCAGCCTGCCTGCCTTGCGCGCCGTGCTGGACGAAGCGCGCGGCCGTGGCTACGCCATGGACGACCAGGAAAATGAACCCGGTATCGTCTGCTATGGCGTGGCGCTTTGCGACGCGGCCGGCCGGCCCGTGGCAGGCGTCAGCGTCAGCACGCTGCTGTTCCGGCGCCAGCCTGACCCGCAATCCGCCTATATCGATCCCTTGCTGCGGCTGCGCGATGCCGCCGTGGCCAAACTTGCCGTCTTGCCGGTGTCAGCCGGCGGCGCCTGACCGTCAGCCCCAGAGGAATTCCATGACCGCATCCGCCCCCCTTGCATCCAAGCTTTCCGCCTTGCTGGCGGCCCGGGTCGTGCCCGTGCTGCGCTATACCGACGCCGCCACCGCCGCCTATGCCGCCGAAGTGGCCGTGGCGGCCGGCTGCACCACCCTGGAACTGACCTGGACGATTCCCGGCGTGACCGACCTGGTGCGCGCGCTGCGCGACAAGCACGGCCCCAGCCTGCTGCTGGGCGTGGGCACGGTGCTGGACGAAAGCCAGGCGCGCGACGCGCTGGTGGCCGGCGCCGACTTCCTGGTGTCGCCCGCCCTGGCCACCGACATCGTCGACCTGGCGCACGCCGCCGACGCCCTGTGCCTGCTGGGCGCCTTCACGCCCACCGAAGTGTTGGCGGCCCGCCGCGCGGGCGTGGACGTGGTGAAGGTGTTCCCGGCCGACACCGGTGGCCCCAAGCATCTGGCCGCGCTCAAGTCGGTGTACCCCGACACCATCTTCTGCCCCACGGGCGGCATCACGCAGGACAACATGGGCACGTATTTCGCGGCCGGCGCCGGGCTGGTGGGCATCGGCAGCAATCTGTATGACAAGGCCGCGTTCGCCGCGCGCGACACCGCCGCCCTGGTGGCGCAAATCACCCGCACCCGCGAGGCCGCCCATGGCTGACTTCGACTTCGACATCGTCGCGCTGGGCGAACCCCTGGTCGAACTGAACCAGACCCAGAAGGGCCACATGCAGTATCTGCAAGGCTACGGCGGCGATACGTCCAACGCCGTCATCGCGGCGGCCCGCCAGGGCGCGCGCTGCGCCTATCTGACGCGGGTGGGCAACGACGCCTTCGGCGCGCAATTCCTGGACCTGTGGAAAACCGAAGGGGTGGATACCTCGGGCGTGCAAAGCGATGACGACGCCCACACCGGCCTGTATTTCGTGCAGCACGGACCAGACGGCCACGCCTTCAGCTACCTGCGCCGGGGTTCGGCCGCCAGCCTGATGACGCCGGCGTTGCTGCAAAGCGGGCTGATCGAGCGCAGCCGCTTCCTGCATGTGTCGGGCATCAGCCTGGCGATCAGCACCAGCGCCTGCGACACGGTGTTCGCCGCCATCGAACGCGCCCATGCCGCGCAAACCCAGGTCAGCCTGGATTCCAATCTGCGGCTGCGCTTGTGGCCGGTTGACCGCGCCCGCGCTATCCTGCGCGAAACCATGCGCCAGGCCGATCTGTTCCTTCCCAGCATGGACGACATGCAGCACCTGACCGGCAACAACGACCCCGAACGCACGCTGGACTGGATCCGCGACGGCGGCGCAACCGGCGTGGTGGTGCTGAAGCTGGGCAAGGACGGTTCCATCATCGACGACGGCAAGACGCGCACGCCGGTGGCCGCCCTGCGCGTGGACGCGGTGGACGCCACCGGGGCGGGCGACTGCTTCGCGGGCAGCCTGCTGGCGCGGCGCAGCCAGGGCGATAGCTGGGAAGACGCGGTGCGCTACGCCAACGTCGCGGCGGCGCTGTCCACGCTGGGCTATGGCGCGGTCGACCCGCTTCCGCGCGCGGAACAGGTGCGCGAACGGCTGAAATCGCCAGGCGGCTGAACACCGTCCGGCAGGGTAGGGCGGTAACGGGGACGGATTCAGTTCCGTTCCTGATCGTCCCTTTTCCCTGCCATTGGCGCAGCCTTCAAATTTCAGGCTAAAATGCCAAGTTATCCGAATTTTTCCGCCAGCCAGCTTTCCGGTTGTGCGGTGACTTTATTTCCGCAAAATCAACAGGAGAATCAACATGGCTGAACGCAAACGCGTGCGTCGTAACACCCTGGAACGCCGTTGCCTGGGCAAGGCCTTCAAGCGCTTGTTCGTCAAGTCGCCCAAGGGTGTTTTCAAGATGCTGGAAAAGATCAAGCGCGTCTAATCAACGCTCTTGGTTTTGAAAAATCCCCGCAGGGCTCGCGCCTTGCGGGGATTTTTCTTTGGGGGCGTACTTCTTTGCGGGCGTTCTTCTATCAATCGCCCGCCGGCCCCAGCTTCGGGGTAATGAAATCCATGAACGCGCGCGTCTTCGCGGGTTGGATGCTTGACGGGAACACCACATAAATCGAGATCGGGTCCACGGACCAGCCCGGCAGCACCCGCTTGAGCGAGTTGCGCTTGATGATCGGGTCCAGCGCCTGGCAGTGCGGCATGCGCGTGATGGCCAGGTCCAGCCCGGCCAGCATGCCGGCGATGCTCATGTTGTTGGCCGCCAGGTGGCCGCTGACCGGCACCACTTCGCTGACGGTGCCGTTGTGCAGCGTCCAGTGCGAATGGGCGTCGTCGATGGTGGTGCGCAGGCACTGGTGTTGCGTCAGTTCGCTGGGCGTCTTGGGTTCGCCGTGGCGTTCCAGGTAGCGGTCGGACGCATACAGGTAGTTGTCCAGCGACACCAGTTCCTGCACCACGGCGCCGGCCGGACGCCCGGAGGCGCCACCATTGCCATTGCCATTGCCGTTGTCGCTCGTGGCGGTGGAAAAGTCCGAGTCGCGGCCAAAGCGCAGCACCACGTCAAACGGCGTGCCTTGCGCGTCGGACGCGGTCATCATGCTCAGATCGAATTCGCATTCCACGTCCGGGTAGCGGTCGGTGAAGTCCTTGATGGTTTCCGGCAGCAGCCAGATCGCCAGGCTGAAGGGCATGGACACGCGCAGGTTGCCCGACGGACCGCCCGACAGCGACAGCAGTTGTTCATGCGCCAGCCGCGCCTCGTCAATCAGCCCTTGGCAGCGGCGCATATAGGCCGCGCCCGCCTCGGTCAGGTCCAGCCTGCGCGTATTGCGGTTGATCAGCCGCAGCCCGATGGCGCGTTCCAGTTCGCTGATGCGCCGCGAGAGCGTGGACGTGGGCATATCCAGCGCGCGCGCCGCCAGGCTGAAGCTCTTGCGCTTGGCAACCTCTACGAACAAGGCGATGTCATTGAGCTGGACGGTCGAAGCTTCCATAGGCATTCCGGTTTTTGGCCGCACGAGTTTACGCCACTCCCGCCTGCGTCCCCATGCAAAAAAATCGCGAATAGCGCCCCAAAAATCCACGGGTTGACAGATTTGATTGCAAATTTGCATGCCATGGCATCGGTTAGGGTTGGCATATCCCCTACACTTCAGGCGAAAAGAAGCAGACCAAGACCGCAGCGGTGGCACGACGATCGCAAAGGGGCATAGCAGGCATGACCGATACACCAACGTTTTTCACCGTTCTAACGCCCACCTACAACCGGGCGGGCACGCTGCACCGGGTGTATGAATCGCTCTCCCGGCAGACATTCAGGGACTTCGAATGGGTGGTGGTGGACGATGGTTCCACCGACAACACGCACGAGTCGATTCTGGCCTGGCAGGCGCGGGCGGATTTCCCCATCCGCTACATCTGGCAGAACAACCAGCACAAGAAAACCGCCTTCAACCGGGGCGTGCGCGAAGCGCAGGGCCAGATGATCGTGGCCCTGGACAGCGACGACGAAATGCCGCCCGATGCGCTGGCCATTTTCAAAGAAGCCTGGGACGCCATCCCGCCCGCGCGCCGCGATTCCTATGTGGCGATCACGGGCCTGTGCGCGCGGCCCGACGGCAGCATCGTGGGCGATCGGTATCCGCAGGACGTGTTCGACAGCACGGCGGTGGACGTGTATTTCCGCTATCGCATCAAAGGCGAGAAATTTGGCTGTATGCGTACCGACATCCTCAGGAAGTTTCCGTTTCCCGAGGACGTCGCCGGTTTCGTGCCGGAAAGCCTGGTGTGGTGGGCGGTGGCGCGCGCGGGCTATCTCAGCCGCTTCATCAACCGCGTGGTGCGCACGTATCACGACACGCCGGGCGGCCTGTCGCAAGGCGCCGTGTCGGTGGGCAGCAACGCGCAGGGCCTGTATCTGCTGGCCTGGGACATGCTGCAGCACCACCTGGAGTTCTTCCGCTACCGGCCGCGCGAATTCGTCATGGCGGCCGCGCGGTACACGCGCTTTCGCCTGCACTTGAAGCATTCCGGCGTGCCCACGGCGGTGGGCGCGTACCGGCTGACCAACCCCATGGCGACATTCATGGTGGCGGCGATGTGGCCCGTGGGCTATGCGCTGTACCGCCGCGACCGGCGCCGCGGCGTGGCCTAGGGCGCACTGGGTGCAGTGGGCACGGCAGGCGCGGACGCGCCATGCCCCAGGCCCAGATACACCTCGACCACGCGTGGGTCCACCGCCACCTCGGCGGCGGGGCCTTCCAGCGTGACGGCGCCCGTTTCCAGCACATAGGCGTAGTCGGCCACTTGCAGCGCCGCGCGCGCGTTCTGCTCGATCAGCAAAATCGATACGCCCATCTCGCGCAGCCGGGCCACGATGCGGAACACTTCGCGCACGATGCGCGGCGCCAGCCCCAGGCTGGGTTCGTCCAGCATCAGCAGGCGCGGCTTGGCCATCAGCGCGCGGCCCACCGCCAGCATCTGGCGTTCGCCGCCCGACAGGGTGCCGGCCAGTTGGGCATGCCGCTCTTGCAGGCGCGGGAACAGTTCATAGACTTCCGCCAGCGTCTTGTCCTGGTCGCGCACTCCGCTGCGAAAGCGGTGAAAGCCGCCCAGCATCAGGTTGTCTTCCACCGTCATTTCGGCGAACAGTTCGCGCTTTTCGGGCACCAGGTTCATGCCGGCGGCCACCATTTCCTCGATCTCGGCATGTTCTTGCGGTTTGCCGCCGAAGACGATGTGGCCGGTGGACGGCAGCACGCCCATGATCGCGGACAGCAAGGTGGTCTTGCCCGCGCCATTGGGGCCGATCACGGTCACGATCTGGCCTTCGCCCACCGTCAGGCTGACGCCCGACACGGCTTCCACCTTGTCGTAGGCCACGCGCAGGTCGCGCACTTCCAGCAGATTCGCGCTCATCATTCCACTCCGCCCAGATAGGCTTCAAGCACCGCGGGGTTGTTCTGAATCTCGGCGGGCAGGCCCTCGGCGATCTTCTCGCCAAAGTCCATGACCACCACGCGGTCCACCAGGCCCATCACGAAGTCCATGTCGTGTTCAACCAGCAAGATGGCCATGCCTTCCGCGCGCAGCTTCTTCAGCAGTTCGGCCAGTTCGCATTTTTCTTGATAGCGCAGCCCGGCCGCGGGTTCGTCCAGTAGCAGGATGCAGGGGTCGGACGCCAGCGCGCGCGCAATTTCCAGGATGCGCTGTTGCCCCAGCGCCAGCGAGCCCGCTTCGTCGTGCAGATGCTTGCCCAGCCCCACCCGTTCAACCTGGCGCGCGGCTTCGGCCAACAGGCGCGCCTCTTCGGCCCGGTCCAGGCGCCAGGCGGCCGGCAGCACGCCGCGATGGCCACGCAGGTGCGCGCCGATGGCCACGTTTTCCAGCACGCTCATGCGGCCCAGCAAGCGCACGTGCTGGAAGGTGCGCGACAGGCCCAGCCGCGCAATCTTGCGCGCGCCAGCGCCAGCCACGGACTGACCCAGCAACGTCACTTGCCCGGACGTGGGCGTGTCCACCCCCGAGATCTGGTTGAACATCGTGCTTTTGCCCGCGCCATTGGGACCGATCAGCGCCAGGATTTCGCCCGCGCGTATCTCCAGGTTCATGGCGTTGTTGGCAACCAGGCCGCCGAACTTGCGCGTCACGTCCACCGCCTTCAATACCACCTCGCCCCGCGCCGGCATGGGCTTGCGCGGCAGCGGCTCGGCATTCATGTCCAGGCGGCGCACGGGCTTCTTCACGCGGATCCAGCGCGTCAACAGCGGCCACAACCCGCTGCGCGCGCGGTGCAGCAGCAGCACCATGCCGAAGCCGAACACGATGACTTCAAAGTTGCCGGTCTGGCCCAGCAGCTTGGGCAGCCAGTCTTGCAGCCATTGCTTGGCCACGGTGAACACGCCCGCGCCGATCAGCGCACCCCAGACCTGGCCCGCGCCGCCGATGACGGTCATGAACAGGTATTCGATGCCCATCTGCAAGCCGAAGGGGTTGGGGTTCACGAAGCGCTGCATGTGGGCGTACAGCCAGCCCGATGCGCAGGCCTGCAACGCCGCGATGATGAAGATCACCATGCGCGAACGCGCCGTGTCCACGCCCATGGATTCCGCCATCACGCGTCCGCCCTTGAGCGCACGGATGGCGCGGCCTTCGCGTGAATCCAGCAGGTTCTGCGTGGACCACACCGCCATCAGCAGGAAGGCCCAGATCAGGTAATAGATGTTGCCGCCTTCATGCAATGACCAGCCGAACAGGCTGATGGCGGGAATGTCGGGAATGCCGGTGTGGCCGCCCAGCCCTTCGACGGAGCCGAAAGCGAAGTACAGCGACAAGCCCCAGGCAATGGTGCCCAGCGGCAGGAAGTGGCCGGACAGCTTGAGCGTGATGGCGCCCAGCAGGTAGGCGATGACCAGCGTCAACACCAGCCCGGCCAGCAGCGTCAGCCAGGGCGAGGCGCCCAGCCACGCCAGCCACGACGGCAGGGAGTCGGCGCGCGTGGTCAACAGCGCCGTGGTGTAGGCGCCCACGCCCACGAAGGCGGCCTGGCCGAAGCTGGTCAAGCCGCCCACGCCGGTCAGCAGCACCAGGCCCAGCGCCACCAGCGCGTACAGCCCGATGTAGTTCAGCAAGGTCACATAGAAAGGCGGCAGGGCCAGCGGCCCCAGCGCCAAAAGCGCCAAAAACACGAAGAGGATGATGCGGGGATTCATTCGTCTTCTTCCTCGACGTGGTGGCTTTTCAACGAGCGCCAGAGCAGCACGGGAATGATCAGCGTGAAGACGATGATTTCCTTGTAGGCGCTGGCCCAGAACGACGAGAACGCTTCAATCAGGCCGACCAGCACCGCGCCGGCCGCGGCCAGCGGGTAGCTGACCAGGCCGCCGATGATGGCGCCCACAAAGCCCTTCAGGCTCACCATGAAGCCGGAATCGAAATACATGGTGGTGATGGGGGCGATCAGGATGCCCGACACCGTGCCGATCAGCGCGGCCAGAAAGAACGTGGCGCGGCCCGCGAAGATGGGCGAAATGCCCATCAGCCGCGCACCCAGCCGGTTGAATGCCGCCGCCCGCAACGCCTTGCCGTACATCGACCGCTCGAAGAACTGATACAGCACGATGATCAGCAGGGCCGACACCGCCACCACCCAGAGCGCCTGGCTGTTGACGTTGATGGGACCCAGCGCCAGGCTGGCGTCGGAGAACGGCGCGGTGCGCGCACCCTCGGCGCCGAAGGCCAAGAGCCCCAGGCCAACCAGCGCCAGGTGCACGGCGATGGACACGATCAGCAGCACCAGCGTCGAGGCCGAGGCGATCGGCTGGTAGAACAGCCGGTACAACTGCGGCCCCATTGGCACCACCAGCAACAGTGTCAGCAAGGCCTGCACGGCCATCGGCAGTTGCGCCAGCGGCAGCCGGTACAGCAAGGCCGCCAGGATCAGCGGATAGATCGCCTTGGCCGCGATGCGCCAAAGCCCACGGGACCGGCCCGGGCGCTTGGCCCGCGCCATGAGGTCGGCCACGGCTTCGGCCAGCGCGAACGCCAGCAGCAACCAGACCAGCAGCACGGGCTTGCCGGCCTGGATGGCCGCCATGGTCAGCGCGCCGAAGGCGACGAACTCGCCCTGGGGGATGAAGAGCACGCGGGTAACGGTGAAGACCAGCAGGATCGACAACGCCAACAACGCATAGATCGCGCCGTTGGTGATGCCGTCCTGCCCGAGTATCAAGGCGATCTGAGCATTCATGCGAAAAGGTCCAAGCCGTTACTTCACGAGCGTCCAGTTGCCGTCTTTGACGGTGATGAGCTCGCGGCCGCGGTCATCAAAGCCGCTGTGGTCGGCGGCGCTCATGTTGTAGACGCCCTGCGTGCCCACCAGCTCCTTGGTTTGTTCCAGCGCGTCGCGCAAGGCGCTGCGGAACTCCTTGGTGCCCGGCTTGCCGGCCTTTTCCGCGATGGGTACGGCCTTTTCCAACAGCAGGCCGGCGTCGTAGACGTTGGCGCCGAAGGTGGCGGGCTTGGAACCGTTCAGCTTTTCGTACGCGGCGATGTAGTCGGTGGCGACTTTCTTGGACGGGTTGCTGTCGGGCATTTCCGGCAACACCAGCATCAGGCTGGCCGCCAGCACCGTGCCTTCGACCTTCTTGCCGCCCAGCTTCAGGAAGTCGGGCAAGGCGGCGCCGTGGGTTTGATAGAACTTGCCCTTGTAGCCTTGATCGAACAGCGTGGTTTGCGGCAGCACGCTGGCGGCGCCGGGGGCGGCCACCAGCACGGCGTCGGGCTTGGCGGCCAGGATCTTCAGCGCCTGGCCCGTGACCGAGCTGTCAAAGCGCAGATAGCGTTCGTTGGCGGTGATCTTGATGCCTTTCTCGGTGGCCAGGCCCGAAAAAACCTTGTACCAGTTTTCGCCATACGGGTCGTTCAGACCGATGAAGCCCACCGTCTTGATGCCGGTCTTGGCCATGTGGTCCACCAGCGCGCGGGCGATGATGTCGTCGTTCTGCGTGGTCTTGAACACCCACTTCTTCTGTTCGTTCATGGGCAGCACCACGGCTGCCGTGCCCACCGGCGCCAGCATCGGCACGCCGGCTTCGGCGGCGAACTGGATCACGCCCATGGCGTTGGGCGACCCCGACGGGCCGATCAGCGCGTCCACCTTCTGTTCCGAAATCAGTTTCTTGAACGCCGTGACCGAGTTGGTGGAGTCGCTGGCGTCGTCCAGCGAGATGTATTCCACGGTCAGGTCGCCGATTTTCTTGGGCAGCAGCGGCACGGTGTTCTTCTGCGGAATGCCGACCAGTGCGGTCGGGCCGGTGGAAGACGTGACGACGCCGACTTTCATTTGCGCCAAGGCGGGCAGGGCGAACAGGGCGGCAACGGCGGCGGCCGTGACCAGGGGGAGTTTCTTCGACAGCATGGCAAAACCTCCGGATAGGGAGCAGAGTGGGGGTGCAGCTGAAAAGCGGAGAAAACAGGAACAGCGTGGGGACTGCGGGAATTACTTGTTGCTTAAAATTTCTAACCTGCAAGGATCAGCACTGTAGACGGGCTCTTGGTGCTTACCTATCCGTCAAAACCCGAAGCATGCACGGCGCAAGGCTCACTAGATGGTGATGGAGCTGACGCTGGCGCCGCCGCAGACGAACAGCGTCTGGCCGGTGACGAAGCTGTTGGCGGGGTCGGCAAAGAACATCACGGCGCGCGCCACGTCGTCGGACCGGCCCAGCCGCTTGACCGGAATCCCGTTGGCCAACTGCTTTTCGCGTTCGCTGCCGGGTTCGATCACTTCGTAGAACATGTCTGTCTGGATGGGGCCGGGCGCCACCACGTTGACCGTGATGCCGTAGGGCGCAAGTTCCAGCGACCAGGTACGCGCCATGCCGACCATGCCGGCCTTGGTGGCCGAATAGGCGGTGCGCGTGGGCAGGCCCAGCGCGCCGCGCGACGACATCATCACAATGCGGCCGAACTTGCGCTCCTGCATGCCGGGCAGCGCCGCTTGCACCAGGCTGATTGCCGCGCCCAGGTGAATCTGCGTCAACCCGTGCAGCTCTTCCTGCGTGACCTGCGGCAGCAGATTCGGCCAGATGACGCCCGCGTTGTGGATCACGTGGCTGATGGGAAACTTGGCGGCCGCTTCCTGGCCCGCCTGCGCGGTGGCGTCGGCGTCCAGCAGGTCCACCTGCATGTTGTGCAGGCGCGGGTGGCTGAAGTCGGCGGCGCGGCGCGCCATCGAAATCACTTCATAGCCGGCATCCAGCATGCTGCGGCAGATCTCGGCGCCAATGCCGGCGCTGCCGCCCGTGACCAGCGCTACGTTTTTTTGAGTCATGCGTGTCCTTGGTGGGTGTGAACCGTGGCAGCGGTTCAGGCTTTCGGCGCCAGCGCCAGCACGCGCAGCGGGCTGCCCGAGCCGCTGCGGATCTTCAGCGGGGCAGAGAAAATCACCGCGCCCGTCGGCGGCAACTGGTCCAGGTTGGTCAGGCACTGCAAGCCGTAGCGGTTGTTGCCGTGCATGTAGTAGTGGCAGGGGTAGGGCGGGTTCAGGTGATGGGCCTGACCGGCATCGGTGCCCACCGATTCCGTGCCGAAGCCATGCACATCGCGTTCCTTGATCAGCCACGGCACCACATCCGCGTCGGGGCCAGGCGAGTGGGCGCCGTCTTCCTGCATGTTCAGGTATTCAACCGGCTTGGCGCGCTTGGACCAGTCGGTGCGCATCAGCACCCACGAACGCGCGGGGATGCGGCCATGCTTTTCTTCCCAGGCCTTGACGAAGTCGATGGTCAACAGGAAGTCGGGGTTGTCGCGGGCCTCGGCGGAACAGTCGATGACGCAGGCGCTTGCAATGAAGGCGTCGATGGGGATGGTGTCGACGGTGTTGTCGGGCTGGTCCTTGCCCGACACCCAGTGCGCGGGTGCGTCGAAGTGGGTGCCCGTGTGTTCGGAACACGAGAAATTGTTCCAGTACCAGGCAGGGCCGCGCTCGTCATAGCGCGAGATCTCTTCCATGCGGAAGGGCCAGGCCTGGCCGAACTCCGGCGGCAGCACGATGGTGGGGAATTCCGGCGTCAGCGTCTCGGTCAGGTCCACCAGGCCGATGCGGCCGGTGACGAGTTCCGTCATGAATTGGGCAAGAATGTTCTGGCTCATGCTGCGGCTCCTGGGTGTGGGCGCGTCGCTTGCGCGGTGCGCCGGAGGGAATCTGGGGCGTTGTCTTGGGGGCAGTGGCGTGGCGGGCGCGGTCAGGCGCCCAGCTCGCGTTCCAGCCCCTTGGGGTTGTCGGCTAGGCGTGCACGGAATTCCTGCGCCACGTCACCCACATACACGTCTTCCACGCCGTCCTTCAGGGCCCGCACGATGGCGGAGGCGATGGCGGCGGGGGCGACGCGCGGCGGCGGCGTGCGCTGTTCCCATTCGTGGTCGACAGGGCCCGGGAACACATTCACGACCCGTACGCCCGCGCCGCGCATTTCAGCGCGCAGGCACTGGGCCAGCGACAGCGCGGCGGCTTTGGAGGCCGACCACATGCCGCGCGACGGCAGGTTCATGTGCGCGTAGATGGACAGCACGTTGACCCAGGCGGTGGCGTTGTTCACGCCGTCGGCGGCGCGGCCGCACAAGGCGGGGCCGAAGCTTTGCGCCAGGCGCATCAGGCCCAGCACGTTCACGTCCATGGCGTCGCGCGCGGTGTTCACGTCCTTGCGGTAAAGCAGGCCGCCTTCGCGTTCCAGGTCGGCCGTGTTCACCAGGATTTCCACCTTGCCGCCGATGGAAGCGGCAAGCCGGTCCACGGAATCGGAGTCGGTCACATCCAGGGCAACCGACTGCACGCGCGGGTCGGCGGCCAGCGCGTCAAAGGCGGCGTCGCGCTTCCAGGCTTGCGCGTCGCCCAGGAATACCGTGGGGCAGCCCGCGTCCAGCAAGGCCCGCGCCACGGCCTGGCCCACGGCGGTCTTGCCGTCGGTGACCAGCGCGCGGCGGAATTTCGGGTCGCACGAGGTTTCGCGCAAGGTCTTGTCGTCTTCCATGTTGGGCGTGTTCCTTTCAGGCAGGGCGATCATCACGGCTTGGCCGCTGCGGTCCAGTTTCAGGGCCAGCCGCACGCGGGTGCCGTCGGCGCAATCCTGGTGCACGTGCGCCACCACGGACGGGCCGGCGTCCATCACCACCGTGCCGACGCGCCAGGGCAGGCGTTCGCGGAAATACAGGTCGTTGCTGTGATGCAAGGTGGTGCTGACCAGCAGCACGCCCTTGGGGTCGGCTGGACGCCAGGGCAGGTGTTCCGACAGGCAATGGCCGCAGACTTCGCGCGGCGGGTATTGCACCGCGCCGCAATCGGCGCAGGTTTGCAAGTCGAAGCGGCCTTCGGCGGCGGCGGCCGTCAGCCCCAGCGCCGTGCGGCTGCGCGAGCCGGGCGGCAAGGTGGGCTGGCGGGTGCGCGCAACCGGGTTCTTCCGGGGCGGCTTGGCTAGCGGCTCGGTCATGCGTCGCTCCTTGCCAGGATGGCCGCGGCGGTGCATAGCCCACGGTCGTAATTGATCATGCCGAAACCGCTGACCATGCCGATGCGGGCATCCGGAACTTGCGTGCCGCCCGCCGTGCCGGTCAGTTGGCGCAGCGCTTCGACCATGCCCAGGTAGCCGCCGGCGGCGCCTGCCTGGCCCACCGACAACTGGCCGCCGTTGGTGTTGAAGGGAAAGCTGCCGTCCACGGTGAACGTGTGGTCGCGGACGAATGCCGGCGCGGCGCCTTTTTCGCAAAAGCCCAGGTCTTCGATCTGCATCAGGTTGATGACGGGGTAGTCGTCATAGGCTTGCAGGAAGTCCATGTCGGCGGGTGCGGCATTGGCCTGGCCGTAGAGCTCGTCCACGTCCATCGTCCAGCCGCCGCGCGTCTGGATCGGGTCCTCGATCCAGGCGTTGTGGCGTTCGATGGTGGACAGGATGCGGGCGTAGGGCAGGTTCAAGGCGCGGGCCTGGTCTTCGCGCATCACCAGGAAGGCGTCGGCGCCCGCGCAGGGCATCACGCAGTCGAACAGATGGATAGGGTCGGTGATGACGCGCGCGTCCAGGTACTGCTGCAACGTCAGCGGCTTTTTCATCAGGGCGTGCGGGTAGCGCAGCGCGTTGTCGCGTTGGGCCACGCACAGCTTGCCGAAGTCTTCGCGCGTCGCGCCCGTGGTGCGCATGTAGTGCGCCGTCAGCAGCGCGAAGCTGGCATTGGGGCCGCCCGCGCCATAGGGGTAGACGGCGTCCTGCGCAAAGCGCGAGAACTGGCTGACGGTGTTGCGAAACGAGTCCACGTGGTTGGTGTCGCCGGCGATGCAGGCCACGATGTTCGCGTCGCCCGCCTGCACCGCGCGGGCCGCGCGGCGCAAGGCGGCCACGCCGCTGGCGCCGCCCATGGGGATGTGATCCAGCCAGCGCGGGCTCATGCCCAGGTGCTGAACCAGACCCACGGCGGTGTCGGGCGCCAGCGTGAAGCTGGACACGCACAGGCCGTCGACATCGGTCTTGGCCACGCCGGATTGCCGGATCAGCGCGCCCAGCGCGCGGCCCAGCCACCAGTGCGCGGCGTGAGTGGAATAGCGTTCGTACGGAATGGTGACGGGCAGGGCCGCCACGATGCCGTCGTATCCCAGGCGGCTCATTTGGCAGACTCCAGGCGGGCAGGCTCCTGGCGCTTTTTCATGGCGTTGGTGTCGATGCAGCGCGCCGTGCCGGGCAAGGTCGGCGCCAGCGCTTTCATTTCGCCGCGCTGGATCTTGTTGGTGGTGGTCAGCGGCAGGCTGTCCACAAACGCCACATACCCGGGCGCCTTGTAATAGGCCAGTTGTTGCAGGCACCACTGCACGATGCCGCGCGCGGCCTCGGCCATGGCGGCGTCATCGGCGGGCAGGGTTTCGGGCACGACGCAGGCCAGCACTTCGTCGCCGCGCAGCGGGTCGGGCACGGCGGCCACGGCGACGGCCTTGACCAGCGGATGCTGCATCAGCACGCTTTCCACTTCCACGGCCGAGATGTTTTCGCCGCTGCGGCGGATCACATTCTTCTTGCGGTCCACGAAGCGCAGCGCGCCGTCGGCTTCGCGGCGCACGATGTCGCCGGTGTGGAACCAGCCGTCCTGCCAGGCTTCGTCGGTGGCGGCCGCGTCCTTCAGATACCCGGCAAAGAAGCCGTAGCGCGGGTCGTCGCCCGCGTGGCGCACCAGCAGTTCGCCGGGCTCGCCCACGGCGGCGGGCTGGCCGGCGTCGGTCACGATGCGGACCTGCACATCGTCTTCCTCGCGGCCGAAGCTGCTGGTGCCGATGTAGCGGGGTTCCTGGTTGGCGATGATGACGGCGCCCGCGCCGGTCTCGGTCATGGCCCAGGCTTCCAGCAAGGGGAAGCCGAAGCGCGCTTCAAAAGGCGCGTGCAGGGTGCGGTCCACGCCCGCGCCAAAGCCGAAGCGGATGGCGGGCTGCAAGTCGCGGTCGGATGGAGCGGCCTTCATCAGGATGGCGGGCATCACACCCAGGTAATGCAGCACGGTGGCGCCGGAGTCGCGCACGCTGTCCCACCAGGTCTTGGGGTGGAAGCGGTCTAGCGGAATCAGGCAGCCGCCCGTCAGCACCATGGCCATGGCGGAATACGCCATGGCGTTCATGTGCACCAGCGGCAGCGGGGTCAGCATGCGTTCCTGGCCGGGGCGCAGCGCGGCCAGCCCGCCGATGCGCGCATACCAGCCGCCCGCGTGCAGGAAATAGCGGTTGGGCAGGATGCAGCCCTTGGGGCGGCCCGTGGTGCCGGACGTGTACAGCAACGCGCATTCGCTCAGTTCGGTGGGCGCGGTGTCGGCCAGCGGCGCGGCGAAGGGCGCTGGCGGGGGCGCGTCGTCCGGGCCCATCACACGCAAGGGGCGGCCGGCGCGTTCGGCGGCGGCCCGCAGGTCGGCGTGGCGCTCGGGCAGCGCAATGGCCAGGGCGATCTCGGAGTGGCCCGTCAGGTATTCCAGTTCGGCCGCGCGCAGGTCCGGGTTGATCGGTACGACCGACACGCCCAGCGCATTCAACGCGAACCAGTGCAGGAAGAAGGCGGGACGGTTCTCCAGCAGCAGCCCCACGCGATGGCCGTGGCCGTAGCCCGCCGCCGCATAGGCGGCGCGCAGCGTTTCAATGGCGTCGGCCGCGCGGCCATACGAGAGTTCGCCGGCGGCTATGCCGTAGACATTGGCCGTTTCCGGCAGGATGCACAAGAAGGGTTGTGCGCCGTAACGGGCGGCGGTGTCGCTGAAAGCCTGATGGACGGTGGTGCTCACAAGCCGCTCCTACATGAACAATTGAATGTTGCCAAAGGCGGCATCGCAGTTGACGAGGTCAACGCGCTTCAAGCGGATGCGCAGCGCGCCGTCCTGTTCCACCAGGTGGTGCGTGGCCCAGCCGGCGAAGAGCGTCTGCGTGTCCTGCCGGGTTTCAACATAGTGAAAGGCGGTGCGCACCACATGGCGGCCTTCATCCGGCGAGGAATCGGGGTGGCCGTGTTCGACGGTGGGCGCTTGCAGCAGGTGATGGCAGCGGCTTTTGGGCTGCTGCGAAAACGTGCGCTGGCCGGCAAGGCGTTCCACGCGCACGCGCAGCAGCAGCTTGTCTTCGTACATCAGGGAAGCGTGCAGCTTCGGGTCTGTCTGGCCATGCGCCAGCGGCATCCAGTAGTAGCCGTCTTCGGTGTACAGGTTCAGCCAGTCTTCAAAGCGCAGCTCGTCCAGGAGGCGCGCTTCGGCGTAGACAAAATCGATCAACTCGCGGTCGCTTGCGCTCATACCGACTCCGATCCGGTCATGTAGCGGCCCCATGCGCGGTATTGGTTGCGCATCTGCCATTCGTTGGTGCCGTTGGTGGTGACGTTTTTCTGGCCGGCTTCGTCGGGCGTATACAGCCGGCCCACATTGACCCAGTCGCGCGCGCGGGAATTCAGGCCGTCTTGGGCGCGTTCATACATTTCCAGGTCGTCATGGCCGACGACGGACGTGGGCGCGTTGATCAGCCGGTTGTACATCAGCGTGCGTTCCAGCAGCAGGTCGGGCGCGCCGACCAGGCGGAACGTCCAGGACTCGACCAGCGTGCGGTCGGCGGCGATGGGCTTGAAGATGCGCAGCGTCTGGATCGGACCTTTCACCATGATGTTGGGGAAGTACACGGTGTTGTGACGCACGTCGCCCAGGATCTGCTTGGCGCGTTCTTCGCCGTAGGCGGCAACCATCGAATCCCAATAGCCCGGCACGCCGGAATACGAGGCATGGATGGAGTCCGACACGCCGGTATGGCCGTGGCCGTTTTCCCACACGCGGATGCCCATATTCTCGAAGAATTCATAGGGCGAGATAAACGGCGCGAACAGTTCCACCGCCATGGGCTTGGGCGTGCCTTCGGGCGCCTGTTCCCACACCTTCACCGCCGTGCCCGCCGACGATTCATGCGCCACCATCGGGTGGCAGGTGTCGGTCTGGTTGTCGACCAGCATCTTCCAGTTGCAGCGGTGCATGTAGCGCAGCACGCCGCCGGCCACTTCCAGCCGGCCTTCGGGCGAGCGGTCCACCATGTTGTCCAGCGTGGACAGCGATTCGCCAAAGAAGTCCTCGAACGACTGGCCTTCCGGGTTCAGTCGGCAGAACACGAAGCCGCGATGGTTCTTCACATCCTTGACGGCCGCCATGCCCTGGCTGGCTTCGCAGTTTTCCAGGCCGGTGTTCTCGTAGCCCTTTTTCAACGGTATCGACAGCAGGCTGCCGTCGGTCTTGAATGTCCACGCGTGATAGGGGCAGCGGAAGAACTTGCCGGTGTTGCCGCAGGCATCGCCCGCCACCATCGTGCCCTTGTGGGGGCAGCGGTTGTGCAGCACGCGCACGCTCTTGTCGCTGTGGCGCACCATCACCACGGGCTGGTTGCCGACGGTGGTGGTGATGTAGTCGCCGTTGTTCGGCACCTGGCTGTCGTGGCCGACGTAGACCCAGGTGTTGGCGTACAGGCGCTCCATTTCCAGCTCGAACAGTTCCTGGTCGATGAACAGGTCCTTGTGCACTTCCGTGTCGCGCAGCAGGGCGCGAATGGCGTCGGGGTTGTCGCGGTATTTGGCCATGGTCGCTTCCTTGTCGTCGGGCCGGCGGCCTTACAGGTCCAGCACCAGGCGCTGCGATTTCGCGCGCGAGATGCAGATCTGGATGATCTTGCCGCTGGCCTTCTCGGTGTCCGAGAGGTAGTAGTCGCGATGGTCGGGCTCGCCTTCCAGCACCGTCGCCTGGCAGACGCCGCATTCACCGCGCTTGCAGTCGTACATCGGGTCGCAGCCTTCTTCTTCCATGACGTCGACGATGGTCTTGTCGGCGGGGATGGTCAGCGTGCGGCCGGACTGGCGCAGTTCCACTTCAAAGGGCTGGTCGCCGGCTTGCGCGGCGGCGGTGACGAAGAGTTCAAAGTGGATGTGGGCATCCGGCCAATGGCGCGCCTTGGCGCCGGCGATGACGGCGTCGATCAGGCCCTTGGGGCCGCACACGTACAAGTGCTGGCGGGGGTTGGAGGCGGCCAGCAACGCTTGCAGGTCGAAGCGGCAGGACGGGTCGTCGTCTGCGTGCACGGTCAGGCTGCAGCCTGCCAGCGCTTCCAGTTCGGGCAGGAAGGCCAGTTGATCCTTGCTGCGGCCACAGTAGTGCAGATGAAAGTCGCGGCCGGCGGCTTTCAGCGCGGCGGCCATGGAGGCCACGGGCGTGATGCCGATGCCGCCCGCGATCAGCACCACGGGCTCGTCGCCTGCGGGGGATTCATGCAGCGGGAAATCGTTCTTGGGGCCTTCGACGCTAAGCGTGGCGCCTTCGGCCAGCGCGTGCATGTGGCGCGATCCGCCCTGGCTGGTTTCCTCCAGCCGCACACCCAGCCGGTATTCCGTGGGCTGCGCGAACTGGCCGGCGTCGGGCGTCAGTTGCACCAGCGAATAGCAGCGCGGTTCGCGCAAGCCTGGCACCGTTACTTTCAGGTGCGCGCCGGGGCCGAAGGCGGGTAGCGGCCCGGCGTCTTCGCGCGCCAGGCGGAAGGATCGGATCAGCGGCGACTCTTGCCGGACTTCGCGGATGATGA
Source organism: Achromobacter spanius (assembly GCF_002812705.1). Lineage (NCBI taxonomy): Bacteria > Pseudomonadati > Pseudomonadota > Betaproteobacteria > Burkholderiales > Alcaligenaceae > Achromobacter > Achromobacter spanius. The sequence continues at coordinate 313,589 of NZ_CP025030.1, read as the reverse complement.
GTTTCAGTGTCTGCACGGCGTTTGTCTCTATCGGTATTCCGGTATTCGGGTCGTGGGATCAGGCCGCCAGCTTTTCGGCCAGTTGGCGTTCCATGGGGCCGCACTTCTCGTCGGCCAGCGCGGTGTCGCGCAAGGCGCGCAACGAGGCGGCGGCGTCGGGCCGGCCCACCAGTTGTTCGGCCGCCGCAAGCAGTTGGCGATACTTGCCGCCACCGCGCACGTGCGTATCGCTATAGCCCTTGACCAGGCGGCGGCAGTTGACGGCTTCAACCGCCAGCGCGTAGTCCCGTGGCACCAGCCGGGTGATCAGGTCCAGCCACTGCTGCAAACCTTTGGATTCAATCTGATGGCGCAGCGTGCGGCGGCGAAAGCGGCGCATGCCGGCCAGCGAATACAGCATCAGAAAGCCGCTTAGCGTGCCGCTTTGCATCAGCCGGCCCTTGCCCAGACGGCGTTCCACAAAGCCGCCGAAGGACTTGGAATTTTCCAGCCAGCGGCCCAGGCCCGTGGGCAAGGTGCCGCAGATTTCTTCCAGGCGCGGGTGCATGTAGTCGGTGGTCATCACCAGTTGATCCGGCCGTGCCCCCACTTCGCTGCGCACCCGTTCAAAGCGTGTGCCACGTGTTTTCAGATCGGCCACGCGGATCACGTCGTCATAGGCCATGGCGGTGGCGACGTAGCGCGCGGCGGCACAGGTCAGCGCCCATTGCTGGGCGTCGCCGCCGTGTTGCGCATCCAGGTCGCGCAAGGCCTTCATGTGGCGCAGATAGTCGGCGGCGTAGGCGGCGTCCTGGAATTCAAGCTGGCGGCGCACGCCGGCCGTCAGCATGGGCTGCGCACAGGCGGGGAAGTCGCGCTTGATGGTGTCCAGCAGGGCTTGCGTCTTCGGGCTGGCGGCGCGCTCGGGTACGTCGGGTACCGGGCGCGTCAGGTCGATGGCGGCGGGTTGGGCGGGCGCCTGATGCGCCGCGTCGAAACCCAGCGCGAAGGCGCGCAGGCTGGCGTCCACGCCCAGTCCGGCGCGACGCACGGTGGCTTCGAAATCTTCGCGCGTGAAGGGCAGCGCGCCGCTGCCGGCCACCGCGCCAAACAGGCTGGCGCTGATGACGCTGCCGGCGCGGTCGGCCAGGTCCTGCAGGTCGAAACACAGGAAGCGCTTGGCGGCGGCGCGGCCGGCCTCCAGCACCTTGTTGGGGTCGGCAATGCCGTTGCCGGGCGCCGACTTTTCGCTGACGGCGTAGCTGCGATGCGACGAGGACAGCAGTACGGTGCGTTCCGGCGTGACCAGGCCGCGCTGGATGGCGCGGCCGCCTTCCATCAGTTCAGCGGCCACCACCAAGTCCACGTCGCCGGGCGTGGGCATCAAGGCCAACGCCGGTGCGCGGCCGGCGCGGGCCACGTCGGCTTCGGGCAGCAGTTCCAGGTAGTAGATGGTGGCGCCGGTGCGCTGCGCCACGCCAGGCACCGAGGTGGTCTGCGCCCACCAGCCGGCGTGCTCGGCCATGTCGACGATCCAGTCGGCCAGCACGCCGCCGCCCTGGCCGCCCATGGCCAGGATGGCGATCTTGATCGGGTTGCCTTGCTGCATTGCCACCGGGTTCATGAAGGGCTAGTCCTTACAGGGCGTATTGAGCCAGCCGCGCGGCGCGGCGGCGTTGCAGGAAACCGATGACCGCGCCGCGCACGCGCGCCAGGAAACGGTCGGTGCCGGTTGGGTTGTGCACGATGTCGGCGCGGTAGAAAGACGGGCACAGCACGGCGGCATGGGCCACTTCGCCGCAGTTGCCGCAGCCGACGCAACTGCTTTCCACATGCGCCACGGGGTCTTCCTTCAAGGGGTCGCCGCTGTCCTTGACCGACAAGGACGGGCAGCCCGACAGCCGGATACAGGCGTGGTCGCCGGTGCAGACGTCGGGGTCCACGCCAAAGCGTTCCTTGACCATGCGGCGGCCTTCCTTGACAGCCTTGTTGAACAGCGGCTTCACGCGGCGCTGCTTGTTCAACATGCATTCAGACTGCGCGATGATGACCTTCGGACCCTTGATGTCGGTGGTCAGCGCTTCTTCGATCGTGGCGCGCACCTTGGCGACGTCATACGTGCGGTCCAGCGTGCGCACCCACTTCACGCCCACGCCGCGCACGGCATGGTCGATGGGATTGTTGGTGGACCGGTCGGGGTTGTCGGCGCGCGACGACAGAATGTCCTGCCCGCCCGTGGCCGAGGCGTAGAAGTTGTCGACGATGACGATGACGCCGTCGTACTTGTTGAAGACCGCGTTGCCAATGCCGGACGACAAGCCGTTATGCCAGAAGCCGCCATCACCCATGATCGAGATGGGCCGCTTGGCGGCGGGCACGTTGAACGCCGCCGCGCTGGACGCGCCCAAGCCGTAGCCCATGGTGGTGGCGCCCAGGTTGAAGGGCGGCAGGATGGAAAACAGGTGGCAGCCGATATCGCACGAAATATGGTGCTGGCCCAGCTTTTCCTGTGCCAGCGTCAGCGCGGAAAAGATGGGGCGTTCGGGACAGCCCGTACAGAAGCCGGCGGGGCGCGGCGGCACCACCGAGGCCAGGCCCTGCACCTGCTTGTGGAAGGTGATGGGCTGTTCGACCGGTTTGGTGGCCGGAGTGGCAGGCTTCGGTCGCGAGACTTCCGTGATTTCCAGTTGGCGGGTTGCGACTTGTGCTTCGGCCTGTGCATCCACCGCCACCGCCGCATGCGTCTGCAGCGATTCGGGGCGATGGCGCTTCAGGAATTCGCGCAGACCGTCACGCATCACCTGCGTGGTGTATTCGCCCGCCATCGGCAGCACGTCCTTGCCGGACAGATGCGTGTCGATGCCCGCCTTGCGCAGCACGGCATGCAGGTTCTGTTCGATGTAATCGGGCTGGCCTTCTTCCAGCAGCAGCACGGCGCGCTTGCCACGGCAGAACTCGGTGACCTCGTCTTCAATGACGGGATAGGTCACGTTCATGACGTAAAGCGGAATGCGGCTGTTGCCGAAGTTGTCGGCCAGGCCCAGGAGTTGCAGCGAGCGGATGACGCCGTTGTACAGGCCGCCTTGCAGGATCAGGCCGATATCGTTCTGATCGCCGTCAAAGTGCTCGTTCAGCTTGTGCTCTTTGATGTAGCGGATGGCGGCGGGCCAGCGGTCCTTGATCTTTTCCTGTTCGTGCAGGAAGGACGCGGGCGGCAGCACGATGCGGCTGGTGTCGCGCGCCGGGCTTTCCAGCGCCTGGGCCAGCGAGAACGTGGGCCGCTTGTTTTCCTTGGCGATGAAGCGGCCATGCACGTGGCAGCCGCGAATGCGCAGTTGCAGCATGACCGGCGTCTTGCTGGCTTCCGACAATTCAAAGCCGTCTTCCACCGCCTTGACCATGCTTTCCAGGTTGGGGCGCGGGTCCAGCAGCCAGATCTGCGATTTCATGGCGAACGCATGCGAGCGCTCCTGCATGATGGACGAGCCTTCGCCGTAGTCTTCGCCCACGATGACCAGCGCGCCGCCCGTGACGCCGCCTGATGCCAGGTTGGCCAGCGCGTCCGAGGCCACGTTGGTGCCCACGGTGGATTTCCACGTGACGGCGCCGCGTATCGGGTACATGACGGAGGCGGCCAGCGTGGCGGCGGCGGTGGCTTCCGAGGCGCTGGCCTCGAAGTGCACGCCGAGCTCTTGCAGGATCTCGTTGGCGTCCGCCAGCACGTCCATCAGGTGCGAGATGGGCGAGCCCTGGTAGCCCGCCACATAGCCCACGCCCGATTGCAGCAAGGCTTTCGTGACGGCAAGTATGCCTTCGCCGCGAAACTCTTTGCCGGCGCCAATTCGCAACTGCTGGACTTCTTTCTTGAAAGACCTTTCAGCCATCTCGAACTCCTGGTCGGGCCGGCTTACCGGTCCTCAAGCCTTGCTGCCGTGCAGCATCGTCGTGTCACGAAAATTTCCGTCTAAAAAATACTTTAGGAGTCAACGTTTTAGCTGTCAACAAAAAAGATGAAATTTCATGGAAATCAAAAAATATCACGCGAAAACAAGGATGTATATACTGGTTGTTCTCTAGCTACCCGCCGTGTTTTCATCCCCGGCATGGTGCAAAAACGGGTTGCGATTCGGGGTATACCCTGTGCTGCGCAACAGCATTGCGGCACATCATGGCGCGCGTTTGCGCCGTCGTGGTGCAATGCGCTTTGCGGCCCTGGGCCGTTCACGAAATTCCGGTGCGTGGGAGCACAGCAACATGCGGTTGGACAAGCAGCGGGACACCCTTTTGACCGGTCGCGGTACGTCGGGGCCGCGTTTCGTCGACGGCTATCTGGCCTATCTGCTGGCGCAGGCCAGCCAGCGCATCTCGGCCGAATTTCATCTGCAGGTGAAGGCGGCCGGGTTGTCGGTGACTGAATGGCGGGTGCTGGCCAGCCTGGAAGGCAGCCCCGGCGAAACCATCGGCACCTTGGCGGTGCTGGCCATCACCAAGCAGCCCACCTTGAGCAAGGTGGTGCAGCGCATGGAAGCCGATGGCCTGGTAGCGCGCACGGGCGTGCGGGCAGACCGCCGGCAAACGCGCGTGTGCATCACCACCAAGGGCACCAACCTGATCGCCGCCTTGTGCGAACAGGCCTTGCAGCATCAGAAAGCGGTGCTGGCGCCATTCGGCGAAGAAAAAGCGGCGCTGCTGATCGACATGCTGGAAGTGCTGATGACCGAGCACGTGCCGCTGGAGTTGCCGATCGACGACGAGGAATGAGCAGCGAGGCATCCTCGTCCGTTGCATCGGCGCACTCGAACACTGTTCGACCCAATTATTTTGTTACTTGCATATACGTCCCTTAATAGATCCCCCTCTGTGAAAAGGGGTCACGGTACGCATAAACCCTGAATTGACGGGGGTCTTGGGGCTAGGCACACTCGCGCCGGTATTCAGACTAATGTCAGGAGTTAACCCACTATGCGCCGCACTTTGATTGCTATCGCGATCGCCGCCGCCGTGGCCGTGCCCTCGATCGGGCAGGCCAAGACTTTCCGTTGGGCCGCCCAGGGCGACATTCTTACGTTCGACCCGCACTCGCAAAACGAGGGCATGACGATCGCCGCCAACAGCTACATCTACGAACCGCTGGTGGACTACGACAAGACGTTCAAGGTGGTGCCGCGCCTGGCCACGGAATGGGAACAACTGTCGCCCACCCTGTACCGCTTCAAGCTGCGCCCCGGCGTGAAGTTCCATGACGGCGCCGCCTTCACGGCGGACGACGCGGTGTTCTCGATTCACCGCGCCATGGCGCCCACGTCGAACTACAAGGCCTACACGACCGGCATCAAGGAAGCGCGCAAGGTCGACGACCTGACGATCGAGATCGAAACGTCGGCGCCCAACCCGGTGCTGCTGCGCCAACTGACCAACGTGTTCATCATGAACAAGGCCTGGTCGGAAAAGAACAACATCGCCAAGCCGCAGGACTACGTCAACAAGGAAGAGACCTTCGGCGCGCGCAACACCAACGGCACCGGCCCGTACAAGTTGAAGACGCGCGAAGTGGACGTGCGCACCGTCTTTGAAGAAAACAAGGACTGGTGGAACAAGGCCGGCAAGGTTGGCAACGTGACCGAAGTGGTGTTCACGCCGATCAAGCAGAACGCCACCCGCACCGCCGCGCTGCTGTCGGGCGAAATCGACTTCGTGCTGGACCCGGCCGCGCAGGATCTGGAACGCCTGCGCCAGGCGCAGAAAGTGGTGGAAGGCAACGAATACCGCACCATCTACCTGGGCCTGGACCAGAAGCGTCCGGAGTTGCAGTACTCGAACATCAAGGGCAAGAACCCGTTCCAGGACATCCGCGTGCGTGAAGCGCTGTACCGCGCCATCGACGTGGACGCCATCAAGCGCGCCGTGATGCGTGGCCTGTCCGCGCCCACCGGCACGATGATCGCGCCGCAGGTGCATGGCTGGTCGGAATCGGTGCACAAGCGCGTGCCCTACGACCCCGCAAAATCTCGCGAGCTGTTGAAGGAAGCCGGCTACGACGGCACCCTGAACTTCACGCTGGACTGCCCCAACAACCGCTACATCAACGACGAAGCCATCTGCCAGGCGGTGGTTGGCATGTGGGCCAAGGTGGGCGTGAAGGCCACGATGAACGCCATGCCGCGTTCCACGTACTTCCCCAAGGTGCAGTCGTTTGACACCAGCGCCTACCTGTTCGGCTGGGGCGTGCCCACGTTCGACGCGATGTACTCGTTGCAGAACCTGATCCGCACCAAGGGTGAAGGCGCCGACGGCATGTACAACCTGGGCGGCTACAGCAACAAGGAACTTGACGTGATCATCGATCGCATCAAGACCGAGACCGATCCGGCCAAGCGCGACGCCGACATCATCACCGTGCTGCAAGGGCACGCCAAGGACTTTGGGCATATCCCGCTGCATGACCAGGTCATCCCCTGGGCGATGCGCAAGAACGTCACGGTCATCCACCGTGCCGACAATCGCCTTGTTGCCGATTGGGTCAAGGTTGACTGATCCCGGCTAACCAGACGGCGTGGAGCCTACCCGGCTCCCGCCGTTTTGCTTTTGGTTTTTCCCGCCTATGTTTGCTTTCATACTGCGCCGCCTGTTGCAGGCCGTAGCGGTGATGCTCACCGTCGCGCTACTGGCCTTTGTGCTTTTTCAATACGTCGGCGACCCTGTCACCATCATGCTGGGGCAGGACGCCACCGACGCCGAGCGCATCGAGCTGCGTGAGCGCCTGGGGCTGAACGAGCCCGCCATCGTTCAATTCGGCCATTTCGTGGCCAACGCCGCGCAAGGAAATTTCGGCATCTCCCTGCGTCAGAGCGAACCCGTTTCCACCCTGTTGAAATCCCGCTTGCCGGCCACGCTTGAGCTATCCATGGTGGCGGCCTTGCTGGCCTTGGTGGTGGGCGTGCCGCTGGGCGTGTACACCGCGCTCAAGCGCAACAGCCTGGTGTCCCAGATGCTGCTGGCCGGATCCTTGTTGGGCGTATCGCTGCCCACCTTCTTGATCGGCATCCTGCTGATCCTGGTGTTCTCCGTGCAACTGGGCTGGTTGCCCAGCTACGGCCGAGGCGAAACCGTCGCCGTGGGCTGGTGGACGTCGGGCCTGTTCACGGCCACCGGCTGGAAGCACCTGATCCTGCCGTCCATTACCTTGTCGCTCTTCCAGATGACGCTGGTGCTGCGCCTGGTGCGTTCGGAAATGCTGGAAGTGCTGCGGTCGGACTACATCAAGTTCGCTCGCGCGCGGGGCTTGAAGCGTCGCGCCATCCACTTCGGCCATGCGTTGAAGAACACCATGGTGCCCGTCATAACGATTACCGGCTTGCAGTTGGGCGGCATCATCGCCTTCGCCATCGTCACGGAAACCGTGTTCCAGTGGCCGGGCATGGGCTTGCTGTTCATCCAGGCGGTGCAATTCGCCGACGTGCCGGTCATGGCCGCGTACCTGTGCCTGATCGCGCTGGTCTTCGTGGTGATCAACCTGGTTGTCGATCTTCTGTATTTCGTCGTGGACCCGCGCTTGCGTTCGGGAATGACTCGCGCCGGGGGGGCTCACTGATGCGCGCCGCACTCAAACGCTGGTGGGACA